>NZ_JBHURF010000048.1:0-38058 GCF_042674125.1 Rhodococcus sp. NPDC056960 | reverse complement strand
ACGATCCGCTTCCCGATCTCCTTGTCCCGCAACAACTCCTTCATGATCCGCACCAACGCCATGGTGGTCGCGACCTGCTGCTTACCGGACCCCTTACGGACCACGTCGTAGGTCGAATCCGCCGGCTGCGGCAACGGCTTCGGGGCGGTCCGCCGCTCCGGCAGGAACCCACCCAACGCCTTGCGCCGGTCCAGCATGTACCGGATCTCCGGGGCATCGGGGCCGGGGTGGTAGTACGGCGGCATCTTCGGGTCCCGCTCCAACTCCGCGTCGGAGATCGGGATCCGCTGCAGGTCCCGGAAATTCTTCAGATCATCGAGGGTCAGCTTCTTCATCTGGTGGGTGGCGTTGCGGCCCTCGAAATGCTTCCCCAGGGTGTAGCCCTTGATGGTGTGCGCCAGGATCACCGTCGGCTGCCCCTTGTGCGCCATCGCCGCCGCGTACGCCGCATAGATCTTGCGGTAATCATGGCCGCCGCGTTTGAGGTTCCAGATGTCCTGATCGGACAGGTTCGCCACCAACTCCTTCGTCCGCGGGTCCCGGCCGAAGAAATGCTCCCGCACGTAGCCGCCGTCGTTGGCCTTGTAGGTCTGGTAGTCACCGTCCGGGGTGACGTTCATCAAATTGACCAGGGCACCGTCCCGGTCCGCGTGCAACAACGCGTCCCACTCGCGGCCCCAGACCACCTTGATCACGTTCCAGCCGGCGCCGCGGAAGAACGACTCCAACTCCTGGATGATCTTCCCGTTGCCGCGGACCGGGCCGTCGAGGCGCTGCAGGTTGCAGTTCACCACGAACGTCAAATTGTCCAAACCTTCGGTGGCGGCGACGTGCGCCAGACCCCGGGATTCGGGTTCGTCCATCTCCCCGTCACCCAAAAACGCCCACACGTGCTGATCGGCGGTGTCCTTGATGCCCCGATCATGGAGGTAGTGGTTGAACCGGGCCTGGTAGATCGCGTTCATCGGGCCCAGACCCATCGACACGGTCGGGAACTCCCAGAAATCCGGCAGCAGCCGGGGGTGCGGATACGACGGCAACCCACCACCCTGATCGGTGTGCGAGTGTTCCTGCCGGAACCCGTCCATCCGCTCCGCCGGGATCCGCCCCTCCAAAAACGCGCGGGCATAGATACCGGGGGACGCGTGGCCCTGGATGAAGATCTGATCGCCGCCGCCGGGGTGGTCCTTGCCGCGGAAGAAGTGGTTGAACCCCACCTCGTACAACGCCGCCGACGACGCGTACGTGGAGATGTGCCCGCCGACACCGACACCGGGACGCTGCGCGCGGGTCACCATCACCGCCGCGTTCCACCGGATGAACGCCCGATACCGGCGCTCGGTCTCCTCGTCGCCGGGGAACCACGGCTCGTTCTCCGTCGGGATGGTGTTCACATAATCGGTGGACGTCAACGCCGGCAACGCGACGTGCTTCTCCCCGGCCCGCTCGAGCATCCGCAACATCAGATACCGGGCACGAGTAGGACCGGACCGGTCCAACAGTCCATCGAACGATTCCAACCACTCCGTGGTCTCATCCGGATCGATATCCGGCAGATACGACGCAACACCCTCACGGATGACGCGAACGCGGCCGTCGGAACCCGGGGTCGCACTGGGGTTGGAAGGTTGGGCCGCTCCGGCGCCGGGTGCGGCGGAATCCGGTTGAGACGCGGGTCCCTGGATCAGGTCTGACAACGTTGCTCCTCATTGTGGTGGGACGCGCGGTGTGGCGTCCTCTCCATGCGATCGCGGCCTTGTTAGGCCCGACCCATCTCCTTTATGAATATGGCGCAACCCTTATCTTTCCCCATTGCGGCGCAGTCGGCACACTCTGTTCGGGTTACTCTCCGGTAGCGTTTGCGCTGATCGGGGGCCGAATGTTGAATTTATCGATGTCGTCCAAAACATGGGGGAGACGAATGCGCACGTCGACGCGCCGCTGGGGCCTGGTGTGTGCCGCCACCGCGGCGATCGTCGGTGCCGGCGTCATCGCTGGATGTGGCAACGCGATCGAGGGGACCGCGCAGCAGAACGATGCCCAGGCTGCCGAATACGCGGCGGAGGCGACGTCCTCTTCGGTGGCGGCGTCGTCCTCACAGAAGGCCGCGGCGGAGCGGGAGCAACTAGTGACGCAATGCACGATGTTCGTCACCCGCGCCGGCGACACCATCGACACCTACAACGCGTTCATCGACGCAGCCAACGCCGACGCCGCGGACACCGGTGCCAAGGCGAGCGCCGCGGCGGTGGCGCTCCGGGCGGCCGCCGACGGCGCGAATGCCTCCATCCCGTCGCTTCCCTCGGAACTGACCGGATTGCTCACCGACTACGCGAACAACTACCGCGATCTCGCAGCCGCCGTCGACAGCGGGCAGCGCGGAGACAATCTGAACACGCTCGCAAGCCGCGGAGACGAGCTCAGCGACTCGATTCGGGCAGCTTGCCCCACATCGTGACTCCCGCACCGTAGGCTCGGTCGATGACCGCGCATCACTACTTTCTGACAAAAATTCGCGCGGTCGGCTTGCGCGAAAGCGTCCGAGCATGTTCGCTTTCACCTAATTGATCTTCATCCGGCCGGTGTTCGGGTACCCGAGCACCGTCAACAAAAGGAGGACCCCACCGTGGTCGCCGCGGCGGACGCCCAAAACTACGCTCAGAAACTCGGGATCACTGCCGACATGGCGGTACAGGAACTGGGCTGGGACGAGGACACCGACGACGACCTGCGTGCCGCGGTCGAGGACACCATCGGTGGAGAACTACTGGACGAGGATTCCGACGAGGTCATCGACGTCGTGCTGCTGTGGTGGCGCGACGAAGACGGAGACCTGGTCGACGCCCTCATGGATGCCATCGGCCCCCTGGCCGACGAGGGATTCGTGTGGGTCCTCACGCCCAAGACCGGGCAGCCCGGTCACGTGGAGCCCAGCGAGATCGCCGAGTCCGCACCCACAGCCGGTCTCACCCAGACGTCGGCGGCAAACCTCGGGGACTGGTCGGGAAGCCGTCTGGTTCAGCCGAAGTCGCGTCCCGCGAACAAGCGCTGAACTGTCACACCTTTCCGTACACCCTCACCGAAGGAACACCGTCATGCCGCTCGAGGTGGGCACCAGCGCCCCCGATTTCACCCTCAAGGACCAGAACAACCAGGAGGTGACGCTTTCCGACTACCGCGGAAAGAAGAACGTCCTGCTCGTGTTCTACCCCCTCGCGTTCACCGGAACATGCCAGGGTGAGCTCTGCAAGGTTCGCGACGAACTGCCGAAGTTCGAGAACGACGAGACCGCGATCCTCGCCCTCTCCGTCGGTGCGTCGCCGACCCACAAGATATGGTCCGCCGAGCAGGGATACACCTTCCCGCTGCTCGCCGACTTCTGGCCGCACGGCGCCGTCGCGCAGCAATACGGAGTCTTCAACGAGAAGCTGGGCTTCGCGAACCGCGGCACCTTCGTCATCGACAAGGAAGGTGTCATCCGGTTCGCCGAGATGAACGGACCCGGAGAGGCCCGTGACCAGGGAGCTTGGGAGAAAGCGCTCGCCACGCTAGAGTCCTGATGCGCATCCGGCGAGTTTCTCGCCGGATGTTCGGGCGTGTAGCTCAGTGGTAGAGCTCTGGTTTTACACACCAGCGGTCGGGGGTTCGAAACCCTCCGCGCCCACCGTCAGGCAGAGCCCCGAAGTGCGTTTCTCGCGCGTCGGGGCTTTCTCGTGTCATTCCCCGGTGAGTTCACTCAGTTGCTCGGCGGCGGTGATGTTTCCACCGTCGGCGAGGCGGCGGAGTTCCCCCAGGTCGCCGAGTTCGGTGGCCACTTCGATGAGTTGGTCGGCCGCATCGGAGCTCCCGTTCTCGGCGAGGCGGCGCAACTCGTCCATGTCGCCGCGCTCACCGGCGAGTTCGATCAGGATGTCGATCGCTGTCTGGTCACCGTTCGCGGCGCGCTCGCGGAGGACGGACAGATCGGATTCGGTCATGCAGTACATCCTCTTCTCGAACCACGGTGCTGTGCCGGGTTTCGTGGAGTTCGCCTGTACATCGCCCGGAGCTTCCCCGGCGGTGGCATATTCCTGGCACGCCCGGGTACAAGCTGACGCTGCGCAACGGCACGTCGAGCGGCAAGACGTTCGAATCGGACTAGTCAACGAGACGCACCGTCCCACCGAGCCCGGAGCGGGCATCGTCCGGATCGACCGCTACGCAGAGAAGGGGGAGTCGCGGCCGTCTGGTCAGCTCCCGCCAAGACCCGGTCGTAGCTGGTCAGGCCGAACTTCCGTGCGCCGTGGAGCCGCGGCGATGGATCTCGGCCTCGAACTCCGCGATCCGGACGGTGACGCTGCGTACCGTCCCGCTGCCGTAGTCGTTCGCTATCGACTCCCCGAGCAGTGCCCGGTGCTCGTTCAGCAGGGCGAGCAGTTGGTCGTCGTCCAGCTTCGTCACGTCGCCGCTCACTCTTCGATCGTCGCAGTCGCAGTCGGCGATTCCAATGCCTCAGACGAAATTCCCCCGGACGCGCGGAACCCCGCCGGGCCACGTGGGTGTGTTGAGTCAGCACCGAAGATGTGAGCGGGGCGGGGCCGTGCGCCGCCTCTGAATGGGGGGAACGAGGCGGCATTTACCATGGTAGGCGCCGGAAAGGCCGCTTGGCGAGATACTGGGCAGAGTTTCGGAAATCCGACTCGCTATCGTGAGCGCGTGCCCGGGCCCACGGTCTCGTACGCCTCGGCGAGAAGGTCCGACAGGGTGCCGTCGAGTTGATCGTCGGACGTGATCGTCAACCGGTGAGTGATCACCGTCTTGGTGGTGGGAAAAGCCTCCCGCAGTTGCGGGTGGTGAATGCGCCGACGGAGGTCGAGGGCGATCTCGAGGCGCGACGAATAGATGAACGCGGCGGCGAAGACGCGGGTGCGGGCCCACGCGATCTCGGTCCGGTGGACCCGCTCGTCCACCTCCCCGCACGCCAGCACGAGGTCGCGGAACTGCAGTAGGCGCTCGGTGGCGTCCGGGTCCTTGCCTGCCAGGTATTCGTCGATCGAGGCACTCATGGGACGCTCCTTTACATCGACTGCAACGTTAGTTGATACAAATAGCGGCGTGCATCGAACCTCCCGTCCCGGCACCGCCCGCGCGGCCGGCCTGCTCCTCGGCTTCATCGCCGACCGTGTGTTCGCCGACCCGGCCCGGTGGCATCCGGTGTCCGGGTTCGGCCGCACGGCAATGGCATTGGAGAACCTCACCTACCGTGATTCCCGGTGGTCGGGGGTCCTGCACGTCGCGGTCCTCGTGGCCGGCGCGGCCGGTGTCGGAGCCGCCGCCACGCGGGTGGCACGGCGCGGGGGATGGGGCGCGGAGGCAGCCGAGACCGCTGTCGCGACGTGGGCCGTGCTCGGCGGAACGTCGCTGGGCCGGACCGGGACGGCCATGGCCGCGCATCTCACAGCGGACGACCTCGCCGCCGCACGCGCCCTGCTGCCGTCCCTGTGCGGTCGCGATCCCAGCGTGCTCGGCGTCGACGGGCTCACGCGGGCGACGCTGGAGTCGGTGGCCGAGAACACGTCCGACTCGGCTGTCGGGGCCCTCGTGTGGGGCGCGGTCGCCGGAATCCCCGGACTGTTCGTCTACCGAGCCTCCAACACACTCGACGCGATGATCGGCTACCGCTCGCCGAAATACCACAACTTCGGCTGGGCCGCGGCGCGGTGGGACGACGTTCTCAACCTGATTCCCGCCCGGCTGACCGGAGCACTGTCCGTGCTCGCCGCGCCGACGGTCGGGGGTTCGCCGCGGGAGGCGTGGGAGGCGTGGCTGCGCGACGCGTCCGCGCACCCCAGCCCCAACGCCGGCGTCGCGGAGGCCAGCGCGGCCGGCGCTCTCGGGATCTCGCTCGGTGGGCGCACCGAATACGCGCACGGCGTCGAGATGCGACCGTCTCTCGGGTCCGGCCCCGCACCGGAACCCGTCGACCTCGGGCGCGCGGTCCGGCTGTCCGTCGCCGTGCAGGGCAGCGCGGCGCTGGTGTCAGCGGCCCTTGCCGTAGCGGTCGGCCAGTTTCACTTCCGCCGCCGTTCTCGGCGCTGATTCCACCGGCTTGCTGCGTGTGAACGGCTTCTTCCGGGCCGCGGGAGCGGGGGCCGGCGTGGAGTCCTCGGACGATTTCGCGGACTTCTCCTTGCGGCGTTCCTGCCACTCCGCCCGGACGAAGTAGGCGAGACCGAGCGGGGCCATGATGCCGAACGCCAGCCACTGCAGGCCGTACGACAGGTACGGGCCCGCGTCGAGCTGGGGGAGCGGAATGGTGCCGAGGCCGCCCGGCTGATCGGGTTCGAGTTGCACGTACGCATCGACCAGGTCGGTGCCGATGAAGCCGCCGATCTGCCCCGCATCGATGTAGTAAACCTGCCGGAGCCCGTTCTCGTCGATCGGCTCCTTGCCGGGGATGGTGCCCTCGGACTTGCGGACACGACCGTCGAGCGTCACCTGCCCGGCCGGCGGCGGATCCACCGGTGGCGGCTCGGTCCCCTGAACCGGCCGGACGTAGCCGCGGTTGACCAGGATGATGCGACCGTCGGTCAGCTGCAGCGGGGTCAGGACCTCGTACGCGGGCTGCGAGTCGATGGACCGCAGGCGGACCAGCAGATCGCTGTTCTGGACGTAGGAGCCGGTCGCGGTGACGCGCCGCCACTCGTCGTCCGGATTCGGGGCCGCGCCGGACAGCAGGTTCTCGAGCGGCACGGGGTCGGCGTCGACCGAGTCGGCAATCAGTTGGTTACGGTGCTCCGTGGACGTGTTCTTGCCGAGCTGCCACGGCGCGAGCACGTAGAAACACATGAATGCGAATCCGGCGACCACCAAGGCCAACACCAACCAGCCGGGTCGCAACAGAAATCTCAGCCTTCGCACGCCTCCACGGTAGCCGCTCGCAGGTGACGGCCCTGATCGTGGGTTACCGGCTGCGCACCCAGTCGAGCAGCCCCGGCACCGCGGCCTCGATCTGGAGGCGGACGCGCTCGAAGTCCTCGAGGTCCCCGTAGAACGGGTCGGGGACGGACGACGTGTCCGCATCCGGGTCGAAACTGCGCAGCAGCCGGCGGCGTTCGTCCGGCACACCCATGTGGGCAAGCTCACGGTCGTGGTTCGCGGCGAGGGCGACCACCAGATCCGCGCCCAGATGGAACGGCCCGACCTCGGCGGCCGTGTGGCCCGTCGTGTAGCCGTTCAGTTTCAGGGTCTCGTTGGTGCGGATGTCCGCCTCGCGGCCGACGTGCCAGCCGTGGGTCCCGGCGCTGCTCACCACCACCCGGTCGTCGAGGGCTTCCCGGCGCAGATGCTCGGCGAAGATCTTCTCGGCCATCGGGGAGCGGCAGATGTTTCCGGTGCACACGAACGTCACGTGCAGCGGGGTCTCAGGCCGCGTCATCGAGCATCTTCCCGAGGTCGGCGACGGTCCCGGCTTTTGCGTGCGCGCGCTCCGCCTCCGCGGGGAACCCGTAACCCCACTCGACGAACACCGCGGGGATGCCCCAGTGCGCGGCGCCGAGAACATCGTGGTCCCGGTCGCCGATCATCAAGACGTCGGGCGTGGCGCCCTCGGTGGCGGTGACCCCCAGGTTCCGGAGGGAGTGGGCGATCACGTCCGACTTGGCGCGGCGACTGCCGTCGTCGCTGGCGCCGCCGATGAACTCGAAGTAGTGGGCCAGTTCGAAGTGCTCGAGGATGCGGATCGCGAACCGCTCGGACTTCGACGTGGCGACGCCGAGCCTCCGGCCGCTGTCCCGGGCGGCGACGAGCACCTTCTCGATGCCGTCGAAGACGGCGTTCTCCGCCCACCCGACGCTGTCGTAACGCTCGAAGTAGGCCGCGACTGCCTGCTGCACGAGTTCCTCGTCCAGCCCCATCGACCGGAACGTGTCGATCATCGGCGGGCCGATGACGGCGTCGATCATCTCGTCGGTCGGTTCCGGCTGCCCGATCGTCGCGAGCGCGTGGCGGAACCCGGCGTGAATGCCGGGTGCGGAGTCGGTGAGCGTGCCGTCGAGATCGAACAGCACGATCGGAGCCGAGAGGACAGAAGGGGCGGAGGACGCGGAGGTGGAGAGAGATGTCACCGGACCATTGTCCCTTAGGCTCGACAGCTGTGGACATTCGTGCCGGGAGCCGGGAGAGCCTGCGTCACCACGGAGACGTGGATGCGGGGCCCGGACTCCTCGATTTCGCCGTCAATGTGCAGGGAGACGGACCGCCGGACTGGTTGCGACTGCGCCTCGCCGGCGCGTTGCCGCACCTGGGCTCCTACCCGACGGTCGCGGCCGACCGTGCGGCCCGGACCGCGGTGGCGTCCCGGCACGGCCGAACCCCCGACGAGGTGCTGCTCCTCGCCGGGGGAGCCGAGGGATTCTCCCTGCTTCCGCGGCTCGGGGTCCGGGAGGCGGCGCTGATCCATCCGTCGTTCACCGAGCCCGAGTGGTCGCTGCGGGAGGCGCAGGTGCTCGTCACGCAGGTGCTGCTCGACGACCCGTACGCCCTCGATTCCGCGACGGTCCCAGAGTCGGCCGATCTGGTGGTGATCGGCAACCCGACCAACCCGACGTCCGTGCTGCATTCCGCCGAGGCGATCCTGCGGTTGCGCCGTCCGGGCCGGATCCTCGTGGTCGACGAGGCGTTCGCGGACGCGGTGCCGGACGAGGACGAGTCGCTGACCGGTCGTTCGCTCCCCGACGTGCTCGTGCTCCGCAGCCTCACCAAGACGTGGGCGCTGGCGGGACTGCGCTGCGGGTACGCGCTCGGGTCGCCCGAGATCCTCGAACGCCTGCAGGTGGGACGGGCGCACTGGCCACTGGGCAGCCTGCAGGTGGAGGCGATCGCCGCGTGCAGCGAACCGCACGCCGTCGCCGCCGCCCGGGAGCACGCCGTGGTGCTCGGTGAGTGGCGCGCGGACATGATCCGGCGGCTGACCGGGATCGGCGTCGCGGTGCACCGACCCGCCGTCGCGCCGTTCCTCCTGCTCCGCCTCCCCGACGGCGAACTGATGCGCAAGCACCTGCGCGAGCGGGGCATCGCCGTGCGCCGCTGCGACACGTTCCCCGGACTCGGACCGGACTTCCTCCGCGTCGCGGTGCGCCCCCCGGAGCAGACCGAAGTGCTGATCGACGCGATGAAGGAGATCCTGTGAATCCGGTTCGTCTCGCCGACGTGATCGCGACCCTCGATGCGGCCTACCCGCCCGCTCTCGCGGAAGCGTGGGACTCCGTCGGCCTCGTGTGCGGCGACCCCGGCGACGTGGTGTCGACGGTGATGATCGCGGTGGATCCCACCGCCGCCGTCGTCGACGAGGCGATCGACGCCGGCGCCGACCTCCTCCTCGTCCACCACCCGCTGCTGCTCCGCGGCGTCGACACCGTCGGCGCGCACACCCCGAAGGGCGCGCTCGTCCACAAGCTGATCAAGGCCGGCTGCGCCCTGTTCACCGCGCACACCAACGCCGACTCCGCGGACCCGGGCGTCTCCGACGCACTGGCGGAAGCGCTCGGACTCACCGTCACCGGGCCGATCGAGCCGCAACCCACCGAGGACCTGGACAAGTGGGTGGTCCTCGTCCCCGCCGGCGACGCCGACACCGTGCGCCGCGCGCTGTTCGACGCCGGCGCCGGACAGATCGGTAACTACCGCGACTGCAGCTGGTCCGTCACAGGGCACGGCCAGTTCCTGCCGACCGACGGCGCGAACCCCACACTCGGCGCGGTCGGGGCCCTCGAACGCGTCGAGGAGAGCCGAGTCGAGGTGATCGCCCCGCGCGGCATCCGGCAGCGGGTCCTCGCCGCGATGCGTGCCGCCCACCCGTACGAAGAGGTGGCATTCGACGTCTTCGAGATGGCCACCTTCCCCGGCCCCCGCGGACTCGGACGCGTCGGCGCACTCCCCGAACCGCTGTCCCTGCGCGACTTCACCGACCGCGTCGCGAACGCTCTGCCCGCCACGACCTGGGGTGTGCGGGCCGCGGGCGACCCCGACGCCACGATCCGCACCGTCGCCGTGTGCGGTGGCTCCGGCGACTCGTTCCTCGACGTCGTCTCCCGGCTCGCCGTGGACGCCTACGTGACCGCCGACCTGCGCCACCACCCCGCGGACGAGCACCTGCGCGCCGGTGGACCGGCGCTGATCGACGTCGCACACTGGGCGAGCGAACAACCGTGGTGCGCACAGGCGAAGGGTGTCCTGGACACCGCGTTCGCGCAGACGCCCGAATGGCAGGTGTCGGTGTCGTCCGTACGGACCGATCCGTGGTCGGTCAGCGCGTCGTCGTTCTAGCGCCGTCCGGCCGAAACGCAGGATCCGCCGGGGTACGGTTGACACTCAGTTATCGGCCGCAGAAGAAACCTTCACAGAAGACAGCAGGAGTTACCACGCGTGAACGTCGAACCACAGGTGCAGTCCAAGCTTCTCGACCTCGCCGGCGTCGATGCGGAGCTGTCGAGGATCGCCCACCGACGCACCGCGCTTCCGGAGCGTCAGGAAGTCGAGCGGCTCGAGGCGGAACGCGTCACGCGTAAGGACGCGGCCGTGGCGGTGGAGATCATCCTCGACGACCTCGACCGCGACATCCGCAAGCTCGAAGGGGAAGTCGACGCCGTGCGTCAGCGCGAGGACCGCGACCGCAAGCTGCTCGAGAGCGGAACGGTCGGGTCGAAGCAACTCACGGAACTCGAACACGAACTCGGCAGCCTCGTGCGCCGTCAGGGACTCCTCGAGGACGAACTGCTCGAGGTGATGGAACGGCGCGAGGCGTCGCAGTCCGACCACGACCACGCCGGTGCGCAGCTGTCGCAGATCGAGGAAGACCTCATCGACGCCTCCCGCCGCCGCGACGACGCCGTCGCCGACCTGGACGCCGCCGAGCAGCGCTGCACCCACGACCGCGCCGCACTCGCCGACCAGTTCCCGGCCGACCTGATCGCCGTCTACGAGAAGCAGCGCACCCAGAACGGGGTCGGCGCCGCACTGCTGCAGGCGCGGCGCTGCGGAGCGTGCCGCATCGAACTGGACCGTGGCGAGATCTCCCGCATCACCGGCACCGCGCCCGACGTCGTCGTGCGGTGCTCCGAGTGCGGCGCGATCCTGGTGCGCACCAAGGAGTCGGGTCTGTGAGTCGCGTGGTCGTCGAGGCCGACGGTGGCTCGCGCGGCAACCCCGGACCCGCGGGCTACGGCGCCGTGGTGTTCGACGCGGCCCGGGGGACCGTCCTCGCCGAGCGCAAGGAAAGCCTCGGGATCGTCACGAACAACGTCGCCGAGTACCGGGGGCTGATCGCCGGTCTCGAGGCGGCCGCGGAACTCGGCGCGTCCGAGGCGGATGTGCGGATGGATTCCAAACTGGTCGTCGAGCAGATGTCCGGGCGGTGGAAGGTCAAGCACCCGGACATGATTCCGCTGCACCGGCAGGCGTCCGGGCTCGCGCGGCAGTTCGACGGCGTCACGTACACCTGGATCCCGCGCGCGGAGAACTCGCACGCCGACCGCCTGGCCAACGAGGCCATGGACGGTGCGGCCGGCGTGTCCGGCGCCGAACCGGAACCGGCCGCCGTGCAGTCGGACGAGACCACCCCGGCGGCGCCGGGTTGGATGGACACGACGGGCGCCCCGACCAGGATGCTGCTGCTCCGGCACGGGCAGACTCCGCTGTCCGTCGACCGGCGGTACTCGGGCCGCGGGAACCCGGCGCTCACCGAGCTCGGGCTGGCGCAGGCGAACGGCGCGGCCCGCCGCATCGCCGGCACCAGCGGAATCGCCGCCGTCGTGTCCTCGCCGCTCGGCCGCGCCCAGCAGACCGCGTCGGCTGCCGCGACGGCGCTCGGACTTCCCGTCACCGTGCACGAGGGCCTCACCGAAACCGACTTCGGCGAATGGGAGGGCCTCACGTTCCGGGAAGCTGCCGAACGCGACCCCGAACTGCACCGCAAGTGGTTGTCGGATACCTCGGTGTGCCCGCCGTCGGGGGAGAGCTTCGACGAGGTACGCGAGCGGATCCTGAAGGTCCGCGACGACCTCACCGCGACGTACGGCGGCTCCACCATCCTGGTGGTCACGCACGTGACCCCGATCAAGACGCTGTTGCAGCTGGCGCTCGAGGCGGGACCGTCGCTGCTCTTCCGGCTGCACCTGGATCTGGCGTCGCTGAGCATCGCCGAGTTCTACCCCGACGGCGGCTCGTCCGTCCGCCTGGTCAACGACACCTCCCACCTGTGAGTACTTGTCAACCGCCCGCGGTTGACAAGTACTCACAGGCCCAGAGGGCAGTCACCGCGGCGAGCAGGGTCAACGGCGTGGTGACCACTGCGAGAACGGTGAACGTGCGCAGATCCGCGGGGGCTCCGGCTCGTGCGGCCACCCGCCGCCACAGCATGATCGCGAGCGACCCCACGTAGGTGAGGTTGGGACCGAGATTCACGCCGAGCAGCATCGCCAGGACGAGCGCTGTCGGGGGATGGGGTCCGAGGGCCGCCAGCAGAAGCAGGGTGGCGGGCAGGTTGTTCACCAGATTCGCGGCGACCGCCGCGACGACGGCCATCGCCAGCAGCGCCGCGAACGAGGTGTCGGTCGGCAGCCGCTCCGCGATCCAGTCGCCGATCGGACCGTTCGCGACACCTGCGACGACGACGCCGAGGACCAGGACGAACGCGCAGAACCACACGTCGACCGAGTACACGATGCGTCCGAAGTCGGTTCGGCCCTCACGCAGCGCGACGACGCCCAGCACGATCGCCCCCGCCGCCGCGACCCATCCCGGTGCGATCCCCACGAAGCCGGACACCCCGAACCCCAGAAGAGTGACCGCGATGATGGACAGCGCGGCGATCGGGACGGGTGGGTCGTGCCTCTGCTCCGGGTCGGCGTCGGGCCGAACCAGGCGACGGCGGAAGAAGATCCGGAACAGGACCAGTTCGACGAAAATCGCCACCGCCCAGGGCAACGCCATGACGGCGGTGAAATGCAGGAAGGTCAACCCGGTCGCGGAGAACGCGATGAGGTTCGTGAGGTTGGAGACCGGCAGCAGGGTCGACGCCGTGTTCGACAGGTGCGCGGTGGCGTACGAGTGCGGCCGCGGATCCATCCGCAGCGAGCGAGCCGTCGCGATCACCGCCGGGGTCAGCAGCACCACCGTGGCATCGAGACTCAGCACCGCCGTGGTGAGCGCCGCGGCCCCGAACACGAGAGTCAGCAACCTCTTCGGTTCGCCCCGCGCCCCGCGGCGCAGCCGGCCGGCGATCCAGGTGAACACACCCATGGCGTCGGCGAGATGCGCGAGGACGAGGATCGCCGCGAGGAATCCGACGGTCGGGGCCATCTCCGACACTTCGTCCCAGGCCTCGGCCGGTGTCACCAGCCCCGTGGCCAGGACGACGACCGCGGCCGGTGCGGCCGCGACGATCTCGGGGAGCCGGCGAGGACGCACGACCGCGAAGACGAGGACCGCGGCGACGAGCGCCACCGCGAGAACGGTCACCGGCGACTCACTTCAGGAGCTTGAGGAGGGTGCGCAGATTCCGGGTGGTCGTGGACGCCTTCAGCTTGGCGGAGCCGGTGCTCTTGCCGAACCTGCTCTTCAATGTCATGCCCCGCTCGACCTCCCAGTACAGGACACCGTCACCGGCCTGGATTCGTTCGACCTCCGGATCGAGTTCGTCCCGGATGCTCAGGAGCGTGTCCAGGACCTCGGGTTCGGGTGTCACCAGCACGTACGGATGCCAGCCCTCCCGCTCGGGATCGAACGGATAGTCGTCGACGATCTGCCGGACCGCGTCGAGATCGAGGACGAAAACCCAGGCTTCGTACCGGAATTCGGCGCGCAGCGCGGATTCGATCTCGCTCTTCAGGGTGGAGACGTCGTCGCGGTCGGAATCGAACAGCACGTTGCCCGACGCGAGGACGGTCTTCACGTTCTCGAATCCCAGATCGGCGAAGGTGCTGCGGAGGTCGGCCATCTTGATGTTGATGCCGCCCACGTTGATACCGCGCAGGAGGGCGGCGTATCGGGTCATGGTCTGAACCCTAGTGCGGCGGTGGGACACGTTCGCGCGAACTGTAGTCTGATCGGGCGGACGAGTTGGCCGGGCGGCCGCGGCACAGGGAACCAGCACACGGGTGCGCAGGCCCTGAGTCGAGGAAAGTCCGGACTCCACAGAGCAGGGCGGTTGTTAACGGCAACCCGAGGTGACTCGCGGGACAGTGCCACAGAAAACAGACCGCCGGCGCCATGCCCTCCGGGGTGCGGTGCCGGTCAGGGTGAAACGGTGCGGTAAGAGCGCACCAGCACCCCGGGTGACCGGGGTGGCTAGGTAAACCCCGCCCGGAGCAAGGTTGAAGGCCGCATCGGATCCTCCGGGATCCCGGTGCGGCTGCGCAGGTGTTCGAGGGCTGCTCGCCCGAGCCTGCGGGTGAACCGCTCGAGGTACCCGGCGACGGTGTATCCAGATGGATGGTCGCCACCCGGCGCTTCGGCGCCGGGGACAGGATCCGGCTTACACGCCAACTCGTCCGCCCCGAGCCATCGACGGTGACTGGCAAGTAACAAACAGTCCGGTTAGTATCTTTTCCGCATCGGCCCGACCGACCCGAATCGGGGTCGATGTCCGGGGCCCGCCGCGCATGTCCGTGGGCGGCGGGGCCCCACTCGGAACCGGAGGCAAGTCGGTAGGTGTTACCGGTGATAGCGGTAACATCGGTCCATGGACTTGCCTCACGACATCGCCGGTTCCGGCCCCACCCTGGTGCTCGTGCACGGAATCGTGCATCGGCGGCAAGCCTGGAACGTCCTGCTGGACCACCTGACGCCGTATCGCCGGGTCGTCACCGTCGACCTTCCGGGGCACGGCGAATCGGCAGCGCTCGACGACGGTGCGGACACGATGGATCGCCTGCTCGACGAGGTGAGCGCATTCGTCCGCTCCGTGACCCCCGCCGGCGAACGAGCGCACGTCGCGGGGAACTCGCTCGGCGGCTGGCTCGGCCTCGCCCTCGCCGCGCGCGGCGAGGTTGCGTCGGCCACCGCGCTCTCGCCGGCCGGGTTCTTCGTCAACCGCGCCGATCAGGCCCGGACGATCTACACGTTCCGGGCCCTGCGCGGGGTCACCCGGGCACTGGGCTCGAACGCTCCGAGGGCGCTCGGGTACAAGGCCGTCCGCTATCCGTCGCTGGCCGCCTTCTTCGCGCGGCCCAGCCGGGTGCGATACGAGGACGCCGTGATCGACGCGCACTCGCTCGCCACCAACGCTCTCGTCGACAAGGGGATGACGGCCTCGTTCGACCTTCCGCGTGTCGTCGACGCGACGGTGCCGGTGACGGTGGCGTGGGGGCGGCGAGACCTGATTCTTCCGGTCTATCAGGCGCGACGGGTACGCAGGTCTTTCCCGCAGGCACGGATACTCGTCCTCCCGGGCATCGGGCACGTACCGATGACCGACGACCCGAATCTGATCGGCACGATACTGCTGGGCGGCAGCTCGTCCGGTGTCGCAGAGACCCCGAGCTGAGACCGGGGCTACCGGGCTTCGGCGACGACCGCGGCGCCGAAGCCGAAGAGAACGGTTCCGGTGATCCGATCCAGCACCCGCCGGACGGACGGCTTGCCCATCGTGTTCCGGGCGCGGGTGAGCAGGATGCTGTATCCGCCGAGCCAGATGATCCCGAGGAGCCCGTGGACGAGCACGAGCAGTGCCAGCGTCGGCGCAGTCGGCCAACCGGGCGGAACGAGCTGGGGGAGCAGGCCCGTGTAGAACACCGCGATCTTCGGGTTCAGGAGGTTGGTCAGGAACCCGGCCCGCCAGCTCGACCCGGGCGACGGTACGGGTGCCGGCTCCGGTTCGGCGGTGCGGGTCCGCGACCGGCTGCGCCAGAGGGTGGAGAGTCCCAGATACACCAGATACAGTCCGCCGACGATCTTCACGACGGTGTACGCCTCCGCCGACGCGGCGAGTACGGCACCGAGTCCGACGACGGTCAGCGCGCCCCACACCAGCAACCCGGCGACCACCCCGAACGTGGCCCGCAGCGCGGCGCCGCGTCCTCCCGACAGTCCGGCACGCGTCACGACCGCCATGTCCGGGCCCGGCATGACCGTCAGGAGTCCGAGTACGGCGACAGCGGTGACGACCAGTCCGATCATGGACCCAGTATGTCGGGTGTGGTCAGCGCAGCGAAATCCAGACCTGCGACTTCCCGAGGACGGAGTGACCGTCGAACGTCACCGTCAGGTCGATCCGTGCGGTGCGGGCGTCCTCGTCGACCTGGGCGGCCTTCGCGACGACGTCGACGACCGCTCCCGCCTCCGGGTCGACGATCACGGGTTTGGTGAAACGGGCCCGGTAGCCGGTGACCTTCGCCGGATCGCCGAGCCAGTCGACGACGCACTGCGTGGCCAGCCCGAGCGTGAGCATGCCGTGTGCCAAGACGCCGGGCAGGCCGACGGCGTCCGCGACGTCGTCTCGGTAGTGGATGGAATTGAAGTCACCGGACGCACCGGCGTAGCGGACGAGGGACTCCCGGGTGACGTGGTATCGGGCCTTGGCGACGGTGTCGCCGAGCAGAATTCGCTGCGGAGAGGTCATTCGTCACCCCTGACGAACAGGGTCGACGTCATCGTACTGACGTGATCGCCTGTGCCGTCGACGATGTCGATGTCCGCGACGATCAGGGTGTGCGGACCGCGGGACGTCACGTCCGTGACGGTGAGGACGGCGGAGAGTTCGTCGCCCGCGACGACGGGGCGGATCGACGAGGCGTGTTCCGTGCTGTGCACCAGGTTGACCGGTTCGATTCCGGACGTCGGATCGGCGACCAGCTGGGCGAGTGCGCGTTCCTGCACGATGACGGGAAATGTCGGCGGGGCAACGAGATCGGCGTGACCGGCGGCGCGCGCGCTGTCGACGTCGAAGGAGGTGGGATTGGTGGCGAAGACGGCGCGGGCGAATTCCCGGATCTTCTCGCGGCCGACGAGGTAAGGCTCGGTCGGTGGGTAGACACGACCCTCGATCTCTGGATTCACTGCCATCAGGTGAGCCTAGAGACGTTCCGTCTCCGCGGCAGGGCGAAGCGTTCGATGATTCGTCACGAATGCGTCGCGCACGACCGCGAACACGACGAAGCCCCCGCCGTCAGGTGCCGGCGGGGGCTTCGAGGTATCGACTGGTCGACAGCCTAGACGGGATCGACCATCAGCAGTTGGGCCCAGTACGTGGCGCCTTCGGCACCGAGGTAGGGAAGTAGCTGATCAAAAATGATCGTCGACATGCTCGCTCCATTCTCTGTTCGGGCACTGCGCACGGAAAGACGGGCCGTCGGCACCGCACTGACCGGCGCCGGGGAACGTATCACCGGACAGGCCTCCGAGGGTAACAGTCTGAGCGTGATCCACAACTCCATCCGTCCCACCGGTGCCACACTGAGGACATGACTGACGAAGATCATCTCTGGTACTACAACGTCGACGACGGCACCGTCACACAGGGGAAGGCGGCGTCGTCCATGTCCCGGATGGGCCCCTATCCGGACAGGGCGTCGGCCGAGAAGGCGCTGCAGATCGCCGCGGAGCGGAACAAGGCGGCGGACCGGGCCGACGAGGAGTGGAACAACTAGCGGTCCGATGAGCCGTTTCGTCGCGCGCGGAATCGATTTCGGCACCGTACGCACCGAATTCCACCTGCCGGCGGGCTATCCGCCCGCGGCGGTCGCGCAGGCGCGGGCGTCGTCCGACCGTTACGCGTCCGAGCGGGAGGACCGCACCGATTTGGCGTTCGTCACCGTCGATCCGCCCGACTCGATGGATCTCGATCAGGCGCTGCACCTGGAGCGGACGCGCGACGGCTTCGTCCTGCACTACGCGATCGCGGACGTCGGCGCCGTCGTGGAGCCGGGTGGGGCGCTCGACGTGGAGACCCGGAAACGGGGACAGACGTTCTACCTCCCCGACGGCAAGGTGCCACTCCATCCGAAGGAGTTGTCGGAGGGATCCGCGAGTCTGCTCCCGGACGTGGACCGTCCGGCGGTGGTGTGGCGGATCGAACTCGACGGCGCCGCCGAACCGTTGTCCTGCACCGTGTCCCGTGCCACCGTCCGCTCGGTCGCGCGGCTCGACTACGCCGGGGTGCAGGCCGATTCGGAGGCGGGGCGGTTGCATCCGTCCATCGCGGCACTCCCGGAGTTCGGCAGGCTCCGCATCGCGGCGGCGGTGGCGCGCGGTGCGATCGAACTCCGGTTGCCGGAGCAGGAAGTGGTGTCGGACGGGGACGGCTGGCGGGTCGACCTCGCGCCCCGCACGGATGCGGACGACTGGAACGCCGAGGTCTCGCTCCTCACCGGGATGTGTGCTGCGACCATGATGCTCGACGCGAAGGTCGGGTTGCTCCGCACTCTGCCGCCGGCCGGGCCCGATGCCGTCGAGGCGCTGCGGCGCACCGCTGCGGCGCTGGGGATCGACTGGCCCGACAGCCTCGGTGTCGGTGAACTCCTGGCTCGGCTCGACGCGAACTCGTCGTCCACGCTGGTGCTGATGACGGAGGCGCCGTCGCTGCTGCGGGGCGCCGACTACGCCGCGTTCGACGGCACGGTGCCGGAACTGACCGTGCACGCCGCCATCGGCGCCCCGTATGCACACGTGACCGCGCCGCTGCGCCGGCTCTCGGATCGGTACTCGACCGAGGTGTGCCTCGCGGTCTCGGCCGGACGGGCGGTGCCGGCGTGGGCACGCAAGTCCCTGGGCTCGATGCCGGAGATCATGGGCGGCTCGGATTCCCTGGCGGGCAAGATCGACCGGGCCTGCATCGATCTCACCGAGGCGACCCTGCTCGCGGACCGGGTGGGGGAGACGTTCGACGCGACCGTGCTGCGGTCGCGGAACGGCAAGCGCACCGCGGACGTGTTCGTCCCGTCCGTGTCCGTGATGGCGAAATGCGTGGGTGATCCCACCGAGGGCGAGCAGGTGAAGGTCCGGCTCGTCTCCGCCGACGTCGCGAAGCGGTCCGTCGAGTTCGGATATCCCGCATAGCGCGTCAGTCGCGGAATCGGTCGGTGGCCTCCACCAGGTGATGGACGATGCCGGGCTCGACGGCGGAGTGTCCCGCGTCGTCGACGATCTCGAGCCGGGAACCGGGCCAGGCCCGGTGCAGGTCCCAGGCGCTGGTGGCCGGGCACACCACGTCGTACCGCCCCTGCACGATCACACCCGGAATGCCCTCCAGCGCGGCCGCGTCGCGGAGCAGCTGACCCTCCTCCAGGAACCCGCGGTGGTGGAAATAGTGATTCTCGATGCGGGCGAACGCCAACGCGAACCTCGGCTGCGACGTCTCCGCCACCCGGTCCGGCTTGGGGAGCAGCGAACTCGTGGCCCCCTCCCACGTGGACCACGCGATCGCGGCACGCGTCGCGACCTCGGTGTCGCCGGAGTGGAGGAGCCGGTGGTAGGCCTCGACGAGATCGCCGCCGCGCTCAGATTCCGGCACCGGGGCCAGGAACTTCTCCCACAGTTCGGGGAACAGATGACCGGCTCCGCCGTTGTAGTACCAGTCGATCTCGCTGCGCCGCAGCAGGAAGATGCCGCGCAGCACCAGTTCGGTGACCCGGTGCGGGTGCTGCTGCGCGTAGGCGAGTGCCAGTGTGGAGCCCCACGACCCGCCGAAGACCTGCCAGCGGTCGATGCGGAGATGGTCGCGCAGAAGCTCCACGTCGTCGATCAGCCGGCCGGTGGTGTTGACCGACAGATCTGCCCCGTCGGCGACGTGGGGAGTCGAACGCCCGCACCCGCGCTGGTCGAGGAGGACGATCCGGTACACCTGCGGGTCGAAGAACTGCCGTTGCGCGGGGTCGGTGCCGCCCCCGGGCCCGCCGTGCAGGAACACGACCGGCTTTCCGTCGGGATTGCCGCTCTGCTCCCAGTACATCTGCTGACCGTCGCCGACGTCGAGGTGCCCGAACTGGTACGGCTCCAGCGGCGGGTACAGGGTGCGCAGTGGGGTCACGTCTGCCTCAGAACCCGATCAGGCCGGAGGCGAGATCGGGAATTTCCAATGCGGTGATCGCCTGCTGCCGGATGTCGGGGCAGGCGGCCGTGGTGATCACGTCGATCCGGCCCCGATCCTGCAGGAAGTCGATCGCGTTGAGGTTGTTCTTCGCGATCCACGTGCCGACCAGACCGTTCAAGCCGGTCTTGCCGATGGTCGGCGTGTAGGTGCGCCAGCTCTGCAACTGGCCTTCGAGGTCGGTGCACAGCTGGGCCGCCTGCGCCTCGGTGACCCCGCCCGGCACCAGGGCGGGTCCGGGAGGGGCGGTGGTGACCGGTGCCGGGGGTGCGGTGGTGCCGGGCGCGGGCGAGGTGCCCTGTCCGCCACACCCCGCGACCAGGGCCGCGGCCGCCACCGTCCCGGCCGCGACCACGGCCAGGCGGCGTCGACGTCCGGTGCCCTGCACGCGTCGCTGTCCCATGAACATCCCCCTCGAGTGTGTGCCGGCCCGGAAGTCGAGGGCGGCCTAGAAGCTGTGCTCTTCCGCCGGGAACGTTCCGGCGCGCACCTCGGACGCGTAGGCGGCGGCCGCGGTGCGCAACTCGTCACCGACGTTACCGAAACGCTTGACGAACTTCGCCGTCTTGCCGCTGGTGTAGCCGGCCATGTCCTGCCACACGAGGACCTGGGCGTCGCATTCGACGCCCGCGCCGATGCCGACGGTGGGGATGGTGAGCTTGCGGGTGACCTGGCCCGCGATGTCGGCGGGCACCATCTCCATGACGACGGAGAACGCGCCGGCTTCCTGCACGGCGATCGCGTCGGCGACCAACTGCTCGGCGGCGTCGCCGCGGCCCTGCACACGGAAACCGCCGAGCGAGTTGACACTCTGCGGGGTGAACCCGACGTGGGCCATGACCGGAATGCCCGCTGCGGTGATGGCGGCGATCTGCGGTGCGACGCGCTCACCGCCCTCGAGCTTGACCGCGTGGGCCAGCCCTTCCTTCAGGAATCGGGTCGCGGACGCGAGGGCCTGTTCGGGGGAGCTTTCGTAGCTGCCGAACGGCAGATCCGCCACCACCAGGGCGTGCGGTGCACCGCGGACGACGCCGCGCACGAGGGGGAGGAGTTCGTCGATCGTGACGGGGACGGTGGTCTCGTAGCCGTAGACGACGTTGGCGGCCGAATCGCCGACGAGGAGGACGGGGATCCCCGCTTCCTCGAAGATGCGGGCGCTCGAGTAGTCGTAGGCGGTGAGCATCGACCAGCGCTCACCCTCGGCCTTCATGGTCTGCAGGTGATGGATTCGGGTCTTGCGCTTGGGAACGTCGTGGGAAGGAGCTGATCCGTAGAGCCGATCTTCTGACGTGCTCGCGGACGACTTGCTGTCGGACATCGTTGTCCCTTTCTGGCCTCGAGGCCCTTGAGGGTCCCCGGGTGCGGGTTGATGACGCCTACAGTCTGCCACCGGCCCGCGGGGGAGCGAAGGGGTCGCACGCGTGCAATAGGTCACACCCGCTGCCCGGCCTCTGACCTGCGCGAAGGCCGTCTCGCCCGGAACCCTGGCACGATCGTCCTATGTCGAAGAGTGCTCGGGTACCGGCCGCGTTCGCGGGGTGCATCGCCGTCGTCCTTGTCGCCGCAGGCTGTGCGGGAGGCGGACGGGACGTCGGGCAGGCCGTCGCCGAGCCACCGGCGTCCGAGGCGGCTCCCGCGGGCCCGATCCCCCCGGGGCTCGAGCAGTTCTACACGCAGCAGGTGCAGTGGGGCTCGTGCGAGGGCTACAGCACCGACGGGTCTCCGCTCGGCGACGATCTCGACTGCGCGAAGGTGACCGTGCCCAACGACTACGCGAATCCGGCGGGCGCCACCGCGCAGATCGCCGTCTCCCGGTCGAAGGCGACCGGCGACAAGGTCGGGTCGCTCCTCGTCAACCCCGGCGGTCCGGGGGCGTCGGGACTCGGGCTGGCATCCGTGGCCGACGGCACCGATCTCGCCGAGCGGTTCGACGTCATCGGGTTCGATCCGCGCGGGGTCGGCGCGTCCACGCCGCAGGTGAGGTGCCTGACTGCGCCGGAGGTGGACGCGAAGCGCAAGGACGACGACGTCGACATGAGTCCCGCCGGGATCGCGAAGACGGAATCCGAGAACCGCGACTACGCCGACAAGTGCGCCGAACGGAGCGGCGTCGACGTGCTGGCACACGTCGGTACGAACGACGTCGTCCGCGACATCGACGTCATCCGTTCGGTGCTCGGTGACGAGAAGCTGAACTACCTCGGCTACTCCTACGGCACCCGGCTCGGCTCGAGGTACGCGGAGACGTTCCCGGGCAACGTGCGCGCCATGGTCCTCGACGGCGCCCTCGACCCCGAGCAGGATCCGACTGAGGAGGTGATCCTGCAGGCGGCCGGATTCCAGGACGCGTTCACCGCGTTCGCCGCCGAATGCATGCAGCAGCCGGACTGCCCGCTCGGGACCGACCCGGCGCAGGCGAATGCGAGGTTCCGGGCGCTGGTCGATCCGCTGATCGGCAAGCCCGCCGCGACCACCGACCCGCGCGGGCTCAGTTATTCCGACGCGATCACCGGTGTTCAGCAGGCGCTGTACTCGCCGAATCTCTGGGGTCCGCTCCGCGGGGGGCTGGCGAGCCTGCAGACGGGGACGGGTGACTCGCTGCTGATGCTGGCCGATCTCTACGAGGGCCGCGCCGACGACGGCACGTACTCGAACCTGAACGACGCCTTCAATGCCGTCCGCTGCATGGACGATCCGCCCGTGACCGACCGCGCGGTCGTCGGGGCGGCGGATGTGCGGTACCGGCAGGCGGCACCGTTCCTCGACGACGGACACGGCACCGGCAACGCACCGCTGGACGTCTGCGCGTTCTGGCCCGCGCCGAACACGGGGGCGCCGCACACGGTCTCCGCACCCGGCATCCCGCCGGTCGTGGTCGTGTCGACGACGGAGGATCCGGCGACGCCGTATCAGGCGGGCGTGGATCTGGCGAAGCAGATGAACGGCACACTGGTCAGCTACCGGGGCACCCAGCACACCGTGGTTCTCGACGGTGAGTCGTGCGTCGACGACGCCGTCACGGACTATCTGGTGGACCTCGCGGTGCCGCCCGCGGACCTGACGTGCTGACCCGCGCCTGTGACCGGATCGACCGGCGTGCCCGCACGCTGGCCCGATGCGGAATCCGGAATAGTCGAATCAACGAAGTAACACAGATTTAACGAACTTTGCTTACTCTCGCGGACATGGATCGCCAAAAGGAATTCGTGCTTCGCACCCTCGAAGAGCGCGACATTCGGTTCGTCCGATTGTGGTTCACGGACGTTCTCGGATACCTGAAATCGGTGGCGATCGCCCCCGCGGAACTCGAGGGTGCCTTCGAGGAGGGCATCGGATTCGACGGTTCCGCGATCGAGGGCTTCTCCCGGGTCTCCGAGGCGGACACGGTCGCGAAGCCGGACGCCTCCACGTTCCAGGTGCTGCCGTGGAGTTCGAGCAAGGGTCATCAGCACTCCGCCCGCATGTTCTGCGACATCGCCATGCCGGACGGTTCCCCCTCGTGGGCGGATTCGCGGCACGTGCTGCGTCGTCAGCTGAACAAGGCGAGCGACCTCGGATTCAGCTGCTACGTGCACCCCGAGATCGAGTTCTTCCTCCTGGAGAACGGGCCCATCGACGGCACTCCGCCGAAGCCCGCCGACTCCGGCGGCTACTTCGACCAGGCCGTCCACGACTCCGCGCCCAACTTCCGCAGGCACGCCATCGACGCGCTCGAGTCGATGGGCATCTCCGTCGAGTTCAGCCATCACGAGGCCGCGCCCGGCCAGCAGGAGATCGACCTGCGGTACGCGGACGCGCTGTCGATGGCCGACAACGTGATGACGTTCCGTTACGTCGTCAAGGAGGTCGCGATCGCCGAGGGCGTGCGCGCCACCTTCATGCCGAAGCCGTTCAGCGATCAGGCCGGATCGGCGATGCACACGCACATGAGCCTGTTCGAGGGCGACACCAACGCATTCCACAACCCGGACGATCCGATGCAGCTGTCGGAGACCGGGAAGGCGTTCATCGCCGGCATCCTCGAGCACGCCAACGAGATCAGCGCGGTCACCAACCAGTGGGTGAACTCCTACAAGCGCCTGATCCACGGCGGCGAGGCGCCGACCGCGGCATCCTGGGGTCCGTCCAACCGGTCGGCGCTGGTCCGCGTCCCGATGTACACGCCGAACAAGGCGTCGTCGCGGCGCGTCGAGATCCGCAGCCCCGATTCGGCCTGCAACCCCTATCTGACGTTCGCGGTGCTGCTCGCTGCGGGTCTGCGGGGCATCGAGAAGGGCTACGAGCTTCCGCCCGAGGCCGAGGACGACGTGTGGGCGCTGACGTCGGCCGAGCGTCGCGCCATGGGCTACCGGGAACTGCCCGGCAACCTCGACGGAGCGCTGCGCGAGATGGAGAAGTCGGAGCTGGTGGCCGAGGCGCTCGGCGAGCACGTGTTCGACTTCTTCCTGCGCAACAAGCGCCGTGAGTGGGAGGAGTACCGGAGCCACGTGACGCCGTTCGAACTCAAGACGTATCTGGGGTTGTGAGCAAGAGCATGGTGAAGCCTCCGGCAGCGCGTTCTGCCGTTCCCGGTCCGGGTCGTCTGGGTCTCGTCGAGCCGACCGCTCCGTCCGAACTCCGCGATCTGGGGTGGGTCGGCGAAGACTGCATCGAACTGCTCTGGTCGTTGTCGCGGGCGGCGAACGCCGATCTCGCACTCCGCACCCTGGTGCGCCTGAAGGACGGCCTCGGTGAGCACTGGGCCGAACTCGACGCGGCGCTGCGGGCCGACAAGGGTCTGCGCGGCCGGTTGTTCGGACTGTTCGGCGCGTCCAGCGCATTCGGCGACCACCTGGTCGCGGATCCCGCGTCGTGGAAGATCCTCGCCGGCGACGTCCGCCTGCCGTCGAAGGACGAGGCGACCGCCACGATGCTGGCCGCGGTCGGCGCGGAGCCCGAGAAGGGTACCCACCCGGATGCCAATCTCTCGCGTGCGTCGGTCACCGGACCCGACGCCGTCGCGGCGCTGCGCAAGGCGTACCGCGACGAGCTGATGCTGCTCGCCGCCGTCGACCTCGCGGCGACCGTCGAGAACGAACCGGTACTGCCGTACCAGACGGTCGGACACCAGCTGTCCGATCTGGCGGACGCCGCATTGAACGCCGCCCTCGCGGTGGCCGTCGCGGCCGTCTGCCCGGACGCCCCGTGTCCCGTGCGTCTCGCCGTCATCGCCATGGGCAAGTGCGGTGCGCGCGAACTCAATTACGTGAGCGACGTGGACGTGGTCTTCGTCGCCGAACCCGCCGACGCGGTCGCCAGCCGGATCGCGGGCGAGATGATGCGCGTCGGGTCGTCGGCGTTCTTCGACGTGGACGCCGCACTGCGGCCCGAGGGCAAGCGCGGCGAACTCGTCCGCACCCTCGAATCCCACGTCACCTATTACAAGCGCTGGGCCAAGACCTGGGAGTTCCAGGCACTCCTCAAGGCCCGTCCGATGATCGGCGATCGCGCACTCGGGCAGCAGTACTTCGACGCACTCAACCCGATGGTGTGGACCGCATCGGAGCGCGAGGACTTCGTGCCCGAGGTGCAGGCGATGCGTCGCCGGGTGGAGGAGATGGTTCCCCCCGAACTCCGGGAACGCGAACTGAAACTCGGCCGGGGCAGTCTGCGCGACGTCGAGTTCGCCGTCCAGCTCCTGCAACTCGTGCACGGCCGCGCGGACGAGGCACTGCACGTCCAGAGCACCATCGACGCCCTCACCGCCCTCGCCGCCCGCGGCTACGTGGGCCGCGACGACGCCGCGAATCTCGCTGCGTCCTACGAGTTCCTGCGATTGCTCGAGCACCGGCTGCAGTTGCAGAAACTGCGTCGCACGCACACCCTGCCACCCGCCGAGGACGAGGAAGCGCTGCGCTGGCTGGCACGGGCCGCCCACATGCGGCCCGACGGCAGCAAGGACGCACTCGGCGTCCTCAACGCGGAGATCAAACGCAACGCGCACCGGGTCCGCCGCCTGCACGCCAAGCTGTTCTACCGTCCGCTGCTCGAGTCGGTGGCGCGCATCGACAAGGAAGCCCTGCGGCTGAGCCCGGATGCGGCCATCCGGCAGCTGGCGGCGCTGGGCTACACCGCCCCGGAGAACGCGCTCGGACACCTCACCGCGCTCACCAGCGGTGCGTCCCGCAAGGGTCGCATCCAGGCGCTGCTGCTGCCGACTCTGCTCGAATCGCTCGCCGACACACCGGATCCCGATGCCGGACTGCTCGCCTACCGGCGCCTGTCCGACGCGATGACCGACCAGACGTGGTTCCTCCGACTGCTGCGTGACGAGGCGTCGGTCGCCGAGCGGCTGATGACGGTGCTGGGATCGTCCGCGTATGTCCCGGATCTGCTGATCAAGGCACCCGACGTGGTGCGCCTGTTCGCGGATTCGCCGGCCGGGCCCCGACTGCTGGAGTCGAAGCCCGAGGACGTCGCCCGCGGCATCCTCACGGCGTCGGCACGCCACGACGACCCGAGCCGTGCGATCGCCGCAGCTCGGTCGCTGCGGCGGTACGAGCTCGCTCGCATCGCGTCCGCGGACATCCTCGGCATGCTCGACGTGCCCGGCGTCTGCCAGGCCCTGTCCTCCGTGTGGGCGGCCGTGCTCAATGCCGCCCTGGCAGCCGTCACCAAGGCGAGCGAGAAGGAACTCGGCACGCCCGCTCCCGCGACCTTCACGGTGATCGGAATGGGCAGGCTCGGCGGCGGTGAACTCGGCTACGGTTCGGACGCGGACGTGCTGTTCGTGTGCGAGCCGCGCGAGGGAGTCGACGAGACCGTCGCCGTCAAGTGGGCCAACAGCATCGGCGACAAGGTCCGCACCCTGCTCGGTGCGCCCAGTACCGATCCGCCGCTCGAAGTCGACACGGGTCTGCGACCGGAGGGTCGCAGCGGGCCCATGGTGCGCACGCTGGCGTCCTACGAGGCCTACTACGCGCAATGGGCGCAGGCCTGGGAGATCCAGGCGCTTCTGCGCGCGCATCACGTCGCGGGCGACGCCGATCTGGGACTGCGGTTCCTGCACATGATCGACAAGACGCGCTATCCGGAGGGCGGGGTGTCGGAGCAGGCGGTCCGTGAGATCCGGCGCATCAAGGCCCGCGTGGATTCCGAGCGACTGCCGCGGGGCGCCGATCCCGCGACCCACACCAAGCTCGGTCGCGGCGGTCTCGCCGACATCGAATGGACGGTGCAGCTGATCCAGCTCCGCCACGCCCACGAGATCGAGGCGCTGCACAACACGTCGACACTCGAAACGCTCGACGCGATCGGCGCGGCCGAGTTGCTCAGCGAGTCCGACGTCGAACTGCTGCGCGACGCGTGGATCACCGCGACGAAGGCCCGTAACTGCCTCGTGCTCGTCCGCGGCAAGGCCACCGATCAGCTTCCCGGTCCGGGGCGCGTCCTGTCCGCGGTCGCGCAGATCGCCGGCTGGGGCGGCGGCGACGCCGGCGAGTTCCTCGACCATTACCTGCGGGTGACCCGGCGGGCCAAAGCCGTGGTGGAGAGAGTCTTCGGGGAGTGATCGTCACCTGGGGGGTGCGCGCGCTGATCGCCCTCGGGTGGCTCGCGGTGCTCGTCGGTGTCTTCGGCGTGGCGCTGCGATTCCTCGACGTCCAGAACCAGCGTCTGCTCGTCCTGGCCTCCGCGGCGCCCTACCTCATGGCGGCCGCCGCGATCGGCGTGTTGTTGCTCGGAATCACCCGGCACTGGATCGGTTTCGGCGCGGCGCTGGCGGTGGCCGCGGTCGCCACGCTGTCGCAGGCACCGCTGTACGTGGCGAACGGTTCGGTGACGGCGTCCGGGCCCGAACTGACGGTGATGCAGGCCAACATCTGGCTCGGCAACGCGGACGCCGACGCGCTCGTCCGGCAGATCCGGGATCGGGACGTCGACATGCTCACGGTCGACGAACTCACACCGGAGGCCGTCGACCGGTTGGTGACCGCGGGAATCGACGCGGCCCTGCCGTTCTCGTTCCTGATGCCGGGCGGGGGCGGCGAGGGAACGGGGATCTGGAGCCGGTACCCGCTGACCGACAAGGTCCACCACTCCGAATTCGTGCTGTCCGCGCTGTCGGCCCGGGTGGAACTGCCGGACGGGGCGAGCACGGCGCTGTACGCGTTCCACCCCGTCCCGCCGTGGCCGTCGGATCCGTCCCTGTGGTCACGCGAGATGGACCGGATCAAGACGATCCTCGATGCCGTCCCCGCCGATTCGGGTCCGGTGATCGTCAGCGGCGACTTCAACTCCACCCGCGACCACGTCAAATACCGGACACTCGTGACCGGACGGTACCGGGACGCCGCCGACCAGGTGGGCGCCGGTATCCAGAACACGTATCCCGCCGACCGGCAGCCGTTCCCGCCGATGATCGCCATCGATCACATCGTCACCAGCGGTGCGCAGGCGCAGTCCGTGGACTCGGTGGTGGTGACGGGTTCGGATCACCGCGGCCTGATCGCGAGGATCACCCTCGGCGGCTGACCGTCACGGGAGGGTGACGAACCCCTTGTCCACCAGCCAGTCCCGTGCCACGTCCGCCGGTTCCTCGCCCTCCACGTCGACCCGGCGGTTCAGTTCGGTGATCTCCTCGTTCGTCAGCGCCGCGGAGATCGGAGCCATCACCTCCGCGACCTGCGGGTGCGCCTCGGCGAAATCCTTGCGCATGGTGATCGCCGGGTTGTACTTCGGGAAGAACTGGCGATCGTCGTCCAGCAGCACCAGATCGAGCGCGATGATGCGGCCGTCCGTCGTGAACACCTCACCGAACTTGCACTGCGTCCCGTCCGCGGTGGCCTGATAGATGATGCCGGTCTGCAGGATCTGGCGGTTCGCGCGGGCCGGATCGAAACCGTACTTCTCGGCCATACCGGGGAAGCCGTCCTGGCGGACGTTGAACTCGGTCTCCACGCACGTCGTCGCCGCCGCCGGATCACGGTTGACGAGGTCTGCGTACTGGGACAGCGTGGTGACTCCCGTCTCCTCCGCGGTCTTCCTACTCGCAGCCAGTGCATAGGTGTTGTTCATCGGGGCCGGGTCCACCCACACCATGCCGTTGCGTTCGAGATCCTCGTCGCGGACCGCCTCGAACTGCGCGGTCGGGTCCGGGATCGGGATCTCGTTGCCGAGGTAGTTGATCCACCCGGTCCCGGTGTACTCGTAGGTGACGTCGATCTGCCCGTCCAGTTGCGCATCTCGCGTGCTGTTGGACCCCTGGATGTTGGTGAGGTCGCGGACATCGGCGCCCGCGGCGCTCAACGCGAACTCGATGATGTACCCGAGGGTGACCTGCTCGGTGAAGTCCTTGGACCCGACCGTGATCGCGACGCCCTCGAGTTCGGGGACCGGCTGGATGCTGCCCGGTTCCACCGACAGCGGCAGGGCGCCACCCGATTCGAGACCACACGACGCGGCGAGGACCCCGCACAGCGTCACCGCCGTCGCGGCGACCACCTTCCGGACGAGGTTCATCAGCGCAGCCCCTTCGGGCCGAGGAACTCCTCGGCGAGGGCGCCGCACCAGTCGACGAGCAGCGCGAGCGCGACCGCGAGGACGGCCCCCACGACCAGGGTCACGTTGTCCCGCAACTTGTATCCGGTGTCGATGAGAATGCCCAGGCCACCGGCGCTGACGAGGAAACTGAGCGTCGCGGTGCCCACTGCGAGGACCAGCGACGTGCGCAACCCCGCGAGGATGTACGGGACGGCGAGCGGGAACTCGACCTTGCGCAGCACCAGGCCGGCGGTCATGCCCTGTCCGCGACCGGCGTCGATGACCGCCGGATTGACCTCCTGCAGGCCCAGGATCGTGTTCCGCAGCACGGGCAACAGCGAGTAGAACGCGATGGGGAGGACACCGATCCAGAACCCGGTGGTTCCCGTCGCCAGGAACAGCAGCACCAGCAGTCCGATGGCGGGCGCGGCCTGCCCGATGTTGGCGATGCCGATGAAGATCGGTGCCAGCCGGGTGAACCCGGGCCGCGTCAGCAGCACCCCGAGGGGGACGGCGACGATGACGACGATGATGACCACGACCACGGTGATCAGCACGTGCTGCCACGTGAGGGTCGCGATGTTCGCGGCGTTGAGACTGCCCTTCTGCGTGGCGGTCAGGTCTCGGCTGAACGCCCAGCCGAGCACACCCACCACCAGGAACAGGACGAGGATCGGCTGGACCAGCAGGCGGGCCCGCTCCGACCGCCGGGCGGCCGGAGCGGCGGCGGTGGTGGCGACGGCGGCTGTCATGAGGGCGCCCCGCCCTCACTCGCCCCGTTCCGCTCCGGCTCGGTGTCCTCGGTGTCCTCGGTGTTTTCGGTGTCCTCGGTGTCCTCGGTGTGCGAGTGTTCCTCGCGCATCGCGGACAGGTGCTGGACGAGGGTGTCGATCGAGATCAGACCGCGGTACTCGCCGCGCATGCCCGTGACGATCGTCGACGCGCTGGTCTCCGCCAGCAGCGCCTCCAGCGCATCCTGCAGGGTTGACTGGGTGGACATCACCTCGTCGATCGGGTCGCCGACGTCGCGCAACGACGTCGCGTTGGCCAGATGCCCGACGGACACCCAGCGGATCGGACGATCCCGCGCGTCGAGGATGATGCCCCATTTGATCTGCCGGGGTGCGATCGCCGCCCGCAGATCGTCCACCGAACCGTCCTCGTACGCGGTGGGGCAGTCGAGGAGCTCGACCTCCGCCACCCGGGTGAGTGTCAGCTGCTTCAGCGACGCGTCGGCGCCGATGAACCCGGCCACCATGTCGTTGGCGGGATGGGCGAGGATCGCCTCCGGAGTGTCGTACTGCATGATGTGCGACTGGTTGCCGAGCACCGCGATGCGATCACCCAGCTTGACGGCCTCGTTGAAATCGTGCGTCACGAATACGATGGTCTTGCCGAGTTCCGACTGCAATCGCATCAGCTCGTCCTGCAGCAGTCCGCGCGTGATGGGGTCGACCGCGCCGAACGGCTCGTCCATCAGCAGGACCGGGGGATCGGCGGCGAGCGCGCGCGCCACCCCGACGCGCTGCTGCTGACCGCCCGACAACTGGCGGGGGTAGCGCTCGCGGTAGAGGCCGGGTTCGAGTCCGACGAGGTCGAGCATCTCGTCGGTGCGATCGGCGATCTTCTTCTTGTCCCAGCCGATCAGGCCGGGAACGGTGCCGACGTTCTTGGCGATGGTCAGATGCGGGAACAGCCCGGCCTGCTGAATCGAGTAGCCGATGCCGCGCCGCAGCTTGTCGGGATCGATGGACAGGGCGTCCTTGCCGCCGATCGTGATCTTCCCCGACGTCGGTTCGATGAGCCGGTTGATCATCCGCATCGTCGTGGTCTTCCCGCAGCCGGACGGGCCGACGAGGACCACGATCTCCCCGGCGGGGATGCGCATCGACACGTTGTCGACCGCCGCCTTCTCCTGCCCGGGATAGCTCTTCACGACGTCTTCGAGGACGATGTCCACGCCCGAGACCGCGCTGCCGTTGGTGTGAGGTGTATCGAGATCAGTCACGGATCCCCCTGGAGGTGGTGAGTCGGCCGACGACGGCGAGGACGCCGTCGAGTACGAGGGCGAGGATCACGATGAGCACGGTCCCCGTGAGGGCCTGCGGTATGGCTGTCGGGCTGCCGACGCGGGACAGTCCCGAGAAGATGAGGTTGCCGAGTCCCGGGCCCTTGGCGTACGCGGCGATCGCGAGGATGCCCATCAGCATCTGCGTGCTCACCCGCATACCCGTCAGGATCGACGGCCACGCGAGGGGAAGTTCGATTCTGCTCAGCACGGTCGTGCGGCTCATCCCCACTCCGCGGGCGGCGTCGGTGACGGCGGGGTCGACGGACGCGAGTCCGAGGATGGTGTTTCGGATGATCGGAAGCAGCGCGTACAGCACCAGCGCGGTCACGGTGGGGGCCACACCGAGTCCGAGGATCGGGATGAGCAGGCCCAGCAGGGCGAACGACGGGATGGTGAGGATCGTGCCGGCCAGGGCGGTCGCGATCGCGGAACCGGCCGGGCTCCGGTACACCAGGATCCCGATCGCCACCGCGACGATCGTGGCGATGACCACGGACTGCACGACGGCACTGACGTGCAGGAGCGAGTCGGTGAGGAGCTGTTGCTTCCTGGCGGAGACGAAGTCCCACAGTTGCTGCATGTCCAACCGCGCACACCTTTCTCCAGATGTGAAAACAGACCTCGGTCCTTCACAGTGCTATGTACCCGAACTTCCCGCGGGTGAATCGGGAAACTCGTGCTAGGTGGTCGGGATCATGAACAGCAGCGTGCACACGCCGATCGAGATTCCGAACAGCGCGATCATCACGGCGTAGCCCAGGTTCCGCCGTCGGGCGGGGATTCCCGGATCCATCCACCACCCGAACGCCTTGAACGCCGCGGGTACGGCCCACCAGCCGAGGATCTGGGTGGTGACCAGATTCCCGATGAACAGGGCCACGGCGATCGGCACCCCGTGCGCCTCGAGGAACGGTGCACTGAAGAAGTGCCCCCAGATCACGACGAGCGGATACAGCACCAGCAGCGCCAGGAGATTGCTGCGGGCGACGGGCACCGGGGGCGGCTCGTCGCCGCCGGCGCCGCGGAACCAGAAGTCGAAACCGTAGCTCGCTTTGCGGATTCGGAGATTCTTGTTGAACTGCTCACCCTCCTGGAGGAGGGCGGCCCGTTCGGGTGAATCCATCCACGACGCCAGGTTGTCCTCGGTGTCGAAGCTGAGGACGATCGTCCAGTCCTCGGTGATTCCCTGCACGGGCCTCTCGACCTTGTGCCCCCGGAAACCCCGGAACCCCGCCTCGGCGGCGGAAATCTTGCGCTGCCAGTCCATGAAGGCCGACTCGTCCTCGGGGGCGATGTGACAGGAGATGACCACCGACGTCGCCGATTGGGCGTGCGTCTGCTCGCCGGTGAGCAGGTGCACGTCCTCGTTGCCGATGAACGCGTGCTTGATCTCCGCCACCAGTTCCGTGCGCACGTCGCTGTCGAGCCAGGCCCGTGCCTCTTCGATGGTGGCGAACCGCAGCACGTCCACCCAGTCGTCCTGCACGGGCGGCGACGGCGGCACGATCTCCTGATCGATGAATCCCGGAACCGTCGCGAGCGCGTCCGCGGCGCGTTTCTGCCACCGTGCGTAGTCGGCGTAGCTCGCGTCGTCGATCCGGCGCTGGAAGATCACCGACACCGGTGATGCGGGTGGGCTGGGCGGGTGCGGCACGGGACGTCACCTCCGATCGGGTCGTGGTTCGGGTGCGGCGACGGGAGAGCCCTCGGACCGACGCGCAGACGTGGTGAGCAGCAGCAGGATTCCGGCTCCGGCGCCGAGGACGAGGTAGAGCCAGCCCAGAGGCGCCTGACTGTTCTCGGGCAGCACTCCGGCGACCGCCATCGCCGCGCTGACCACGAGATAGCAGGCGGCGGTGACGACACCGCCGATCAGCCCGAGATTGCGGGTGAACAGTCCGAGGGCCAGTCCGTACATCTGCGGGCAGAGCACGCCGCACCCGGCGAGCGCGAGGCAGGCGCCGACGGTGATGGCCGGCGCGGTAACGACGGACAGCCCGGCCGTGACGGTGAGCACGAGCGCGCCGAGCACGAACACCCACCACGCGCCGAACGCGAGCCTGCGGGTGCCGACCCGGACGGCCAGGGCGCCGCAGGCGAGTTCGCCGAGCAGGTTCGCGCCGCCCACGACGAGCGCCACAGCGCCGTAGGCGGCCGGTGAGAAGCCGAGGATCTCCTGGTAGAGGAACGGTGCGACCACACCGAACACCATCTGGGCGGACGCCATCAGTCCGAACACGAGTACGAAACCGACGAAGATCCGGTGCCGCAGCGCGACCTGCAGCACCCGCACCGCCGCGGCGGCGTCGACCGAGGTACGCGATTCGGGCGGAAGTGTCTCCGGCAGCCCCGCGACGACGAGGGGAATAGCCAGCGCCGCCAACAATGCGATCGACCCGAACACCAGACGCCACGAGATGAACTGCACGAGCACACCACCCACGGCCGGTGCGAGGACGGGTGCCAGCCCCCACGCCGCCCCGAGGAGACCGGACACGGACGTGAGTCGCGCGCCCCGATAGCAGTCGGCGGCGATCGCATAGGCGAGGACGAGGCATGCACACCCGCCGACACCCTGCACGAACCGAAGGCCGAGCAGCACGGTGACGTTCTGCACGAGCGCGCACCCGACACTGGTGACGACGAGGATCGCCAGGCACGTCAGCAGAGTGCGTTTGCGGCCCACCGCATCCGCGATCAGGCCGACGGGAATGAACGCCAGGCTCATGCCCAGCATGTACGCCGTCACCGTGTTCTGCACGACGGCGGCGGAGGCGTCCAGATCGATCACCATCTGCGGCAGGGCCGGGGTGTAGATGTCGAGAGGGATCTGGCTGAGCGGAATCACCAGCAACAGAATGACGACGATACGGCGCGGTACCGGGACGCCGGTCGGCGTCGTGGGCACTGACATCCCGCACCACCTGCTTCTCGACCCATGGGGCTGGAGAACGGAGCAAGTATCCCGAAAGACTTCGAGCGAACGTTCCGCAACGGTCCGTGCGGTCGGTTCCCTGGATCATACGACCGCGAACTGTCGCGCCGTGCGGGTTCCGGTGGCGCCCGGACCGGCGACGGGCACGACGCGAACGAGCCCACCCGCGTCACCGGCTGCAGCAGCTCGGCGCCACGGATGGGCTCGTCAGGAAATACCGACCCGCATTTCGGCGGGCGTCACGACTTACACGTCGTAGTACAGCTGGAACTCGTAGGGGTGCGGACGCAGGTTGACCGGGGCGATCTCCTGCTCACGCTTGAGCGAGATCCACGTCTCGATCAGGTCGGACGTGAACACGCCACCCTCGGTGAGGTAGTCGTGATCCGCCTCGAGGCGGTCGATGACGGCCGACAGGCTGGTGGGGGCCTGCGGGATGTTGCGGGCCTCCTCCGGCGGAAGCTCGTAGAGGTCCTTGTCGACCGGAGCCTGCGGCTCGATCTTGTTCTTGATGCCGTCCAGGCCGGCCATCATCTGCGCCGCGAAGTTCAGGTAGGGGTTACCCGAGGAGTCGGGGGCGCGGAACTCGAGGCGCTTCGCCTTCGGGTTGTTGCCGGTGATCGGGATGCGGACGGCCGCCGAGCGGTTGCGCTGGCTGTACACCAGGTTGATGGGGGCTTCGTAGCCCGGCACCAGGCGGTGGTACGAGTTGATCGTCGGGTTGGTGAACGCCAGCAGCGACGGCGCGTGGTGCAGGATGCCGCCGATGTAGTGACGCGCCATGTCGGACAGACCCGCGTAGCCGGCCTCGTCGTGGAACAGCGGCTTGCCGTCCTTCCACAGCGACTGGTGGACGTGCATGCCCGAGCCGTTGTCGCCGAACAGCGGCTTCGGCATGAAGGTGGCCGACTTGCCGTGCTGCCAGGCGGTGTTCTTCACGATGTACTTGAACAGCTGCAGGTCGTCCGCGGCCGCGAGCAACGTGTTGAACTTGTAGTTGATCTCCTGCTGGCCACCGGTGCCCACCTCGTGGTGGCCGCGCTCGAGCTCGAAGCCCGCGTTCTGCAGGTTGGTGGAGATCTCGTCGCGCAGGTCGACGTAGTGGTCGTACGGAGCGACGGGGAAGTAGCCGCCCTTGGGGCGGACCTTGTAGCCCAGGTTGGGGCTGCCGTCGGCGTTCACGTCGTTACCGGTGTTCCAGGAACCCGAGATGGAGTCGAGTTCGTAGAACGCGCCGTTGATGCCGGAGTCGTAGCGGACGGAGTCGAAGATGTAGAACTCGGCCTCGGCACCGAAGAAGGCGGTGTCGGCGATGCCGGTCGACTTCAGGTACTCCTCGGCCTTGCGCGCGACGTTGCGCGGGTCGCGGCTGTAGGACTCCCGCGTGAACGGGTCGTGGACGAAGAAGTTGATGTTCAGCGTCTTGGCCGCACGGAAGGGGTCGATCTGGGCGGTGGCGACGTCGGGGAGGAGCATCATGTCCGACTCGTGGATCGACTGGAAGCCGCGGACGGACGAACCGTCGAACGCGAGGCCGTCCTCGAAGACATCCTGGTTGAACGCCGATGCCGGGATCGAGAAGTGCTGCTGCACGCCCGGCAGGTCACTGAACCGGATGTCGACATATTCGACGTTCTCGTCCTTGATGAACTTGATGACCTCTTCGGCCGTGGTGAACGCCACGCTTGTGCTCCTTAAGTCGCTTCAGCCAAGTGGATATTGGCGAATTCGTCGAGCCAGACGGTAAGTACTTGGTGTTGCCCGCCGGTCAACCCTTTGTTTCGCCCGTGTTACGCGTCGAATTGTCCTGGGCTTTTGCACCGTCTGTGACTGCGCACACAGCCTCCAGCTCCGGTGTGAGGTCCCCGGTGATTCGACGCCTATCCTGGACAGCATGGCACGTATCACCGGTTCTTGGCTTTCCGGACCCACGGCTGCCCTGCCGAACGGTGCGGACGAGACGAAGCAGTCCTTCCGCGGCGAGCGTCTCGGTCTGCAGGCGGAAGGTCCCGGTTCCCTCGCGAGCACGGGACGCCGTCTCGCCGCCCTGATGATCGACTGGGTGTCGTCGGCGGGCGTCGCGGCGCTGATCATCGGCGACAACTTCTTCGAGGGTCCGTTCTCGACGTTCACCCTGCTCGTCTGGTTCGTCGTCGGTGTCGCCACGGTGACACTGTTCTCGTTCACACCGGGGCAGTTGTTCCTCGGAATGCAGGTGGCGCGGGTGGACGGACCGGCCCGCGTCGGCTTCGTCCGGGCGCTGGTGCGTCAGGCGCTGCTCGTGTTCGTCGTGCCCGGCACCATCACGGACATCGACGGTCGCGGCATGCAGGACCGCGCCACCGGTACCGCCCTGATTCGCACGCGCTGACCTACCTATCGAACGACTTCCGCCCGACGTCGGAGCGACATCGGGCGGAAGGGTGTAAGGCGACAGCGTCTAACGACGACGGATGGTGCGCTGCACTCCGCGCATCTTCGCGCCGCCGGGCATCGGACCCTTCGGCAGTGCCGCGCCGCCGCCGCGGCTGCTGAGGGCGGCGAGTCGCGACTCGATGGCGTCCATCCGCTTGGTGTCGATGTTCTTGGGGAGCTTGTTCAGGTGCTTCTGCAGCTGCGACAGCGGGACCTGGCCCTCGTCGTTGCCGATGACGATGTCGTAGATCGGGGTGTCACCGACCAGCCGGGCCGTCTTCTTCTTCTCCTGGGCGAGCAGCGACTTCACCCGCTGCGGCGAACCCTCGGCGACGAGGATGACGCCGGGCCGTCCGATCACGCGGTGAACGGCGTCGAGCTGGGTGGTGCCCGCGACCGCGCTGGTGACGCGCCACGCGCCCTGCATGTTGTCGAGGGCCCACGCCGCCGCGCCCGCCTGGCCCTCCGCCTTGCCGTACACCGTCTTCTGCACGCGCCGGCCGAAGATGATGAACGCGCCGAGCACGCCGAGGAGGAGACCGATCGGGAGGAGGAACCACTGCAGGCCCCAGATCAGGCCTACGAGGAAGAACACCACCGCAAGTCCGACGAGGGTGCCGAGCATGAGCGGCAACAGCAGCTTGTCTTCCTTGCGCTGCATCTGGAACGCCTGCCAGAGCTGGGTTCTGCGTTCCTTCGACGCCTGCCTGCGGGCTGCCTTGGCGGCTGCCTTTGCTTCTTTACTGGGTTTGCCCGCTTTACCGGATTTACTGCCGTTCGCCATGCTCTTCAGGATACGTCCCTGGCCGTGCGCGGTGATGACCCGTCCGGTGTCGGTCACCGCGCACGCGCTTCGGTCAGCGGGCGAGGCGCGCCATGAGGGAGCTTGCCTCCTGCGACGCTTCGCCGCTTTCGGCGAGATGCGCCTGTCCCGCAGGCAGTTCGCGGCCGTGGTGGGCCATCGCCTGGGCGTAGAGGCGGCCGGCGCGGTACGACGAGCGGACGAGGGGTCCGGCCATGACGCCGGCGAACCCGATCTCCTCGGCGGTCCGGGAG
>NZ_JBHURF010000047.1:0-39214 GCF_042674125.1 Rhodococcus sp. NPDC056960 | reverse complement strand
TCCCACTCCACCGCATGCGGCGCGAGATGCTCGACCGCGAAATCACGGGCAGTATCGCGAATCGCCCGCTCGTCATCGGACAACGTGAACATACGAATCGATCCTTTCAGATCAGGGAAGTTGGAAGTACTATAGTTGGACATCCATGCAATAATCCAGTTGTACTTTCATCCGCATCGAATGCAGGGCAAATCGGCGAGGAGGCCCCATGAGCACTGCTCGCGACACGCTGGCGTGCGATGACGCACCGGATCTGTCGGCCACCACGTTGGTCGCGGCCGTGCTGCAGGCGCAGAAAGCGATCCTGCGTCAACTCGATGCCGTGCTGAGCCCACTGGGGTTGTCCTTCCCGCGATACGAGGTTCTCGCGCTGGTGAGTGCCGCTCCCGAAGGCGTCGTTCCCATGGTCCGCCTGTGGCGGACCCTCGATCGGCATCCGACGACCATCGGGTCGCTGGTCGATCGTCTCGAGGCGGCGGGTCTGGTTACCCGGGCCACCAATCGCGCCGACCGGCGCGAGACGCTCGTGGCGATCACCGAGAAGGGTCGCGGCACGACGTCGGCGGCGGCGAGTGCCATCGATCAGGTCTCCATGGCGGACGCGGATCTCATGCGCCGACTGAGCGTCGATCTGCGCACGTTGATCGCCTGCCCGACACCAGAGGATGCGATCGGTGACAGACCTCCGCACTCGCCTCTCGAGCACCCCGACACGAAGCACACCGCATCATGACCGGCGTCGGTGCGGAGGGAACCGCGGGAGCCCCCGCCAAGCCTGCAGGCATCGATACGCGCAGTATCCGGTCCGACGATCTCCGGTATCTGCTCGCGGTCGCGCGCAGTGGACGACGCCGGTCGGCGGCGATGGATCTGGGGGTCGACCACACCACGGTCTCACGCCGGGTGCGGGCACTGGAAAAGGCGTTGGGAGTGCGCCTGCTGCAGCGCAGCGCCGACGGCTGGGAACTGACCGACGTCGGGCGGTCGGTGGCGGAGAAGGCGCGGCTGATCGAGGAGGCCGTCCAGGAGACCGCCGACGTCGTCTCCGGCATCAGCGAGAACCCCCTCCGGGGAACCATCCGGGTCACCGCTCCGGACGGATTCGGGCCGATGTTCGTCGCACCCGCGCTGGCGAAGCTGCGCATGAACCACCCGCACCTCGTCGTGGAATTGATCACAGCAACAAGGCAATTGAACCTCCAGCCCGCGGGATTCGACATCGCGGTCGCCGTCGGAACACCCATCAGCAGCCGGCTGGTGTCCGAACGGATCTGCTACTACTCGCTGGGTCTGTACGGCAGCGAAGAATACCTGCGCGACTACGGTGAGCCGACCACGATGGACGAGTTGACGGCGCATCCGCTGATCTTCTTCGTCGACTCCCTGCTGCAGGTCGGCGACCTCGACCTTCAGCGTCACCTGCCCGGAGTGACCGCAAAATTCATGTCCACCAACATCTTCGCGCACCTCTCCGCCACCCGCGCGGGCGGCGGCATCGGCCTGTTACCGGCATTCATGGCCGACCAGCACCCCGACCTGCGGCGCATCATGGCCGATACGGTCGACGTCCGACTGGCCTTCTCCCTCGCTGCGCGCCGGGAAAGCTTGACCAACCCCGCCGTGCAGGCCGTGCGACGAGTGCTGCACGAAGAAATCCTCCGGCGAAAAGACGAACTGCTGCCGAGCCGCACGAAGACGGGGTAGGTCGTCGGGCGTCCGCCCTCCCGCCCGATACGGGACAATCGGCGGATGGAATTGACGCTGATCGCCGTCGTGGTCGTAGCCAGCATCGTTGCCGTCGCGGCTTTTTCGCAGCGCCTCGGGCTGGCCGCGCCGCTGAGCCTCGTCGTCGTCGGCATCGGCCTGAGTTTCGTGCCCGCAGTTCCGGACGTCGAGATCGAACCCGAGTGGATCCTCGCCGGGGTGCTTCCTCCGCTGCTGTACTCCGCTGCCGTCACCATGCCGGCGCAGGACTTTCGCCGGAACTTCAAGGCGATCAGCGGGCTCGCGGTCCTGCTGGTGGTCGTGACCACGGTCGGTGCGGGAGCACTGTTCCAGCTGCTCATCCCCGATCTCGGCTGGGCGACGGCGCTCGCGCTGGGCGCGGTGGTCAGTCCCACCGACGCCGTCGCCGCCACGTCGGTGGGACGCAAGCTCGGGCTGCCCTCCCGGCTGCTGACCGTCCTCGAAGGCGAGGGGCTGGTCAACGATGCATCGGCGCTGGTGTTGCTGCGCTCGGCGATCGCGGCGACGGCTGGTGCGGTGTCCCTCTGGCACGTCGCCGGCGACTTCGTGTACTCGGTGGTGATCGCGACCGTGATCGGCGCCGTCATCGGACTCGTCAACGTGCGGGTCCGCGGATGGTTCAACGACACGGTGCTCAACACCGCCGTGTCGTTCGTCCTCCCGTTCGTCGCCTTCATCCCGGCCGAGGAACTCGGCGCGTCCGGTGTGCTGGCCGTCGTGGTCACGGGACTCGTCACTGGTCATCAGAGCCCCAAATACCTTCGCGCCGAGAATCGCATCACCGAGGAGATGAACTGGCGCACGATCGCGTTCCTGCTCGAGTCCGCCATTTTCCTCGTCATGGGCCTGAGCCTCGAGCATCTCCTCGACGAGGTGCAGGATGCCGGTCTGCCGTCGGGGCAGGGTCTGCTGATCGGGCTCGCGGCAACAGCATTGGTGATCGCCGTCCGGATGCTGTTCGTGGTGCCGCTCGTCGCGATGCTCGAGCGCGACGAACGACGCGCCGCCGAGCATCTCCCGCGCCTCGCGATGTGGCGAGAGCGTCTCAGCCTGCTCGACGAGCGGGAGGACGTCAACCCGCACCGCATGGCTCGTATCACGCGCCGCGTCGACCGGGCCGGCGCCGACATCGACTTCCTGCTCAACGAAACCCTCGGGTGGCGAGGCGGAGTGGTCCTCGCGTGGTCGGGCATGCGCGGCGCCATCACCCTCGCCGCGGCGCAGACGCTCCCCGACGACACCCCGTACCGCGCCGAACTGATCCTCATCGCCTTCGTCGTCGCCGTCACCACCCTCCTGCTCCAGGGGCTGACCCTGCCGATGGTCATCCGCTGGGTGAAGGTTCCCGGCGACGACCAGAACCGGCTCCGCACCGAGTACGCAAACCTGCTGTCCGAGCTCGCCGACTCCGCCGAGCAGTCGCTCGCCACGGTCTCCGACGCCACCGATCCCGAGGTGCTGGAACGCGTTCGCGCGGACAGCCTCATCGGCAGACGCGAAGCCAGCGGAGCCTCCGCACCCAGTCCCGACCACGACATCCGACGCGAGGAATATCTGCGCCTGCGACTGCTCACCATCTCCGCCGAACGCGACACCTTCCTCGACGCCCGCGCCCGCGGCGTGTACAGCTCGCAAACCCTCAACGCCGCACAGCGACGCCTCGACCTCGAGGAAACGCGACTCCAGTCGATGAGCGAACGACCCTGACGGCGATTCGCCGCAGCGCCTCCGCGGCTGTGCGAGACTCGACATCGTAGGTTGGCTCGCGGAACCACCGTGTGATGCGGAGGGCAACGATGGTGCGATCGGTCTCCGAGGATGATTCGGCCGAGGGCGCGCGCGAGGTGTACACGCGCATCCGTGCCGCCCATCTGCACGATGTGCAGGCAGCATTCGAAGACCACGTCGCGCGGCTGGAGTGGACGCGGGTGCAGATCGAGCGGTACCGAGACCAGCGACTGCGTGCCCTCCTCGCCTTCGCCGCCGAACGGTCTCCCTTTCACGCGCGCCGATTGCGTGGTCTCGATCCCTCCTCGGCCACGGTTGCCGACCTCGCCCGGCTACCGATGATGACCAAACGCGACGCGCAGGACGAGTGGGACGCCATCGTCACGGTGGCCGACCTGGACCGTCAGGGCGCCGAACGCATACTGGCTGAGCAGCAATGGTTTTCGTACACGCAATCGGGCCAGCAGATCTTCAGCTCGGGCGGCTCCAGCGGCGTGCGCGGCGTGTACGTGTGGGATTGGGACTTCCTCGTCTCCGCCGGATGCCTGGCCTGGCGGACGCAGGCGCGGGAGGAGCGTCGCGGGCAACCGATGCCGGGTGCGCGCCTCGCCGTCCTGACGGCAGGCGGTCCACCGCATGCGAGCACACCGTTGTTCGACGTGCCGACCGCGCCGGGGATGAGCACGGTCGTGATTCCGGCGGGCGCACCGTTCGACGAGGTCCTCGCGGCCGTGGCGGCCGCGCGACCCACCCACCTCGTCGGCTACGCGACGGTGATCGGGCGCCTCGCCCGCTCCGCCGTGGCCGGTGAATTGCGCATCGGTCCGGTGCGGGTGAGTACCAACTCCGAACCGCTGCTCGAGGAGGATCGGAACGCGATTCGCGAGGCGTGGAACGTTCCCGTGCACAACTTGTGGGGATCGACCGAGATCGGGGTGCAGGCGGTGGGGTGCGGGCACGGCGAGGGGCTCCACGTCTGCGAGGACGAGGTGGTCCTCGAACGTGTCGACGAGAACGGGACACCGGTCGCCGCCGACGCGCCCGCCGCGCGCACGCTGGCCACCGGCCTCGCCAACCGCACGTTTCCGTTCATTCGCTATGACCTCGGGGATCAGGTCGCCTGGCTGCCCGGCGAGTGTCCGTGCGGGAGCGCATTCGCGCGCGTGGCCGACATCGGCGGCCGGCGCGACGACGATTTCCGCTACCCGTCGTGCACGATCCCGGCGAGCGTCTTCCGGCACGTCCTCGGCACGGATCCGCACGTGTCCGAATATCAGGTCCGGCAGACCGCGGCCGGCGCCGACATCCTCGCCGTCGGTGCCCCCGACGTGGACCGGTTGACGCAGTCGGTGATCGCCGCGGTTGGGCGGCACGGTTTGAGCGATCCGAAGATTGTGATCCGCGTCGTCGACCGTCTCGAGCGTCTTCAGACCACCGGGAAGCTGCCGCGATTCATTCCCTTGCGCTGAGCCGGCCGAGTGCGGCGAGCGTCGCCGCCTCGACGGTCATCACGACGAACTCCCGTCGCCGGGCGTCCCGCTCGCGCCGATCCGACGGCGGGGTCGTGAACAACTGGTCCGCGGTCTGGAGCGCCACCCACCCGTCGACGAGGGTGATCACGCTGATCAGCAGGTCCTGGGCGGCGGTCTCGGAGAGTTCGGGCACCGCCTCCCGGGCGGCGGATACCAGTGACTGCGCGTGCCGCCGCCGCGATTCCTCCGCGACCGGTGTCTCGAGTTCGAGGCCCTCCCAGAACAGCAGGCGGGAGAAGGCGGGGTGCGCGCGCTGGTGATCGAATCTGCGTCCGGCGTAGTCGGCGACGGCCGAGGCCCCGTGACCGGACAGTTCGACCGCGGCCAGGGACGTCGCCAGTTCGCGCTCGAGGACGGCGCTGAAGAACGCTTCCTTCTTGCCGAAGTACTGGTAGATGCGCTCCTTGTTGACGCCCGCCTTCTCGGCGATCCGGTCGACGCGCGCGCCGGACAGTCCGAACGCGCTGAACTCGGTGACACCCGCCTCGAGCAGAAGTCTCTTGGTTCGTTCGGTGTCCCACGCCATGGGCCGATCCTAGGGCAATCTCCAACTGTTTGGTTGCAAGTGGGCCTGCGGTCCCTTACGCTGCAAACCGCAACTAACCGGTTGGAGTTTCCCCGAGGAGGGCTGCCGCAGGATGGAATGTCTCGCACTCGCTTCTGCCGTGGTCGAACAATTCGCACCGACCGCGGTACGGGGCAGCGGTCACCAGGCCGGACAGCATTCCGCGGTCGTCCCCGCCGCCGCCCCGTCCGTCCACGTCCGGGTCGCGGTCACCTGGGTGTCCATCTTCCCGCTGGTCACGTTGGGGATGACCGCGATGACGTTGCTGGGTCCGCGTGCGGCCGCCTGGCCCACCTGGTTGCGCGCGTTGATGCTCACCGGCGTCGTCGTTCCCACCGCGGTGTATCTCGTGGTGCCCCGGGTGCTGGCCCTGTCCGTCCGGTGGATCACCCGGCGGCACCGTCGCGCGGCGGAGCGCTACGACCGAGCGCCCTACGCCTGAGGGACGCGCAGGATCAGTGCGTCGCCCTGTCCGCCGCCGCCGCAGAGCGCGACCGCGCCGGTGCCCCCGCCGCGGCGCTGCAATTCGAGGGCGAGGTGCAGGGTGATCCGGGCGCCGGACATTCCGATGGGGTGGCCGAGGGCGATGGCGCCGCCGTTGACGTTGACCCGGTCGGCGTCGACGCCGAGTTCGCGGGTGGAGGCGATCCCGACCGCGGCGAAGGCCTCGTTGATCTCGATCAGATCCAGCTCGGCGGGTGAGATGCCGGCTGCACTACAGGCTTTGGCGATGGCACCGGAAGGCTGGAACTGCAGACCCGAATCCGGTCCGGCGACCATGCCGTGCTCGCCGATCTCCGCCAGCCACGTCAGTCCCTCGGCCTCGGCGCGTTCCTTGCTCATCACCACCACGGCGCACGCACCGTCGTTGATCGTCGACGCGTTCCCGGCGGTCACCGTGCCGCCGTCCCGGAAGGCGCCGCGCAGTCGCGCCAGGGTCTCGGCGGTGGTGTCGGGGCGGATGCCCTCGTCGCGGCGCAACCAGGTGCTCTCACCCCGGCGGGCGGGGATCTCGACGGGCACCACCTCCTCGTCGAAGATTCCGTTGTCCCAGGCCTTGGCCGCCAGCTGGTGCGAGCGGGCCGCGAACGCGTCCTGGTCCTCGCGGGCGATGACGTCCTTGTCGTTGCCGGCCTCGGTGAGCAGGCCCATCGGCTGGTCGGTGAACGCGTCGTGCAGACCGTCGAGGGCCATGTGGTCGACGAGGGTGACGTCGCCGTACTTGAAACCGCCCCGTGACCCGGGTAGCAGATGCGGTGCCTGGCTCATCGACTCCATGCCGCCGGCGACGATCACGTCGAACGCACCGGACCGGATGAACTGGTCGGCGAGGATGATCGACTCGACCCCGGACAGGCACACCTTGTTGATGTTCAGCGACGGCGTGCTCATCGGAATGCCGGCCTTCGCGGCGGCCTGACGGGCCGGCATCTGCCCGGCGCCGGCGGTCAGGACCTGCCCCATGATCACGTACTGCACCCGGTCGGGGGCGAGGCCGGCCTTGCCGAGCGCCGCCTCGATGGCGATGGCGCCGAGGTCGGCGCCGGAGAAACCGGCGAGGGAACCCTGCAGCCGGCCGATCGGGGTGCGGGCGCCGGACACAATCACAGAAACGGGCATGCGCGGAAGGCCTTTCTCGGGTGGTGGGTGCGTCAGTTCGCGGCGAGGGTGCGGCTGATGACCAGACGCTGAATCTGGTTGGTGCCCTCGAAGATCTGGGTGATCTTCGCTTCCCGCATGTACCGCTCCACGCGGAAGTCGCGGGTGTAGCCGTAGCCGCCGAGCACCTGGACGGCGTCGGTGGTGACCTTCATGGCGGCGTCGGTGGCGACGAGCTTGGCGACGGACGCGTTGCGGGAGTACGGCAGTCCGGCGTCGCGGCGGCGGGCGGCGTCGATGTACGTGGCGCGCGCGGAGTCGACGGCGGCGGCCATGTCGGCGAGCAGGAAGCCGAGGCCCTGGTGGTCGATGATCTTCTTGCCGAACGCGGTCCGCTCCTGGGCGTAGGCGACGGCCTCGTCGAGCGCGGCCTGGGCGAGACCGACAGCGACCGCGGCGATGCCCAGCCGACCGGAATCGAGTGCGCTGAACGCGATCTGCAGACCCTGACCCTCGGCGCCGATGCGTCGTTCCGCGGGCACGAAGGCGTCGTCGTAGTGCGCGGACGTCGTCGGCACGGCGTGCAGGCCCATCTTCTCCTCGGGCTTGCCGAACGTGAGGCCCTCGGTGTCCTTCGGGACCAGGAAGCAGGAAATGCCCTTCGAGCCCTCACCGGTGCGGGCGAAGAGGTTGTAGAAGTCGGCGATGCCGCCGTGGGTGATCCACGCCTTCGCGCCGTTGACGACGTATCCGCCGTCGGTGGCGGCGGCCTTGCACGCCAATGCGGCGGCGTCGGATCCGGCCTGCGGCTCGGACAGGCTGTACGCGCCGACGGTGTTGCCGCCGAGCATGTCCGGGAGCCACTGCTGCTTCTGCTCGTCGGTGCCGAACGCCATCAGCGGGTGGCAGGCGAGGCTGTGGACGCTCACCGCGACCGCGACGGCGGCCCAGCGGGCGGCGATCTCCTCGAGCACCTGCAGGTACACCTCGTACGGCTGCGCGCCGCCGCCCCACTCCTCGGGGTAGGGCAGGCTCAGCAGTCCGGCCTCGCCGAGCGTGGCGAACACGCCCTCGGGATAGGTCTCGGACTTCTCGTGCTCGTCGACGATCGGCGTCAGGACCTTGTCGGCGACGTCGCGCGTGAGCTGGATCAGGTCACGGGCTTCGTCAGTAGGCAGCAAACGATCGACGGCCACGGTTTCTCCTCGAGAAGGCTACGGAAAGCAGTACTGGATTACGGCCCAGAGTACTGATTGCGAAATAGTACTGCAAGGCGCCGCCCAGTACTATTTCTGCCATGGAGCAGCCCACTCGACCCGGTTTCGCCACGCGACGGCGCACCCAGCTCTTCGACGCCCTCGTCGACCTCTTCCTGGTCGAGGGGTTCGCACACCTGACCCTCGACGAGATCGCGAACCGGCTGCGCTGCTCGAAGTCGACGCTGTACACGCTCGCCGGCAGCAAGGAACAGCTGGTCCGGGCCGCCACGGTGCATTTCTTCCGCCGCGCGACCGACGACGTCGAGTCGCACATCGAGCCGATCACCGGGGCCCGCGAGCGGATCACCGCCTACCTGTCGGCCGTCGGCAACGCCCTCGCGGCCGCATCCGACCAGTTCATGGCCGACCTCGACGCCTTCCCGCCCGCGCGGGAGGTGTACGAACGGAACACGCAGTTCGCGGCGGCGCGGGTGCAGGAGCTCATCACCGACGGCGTCGCCGGCGGGGACTTCCGCGACGTGCATGCCGCGTTCGCCGCCGACCTCGCCGCCACGATGATGGTGCGCATCCAGCAGCGCGGGGTCCGCGACAGCACCGGACTCGACGACGCGCACGCCTACGCCGAACTCGCCGCCATCCTCACCGGCGGCATCAGCGCCTGAGCCGCGTCACCGGGTTCGGGTGCCGAGGAGTTCCGCGGTTCGCCGCAACCGCATCAGGACCTGCAGGTCGAGGGCCTGGTCGGGATTCCGCCAGTCGGGGCCGAGGAGACGATCGATCGCGTCGAGACGCTGGTAGAGAGTGTTGACGTGCACCCCGAGGCTCGCCGCCGTCGCCGAATGAGCCCGGCCGTGCGCCAGGTACGCCGACAGCGTGTCCATCAGTGGCACTCCCCGTTTGGCCTGCTCCGCCATCAACGGTCCCAACTGGGCCCGGGTCAGTTCATCGAGATGCTCGCGCGCCAGGTGGCTCAGCAGGATCCGGTAGATGCCCAGGCCCCGCGCGGAGCACACCTCACCCGCGCGGCCGAGCGTGTCGAGCACGTCGACGGTCTGCTGCGCCTCGACGTAGGCGTGTGCGAGCGCTTCCGCACCGCGCGCGGGTTCGGCGATCCCGATGGTCGCGTCGAGCAGACCGGAGGCGAACACGGCCTGGACCGCGGCGGAGTCGTCGGCCGGCACCACGGCCAGTACGCGGGAACCGTGCTCCGCCGCAACGGTTCCCGGGGGAAGCGGCAGGGCCTCGAGAGCGGTCCGGATCGATGTGTCCCGGCCCGCGGCGATCGCGACCGCGATGCAATACGCGGTATCCGGGTTCAGTCCGGCCAATCGCAATTGCCGGCGCTCGTCCTGGGCGCCGGTAGCGGGGTGGGTCAGCAGGTCGACGAGAAACGCGTCCCGCGCACGACGCGTCGCCTCGCCCGCGGCACGCTCCTCTGCTAGCGACAATGCGATCGCGGGTGCCGCACGTTCGAGCAGGAGGCGGGTGGTCGGTTCGTCCGCTCCCACCGTCAGGAGTGCGCCGAGCATCTCGCCGGCCGCTGCGACGCGCTGCGCCTGCACCACGCCGCTTTCGGCGTGGTCCCGTCCGCCTCCGCGCAGCTCCCGGACCGTCGACGCCGCATCGTCGGCGTGCGGTAGCAGTTCCCCGGGCAACGCCGATTCGTCCAGTACGAAATACGCCGGATGCCTGCAGAGGTGCGCGACCTCCTGCACCAACCGCTGCACCCCCGCACCCAGCAGCACCACCTGGGTCAGCGTCCGATCCCACCGCAGAATCTGTTCGAGTTCGGTCGTGCGCTGCGACAGTTCGGCATTCACCGATTCGAGCCGTGCGACGGTGTCGCGCTCCCGCTCCAGCGAACGGACGTTCTCGATCGCGATCGCCGCGTGTGCCGCCAGCGCCGACAACAGCGCGATCTCGGATTCGGTGAAGACCCGCTCCTGACGCTTGCACGCGAACAGCGCACCGATGACGCGATCGGCCACCCGGAGCGGCACCCCGAGCAGACCCCGCATGTTCTCGGAGCGGGCCGCGCTGTCGGCGCCGGTGATGTGCCGGAAGGCCGGTTCGCTCTGGTAGTCGGGCGTCCATTCCGGTGCGGATCCGCGGACGATCAGGCCGACGAGGCCTTCGTCCAGCGACAGGCGGATTCCGACGAGATTCGGGGTGAGTGCCCCGCTCGTGACCTCGATGACGAAAACCTCGTCGTATACCGACCCCACGTAGGCGAGATCCACGCCGAGCAACTGCCGTGCCTGATCGACCACTTCCTGCAGCAGCACCCGGTGGTCGCGGACGGTGGTCAGCCGGACGGCGATGTCGTTGAGCGCCGCGAGTTCCCTGCTGCGCTGACGTCGTTGGTCGAGTTGCGCCCGCAGCCGGAGTGCGGCGTTGGCTTCACGCTCCACCGCGGCCCGGTCGGACGCGTCGGATCGTTCGATCGACGTGCGCCGGAGGGCGTCGAGTTCGTCGATGGGTGCGTCGTCGAGCAGTAGTTCCAGCCAGCCGCGGTCGCCAGTACTCACTGGTGTCTCCATCCATGCATTTCCGGATTCGGTAGATGAAATCTACATTGGCCGAGATCTGGATCACAGCTATGTTCGAGACATCACCTTCTCGCCCGTAAAGGACTGGTTCTCGCCATGTTGATCGATGCACTGTTGGCATCCCTCCCGGCGGATCGCGTCGTCCGCGACCCCGACGTCGTCGCGAAGTATCAGCACGACGAAGCCGAGTGGGCGCCGTACTCCGCCCCGCTCGCCGTCGTCAGGCCGCGCACCGCCGAAGAGGTCCAGGCCGTGGTGCGCGCGTGCCTCGACCACGACACCGCGATCGTCACCCGGGGTGCCGGAACGGGCCTGTCCGGTGGGGCGAACGCGACCGACGGCTGCATCGTCCTCGCACTCGAGGGCATGAACGCGATCAAGGAGATCGATCAGCTCGAGCGGTACGCCGTCGTCGAACCGGGCGTGGTGAACGACGATCTCCGCGCCGCGTGCGCCGAACACGGACTCTGGTATCCGCCGGACCCGGCCAGTTCGCCGTGGTCCACGATCGGCGGGAACGTGGCCACCAACGCGGGCGGTCTGTGCTGCGTCAAATACGGCGTCACCCGCGACTACGTCCTCGGCATGCAGATCGTCACCGGCACCGGTGAACTCGTGCGTCTCGGACGCAGAACCGCCAAGGGGGTGGCCGGTTACGATCTGGCGGGCCTCCTGGTCGGTTCCGAGGGAACGCTCGGCGTCATCACCGAGATCACCGTCAAGTTGCGCCCGCTCCAGGACCCGCAGCGCACGGTCGCCGGATACTTCGACTCCATCGTCGACGCGGGTCGGGCCGTCAGCGCGGTGGCCGCGGCGGGTCTCACTCCGTCGGCGCTCGAATTGGTGGACAAGCAATGCCTCGTCGCCGTCGACGCCTGGAAGAAGATGGGGCTGTCGGTGGAGGCGAACGTCGTGCTCCTCGGTCGTGTCGACACCGCCGGGGTGGTCGGCGATCAGGAAGCGGAGAAGATGCTGTCGTGCTTCGCCGAAGCCGGGGCGACGTGGTCTGCCGTCTCCACCGACCAGGAGGAGGCGGACGCACTGTTCGCGGCGCGCCGCCTGGCCTATCCGGCCATGGAGCGGCTCGGTCCGGTACTCACCGAGGACGTGTGCGTCCCGAAACGGGCTGTCCCCGAGATGCTTGCACGCATCGAACGTATCGGCATAGCCCACGGAACCACCATCGCGAACATCGCCCACGCCGGCGACGGAAACCTGCACCCGCTGCTCATCACCCCCCGCGACGACGAGGCCGCCCGCGCCCGGGCTCAGGCCGCGTTCGCCGAGATCATCGACGCCGCGCTGGAACTCGGCGGCACCGTCACCGGCGAACACGGGGTCGGCCTCCTGAAGATGGACGGCCTGTCCCGGGAGCTCGATCCGGTGGTGCTGGAGATGCATCGATCGGTGAAGAACGCCCTCGACCCGCACGGAGTTCTGAACCCCGGCAAGATCTTCTCGTAACCCACCCCAGGGCATGAACGCCTGTCGCGCAGAGCTTTCCACTGTGCGCGACACGGCGATCCGACCCGTGCCCCATTACCGGAAAGTCGAGTCATCCATGTCGTTCGTACTTCAGAAATCCGAGATCGAGGCGAGGGTGGTCCGGAAGGTCGCCCGACGGCTCATTCCGTTCCTCGGCCTCGCCTATTTCGTCAACTACCTCGACCGAACCAACATCGGTCTGGCGAAGTTGACCATGAGCGAGGAACTCGGACTCACCGAGACCATGTTCGGTCTCGCCTCGGGCCTGTTCTTCATCGGGTACCTCCTGTTCGAGGTGCCGAGCAACCTCGCGCTGCACAGGTTCGGCGCACGCCGGTGGATCGCCAGGATCATGCTCACATGGGGAATCGTCGCGGCGGCCATGGCCTTCGTGCCCAGTACCGGCTGGCTGTATTCGCTGCGCACGCTGCTGGGTATCGCCGAGGCGGGCTTCTTCCCCGGTGTCCTGCTCTACCTGACCCTGTGGTTTCCCCGCGCCTACCGGGTGCGGCTGATGGGACTGTTCCTTCTCGCGCTCCCGGTGTCGTCGGCGCTCGGCGCACCGCTGTCGAGCGCGATCATCCAGTACTGGGACGGGCTGTTCGGACTGTCCGGCTGGCGCATCATGTTCCTGGTCGAGGGAATACCCGCCGTCCTGCTCGCCGTGGTCACCTGGTTCTACCTGACGGACCGGCCGTCGCAGGCCACGTGGCTCGACGACGACGAAAAGATCTGGCTCACCCGTGAACTCGACTCCGAGGCATCCGAGTCCGGCTCGCACGGGTCGGTACGCCGGGCACTGACGGATTCGCGGGTGTGGATGCTCGGACTCGTCTACTTCGGGATCACCTACGGCTTGTACTCACTCAGCTTCTTCCTGCCCACCATCGTCGCCGGTTTCAAGAAGACGTTCGACACCGACTTCTCGCTGTTCACCACCGGGTTGATCGTCGCGGTCCCGTTCGCGATCGGTGCCGTCGCAATGGTGTTGTGGAGCAGTCACTCCGACCGGACGGGGGAGAGGATCTGGCACGTCGCCGTTCCCGCCTTGATAGGAGCCGTCTCCATTCCGGTCGCCCTGTACATGCAGTCGCCGCTCACCACGATGATCGCGGTGACGATCAACGCGGTCGGGGTGTTCTGCGCGCTGCCGGTGTTCTGGTATCTGCCCAGCACGTTCCTGACCGGTGCGGGGGCGGCCGCCGGCATCGCCGTCGTCAACTCCGTCGGCAACATGAGCGGTTTCGGTGCCCCGTATGTCACGGGATGGCTGTTCGACGCCACCGGCAACTCACGCGCGGGTCTGTGGGTCGTCGGGGCCGTCATGCTCGTCGCGGTCGTGCTGGTGCTCGTGCTCAGAACGCGGGTGAGTTCCACCCGTCCTCACCTCTCCTCGGCGATCCGCTCGAGCAGCGGACGGGTGCGGTAGGGGATGGCGTCCCGCATCGCGACGGCCACCGTGGTGCGCTCGATCCCGGGCACGGCGAGGATGAGACCGGCCACCCGGTACAGATCGTCGGCGTCGATCGCGACCACACCGATGTGCAGGTCCGCCACCCCGGAGATGCCGACCACCTCGACGACCTCGGCGATGTCCCGCAGGTGCTCGATCACGTCCTCGAGGCGATGCTGGTCGACCACCGCGGTGACGAACGCCTGCAGGGGATACCCCAGATCGCGGGGTGACACGCAGCGGTCGACGGGTGCGAGCACGCGCTGTTCCTCCCAGCGAGACATCCTTGCTTGCACGGTATTCCGGGCCATGCCGAGCAGCGACGCCAACTGCACGCCGGTGGCCCGCGGTGCGTCGCACAGAGCGATCAGCAGGCGGGCATCGGTCCGGTCGAGTCTCGTCATATAGGGCAGTATGCCCGACCTTACGGCCGTGGTCTGAGCATTCTGCTCAGTGGACACTCCGGCTCTACCGCCTGCGCTAGAGCCTTGCTGGGCGGACACCTCCGGTCTGCCGGCCTTCACTTCGTATATCCATGCGCATCGAACTGACCAAGTCAATAGATCCAGTATCCGGTAGCCTTGATGGTTACTGAGGTATCGGAGAAGCGAGGAGCGAAGATGGCACGTCTGCCGGCCGGGCAACGCCGAGAGGATTACATCACCGCGGCGGTGCAGATTATTGCCGAACGCGGTGTGCATGGCGCGACCACTCGACGCATCGCGGAACGTGCGCAGGCACCGCTTGCGAGCTTGCACTACTGCTTCCATACGAAAGAGGAACTGTTCCTCGCCATCTACGACGATATGGCTGCGTCGCAGATGAGAGATGGTTTTCACGTACGCGAAGGCTCAGGACTCGGCCGGGCGGCGGCTGCACTTCTGCGTCAGATCGCAGCATGGTTCGCGACGGAGGACGTATACGCGCAGGCTCAATTGGAATTGTTCTTCTGGGTCTTGAGGCAAGACAGCGACCTGGGGAAGCAGGTGTATCAAGTCCATCTAGACAGGCTTGAAGGCTTACTGCGTCAGGGGTTGAGGCCCGACGACGACGTCAAGTTGGTCGAGGTTCTGGCTCGAGCGCTCGCTTCAGTCGCAGATGGTCTGGTTCCACAATGGCTGACCTTCAAGGATCCGGTCATGCGTGACACGACAGTCGATGTCATCGCCGAATCCCTGGAACGCCTCGCCGACGCGCACCGAATCCCGCAGACGACGGCAGCCGGCTGAAACCCAGCAAGATTCCGGCTACCGTCCGACTGTGAACCCCGGATTGTGAGGGCTGGCTCAGGTGGCCAGTGGGTCAGAGGGCAATTTCCTCCTCGCCTCGGATTGGGGCGGGTGCGGAGGGGGTGGGGCGCCGGCGTCGGCCGGACATCACGAAGACCGCGAGCACGAGTGCGATCACGACGACGATCACCCATGACATGGCATCGCTCGGTGGTGCCGGAGGATTGATCACCCCGTTGAGGTAGACCCAGGCCATCGTGATGCCGCCGAGTGCAGAGCACACGAGGATGAGGGGATGTTTCGTCCTGGCGCGAAGCATCAGAATGATGGCGCCGACGGTGATGAGGATGTACGGGGCGACCCATGCGTACACGATCAGTGGCGCGCCGGCGTAGTACGCCTCCGTCACGGTTCCGGTGACGGCCATGACGGCGGCGATGTCGGCGAACCCGAGTACCGACAGAACGATGATCGCCACATGCGGAGTCTGGAACTTGGTGTTCACCGCGGTGATTCGTTCAGGCAGCAGTTTGTCGATTCCCAGCGTCATGATGAAGCGGGCGCCGTAGTTGACGAACCCGATGAGCGCCGCGAAGCACGCCACGGCGAGCACCAGGTCGGTTGCCGTGGCGACCGCGGATCCGAGCCCGGCATTGAGCGCCAACGCTGCCGGCGCCGACATTCCGGCTTCGAGATCGGACGAAGCGGCGATGAGCCCGGGCACTTGCAAGATGGTGCAGAGCAAGTACAGGACACCCAGCACCACGGGCACGGACATCACCGCGAGTGGAATATTGCGTCGAGCATCCCGGGTTTCGGCGGCCAATGCCGTGCAACTTTCGAATCCGACAAGGAACGTGGTGCCGGCGGCCACACCCTGCAGGATCCCACTGACGCTGATGCCGTCGAAGTCGAACTGCTGGGACAGGTCGAGTCCCGTATGCACTGCGCTCGCGATGGTGATGATGAGGACGAGTGGAATCGACAGCGCAGCGAGGCCGACCGCAACCCGCACCGACGTGTCCAGACCGCGAATAGCGACCATAGCCGCGATGACGATCGCGCCGAGAATGATCGCCGATTGCGGGCCGAAATCGAGAGCGTTCTCGAATCCCCGCGAGATGAGGAAGCTACCGGTAAAGATGCCGACGATTCCGCCGATCCCACCCACCTGTAGGACGAACCCGACGAAGAGTGCTGCTGCGGTGAGATATCGGGCCCACGGTCCGAAGACCTCGGCAACATAGCTGTACAGCGAGCCGGTGCTGACAAATCGGCGAGCAAAGGTGATCACGGACAGCCCGACGAAGATCACCGCAAGCGCACCCAGCAGGGCGGACGGCCACGCCGCCGTGCCGGCGGTCTCGAACATCAGAAGCGGTACGAGCGCCATGCCGACCGCTGGAACGAACGAGGCAAGGGACAACGAAACCAGTGGTATCCGACCGAGATGACCGGTGTCGAGATCTCCGACTCCCGACTGATGGGGGTGCTCGTTGCCATGGGGCGATGCAGTATCGACCATGCGACTACTCCTAGAAGGTTTCGCGACAGACGTCGCGTCGATGGGGGCGGCCCCGCGGGCGGCCCTCCGGGTCGGTGCAGCGAATCCTCGACGACCGGTGCCAAACTGTTCAAACGATTCGGTCGGAAGACCTCCAGATGATTGCAGCATGTCCGGCTGTGGTCAATGCCACAGTCGATATTACTCGCCGCACGGGTTGGTCGGGTGCGATGAGGGCAAGGGGGCCGGGCCTTCGCGACCTTCGTGAGCTGTGCGATCTTCCTGCTGGGCGGCATGTGAAGCCGGCTTCCGGTGTGAACGACAACGCGGTCATGGGTAGCGCCTGTGGATGGAACAGCAATGACTGCTGGCCATTGACAAAATCGCTGTGAGCGGTTTAACGTCTGATCATAAGACTTGGGCAAATGATCAGACTCTTCCGGTCGCATCGACAGGGCGCCCGGTTGAATCCAGCCCGCGACTGCGTCGTAGCACCCGCGATGCACCGAATTCTGAAGGACGATCATGCGCAGCACAATGAATGACGGACCGCTATCGCTCGCACGCCTGCTGCGCTATGCCACCACCGCGCACAGCGCAGCAGTAGTGTCGACCTGGACCGGCGGCGGCTGTCGGCGCCGAACCCTCGGCGAGCTGGCTCCCCGAATGGCTCAGTTGGCGAACGTGTTACAGGGCCTCGGCGTGGGACGGTCGGATCGAGTGGCCACTTTCATGTGGAACAACAGCGAGCACCTCGAAGTGTATGCGGCGGTGCCTGCGATGGGTGCGGTGGTGCATCCGCTGAACATCCGGCTCTCGCCCAGTCAAGTGGGCTTCGTGGCAAACCATGCCGAAGATCAGGTTGTGATCGTCGATGCTTCACTGTTGTCCGCGTTCGGACAGGCGTTGCCGATGATGACGACGGTGCGGCACGTCGTCGTGGTGGGCGTGCCCGCCGAGAGGTTCCAGGCGCCCGCGCACGTCGCGGTGCATGATTACGAGGAGCTGCTCGCAGACCGATCGGAGACCTACTGCTGGCCGGATATCGACGAGCGATCGGCTGCCGCCATGTGTTACACCTCCGGGACCACCGGAGATCCGAAGGGTGTTGTCTACTCGCATCGTTCGCTGTACCTGCACGCGCTGCACGTCACCACGTCCATGGGAATGGGATTGAGCGCCCGGGACACCTGCCTGGTCATCGTGCCCATGTTCCACGTCAACGCCTGGAGCTTGCCGTATGCGTCGATGCTCTCCGGCGCGTCGCTACTCATGCCCGATCGCTTCCTGCAACCGGAGCCGCTGCTGGCGATGCTGGCGGCCGAACGCCCGACCATCGCCGCGGCCGTGCCGGCGATCTATACCGGCATACTGCAGACCCTCGCGCGTACGCCGCAGGACCTCACACACCTGCAGCGGGTCTTCGTCGGCGGATCGGCGGCACCGTTGTCGTTGCTGCAAGCCTACGAGGACGAGCTCGGTGTCACGATGATCCAGGGGTGGGGCATGACCGAGACATCGGCGGTCTCTGCCACCGCGGCACTGCCCGCGGGTCACTCCGGTGACGATCCGTGGACGTATCGCGCGACGCAGGGCCAGTTCGCGCCGCTGGTCGACTACCGGCTGAAGAACGATGCCGGTGAGGTTGTCGCCAACGACGGTGTGTCACTGGGTGAGCTTCAGGTGCGGGGTCCGTGGGTCACGGCGGAGTACTACGCGCGGGATGACACCGAGCGGGATCGGTACGCCGGGAGTTTCGACGGTGATTGGCTGCGGACCGGCGACGTCGGTCGGGTGTCGCCGGACGGGTATCTGACTCTGGTGGATCGCGCCAAAGACGTCATCAAGTCCGGCGGGGAATGGATCTCGTCGGTCGAGCTGGAAAACGACCTGATGGCACACCCGCATGTCGCAGAGGCGGCCGTGTTCGGTATCCCCGATCAGAAGTGGGACGAAAGGCCATGTGCGGTGGTCGTCCTCGAGGAGGGTGTGGAACGCGATCCGAAGGTGCTCCGCGACCATCTGAGTGGGAATCTACCCAAATGGCAATTGCCCGACAGCTGGGTCTACATCGACGAGGTGCCGAAGACCAGTGTGGGCAAGTTCGACAAGAAGCTGCTTCGGCAGCAGTTCGTCGACGGCGACCTCGAGGTCGTCAGTTCCGAATAGTCGAGTGGCTGAAATTCATATCGAATCCATTTAAAGAGCACTTCCGCCCGCACATCTTTGAAGGAGCCATCGTGGCAGGTTTGACCACCCTGGAAGCAAGCGCCCCACTGGAAGACGTGATCGCGTACATCGAGCGTGACGGCGGCGTCATCATCCGCGACTATTTCGACGGCGAAACACTGAAGGAAGCCCGAGCGGAGACCGATGCCGCGCTGGAGACGGCGGCCTGGGGCCAGGACGACTTCTCCGGACAACGGACCAAGCGCCTGTACGGCGTCTTAAAGCACGCCACGTATGCCGCCACGGCTGCACGTCACCCGATCTACAACGGCGTGGCGGCGCATTATCTGGAGCGCACCCGGCCGATCCTGCTGGGTGAAGATCAGGTCGAGATGGTACCGAACTACCAGATCGGGGTCACCTCGATCATCGATATCCACCCCGGCGAGGGCGCGCAGCCGCTGCATCGGGATGACAGTGTGTGGCAATGGCGCCACCACGACGGCTACAACCAGGCCCGCGTCCAGCTGATGGTCGCCATCACCGATTTCACCGCAGAAAACGGAGGAACAATGGTGGTTCCGGGCAGTCACAGGTGGGACGACACCCGGGCACCGAAGATCGACGAGGCCCTGCCGACGGAGATGGCCGCGGGGTCGGCGTTGATCTGGGTGGGCGGCACCTATCACGGCGGCGGCACCAACAACTCCGACAGCAACCGGATCGGATTCACCATGGGCTTGGATCTCGGATTTCTGCGTCAGGAAGAGAACGCCTTCCTCACCTACCCGCCGGAGATTGCGAAGACGTTCGACGAGGACATTCAACGGCTGCTGGGCTACTCGACCTGCCCACCCAATACCGGATTCGTCGGCCACGAGGGCATGATGGCCGATCCGATCTTCTTGCTGAAGGAAGACGCTGTTGCCGAGTAGCACTCGTATGGATTCAGGAGAGAGAATGCAAACTGTATCGGTTGTCCTCGTGGGACTCGGCAGCGTTGGCGTCGACGTCGGTCGGACGCTGTGCCGACGTGAGGACTGCGCCGTGGTGGGCGCGCTGGACATCCAGCCTGCCCTGCATGGCCGCGATGTCGGCGAGTTGCTTGGCGTGGGTAGCTCCAAGGGCGTCGTGGTCGGCTCCATCGACGCATTGCCGAAGGCGGACGTGGCGTTCGTCGCGACCACGTCGTTCGTCGAGCCGATCGAGCCGCTGGTCACGGACTTGCTTTCGCATGGCTACAACGTCGTGTCGATATGTGAGGAATTGGGATACCCGGCGCACGCTCATCCCGAGTTCTCGGCGCGGGTCGACGAGGTAGCCCGCGCACACGGCCGCAGCGTGGTCGGCACCGGATGTAATCCGGGCATGTTGATGGACACCCTGCCGTTGCTGCTCAGCAGTTTGACTCAGCGCGTCGAGAGCGTGCAGATCGAGCGGGCCACTCAGATGGTGCATTACGGTCACATCCTCGGGAAGTTCGGCATCGGCCTGACCGAGTCGGAGTTCGTGCAGGCCCAGAACGAGGGCCGGGTCATCGGACACGTCGGATTCACCGAGAGCATCGCGGCATTGGCATCGGGACTGGGGTGGGTGCTGGACACGATCGAGGTCGACAGTCCGGCACCGGCATTTCTCACCGACAGTGAGCGGATCGGTGACAATTTCATTGTGGCGCCGGGAACAATTGCAGCGGTCCGCCATGCCGCCCGGGGGATTCGAGACGGCGAACCCGTCATCGAGGTCGCGGTCCATTTCGGCTTCTTCGAAGACGGCGACCCGGTCGTCCCCGGCGACCGGTGGCTGATCGAGGGTGAGGAGCAGACTCTCGAGTTCATCGCGCCGCGTGGGCTGGACAGCCTGCAGTCGACTGTCGCGGTCGCGTCCAACGCGATCACTGCGATCGTCGATGCGATGCCGGGTCTGCGCACCATGGCCGATCTTCCGGTTGCGGCGATTGCGTCGAAAGGTGCCCATCGAATCCAGTCCACGACTGTGGCGTAGCACCTACCCCGAGTTCGAACACAGTGCAGGGGCGGTGTCGATCCGCTGCGGATGCCGTGCAGTTCCAGATCGGAACTGCACGGCATCCGTGCTATTCGGCTGAGAGCTTGACGACCGCGGCGAGGTCCTCGTTCGCGAGGCCTGCGGCGACCGCCCGGTCGAATACACCCGTGGTCGCCCGAATCATGGTGGCCGGGCCGTGCGGTGCCATGGTGTCGAGGAAGGTCCGTCCGGCCTCCTGGTAGACGGTGAGTGTCGCCCGCTCGGTGGTGAAAGTGCCGGTGTCCAAGCGGTTCAGGATGTCGTGAATCTCCTCGGAGAACTGATCGAGGGTGTGTGGCAGTAGGGACCGGAGCGCGTCGGTGCTGACACCGGCGTTGCCCATGTACCGGACCGCCTCGATGAACGCCACCATGCTGGACATGTAGAAGGCGCCGACCAAGCCGGCGTCCATGACGTTGGCTGCGCCGTGGACGGTGCCGACATGCAGTGCCCCTCCGGCCAGCGCCCGGACAATGTCGCTGTGCGCCGTCCAGAGTTGCTCGGGGCCGGCGATCAGGATACGGGCCTCGGCGCTGCCGATCTGCTCGGGAAAGCAGAGGATCGCGCCGTCCAGATACGGCACGCCGTGTTCGGCCGACCACGCCGCGAGTTCGTTTGCCTCGTCCGGCAAACCGCTCGTCAGATTCAAGATCGTGCCGGCGACCCGGGCGGGGTCGATCTGCGCGAGCAGGGCACGGACGTCGTCGGTCGTGCTGACGCAGACGATGGTCAGGTCGGCATTCTCGAATGCCGACCTGACTTCCGTGAGGACGGTGGCGCCGGCACCGGCCAATCGCACGGCGCGCTCCGGGCTGCGATTCCAAATTGTGGCCGAATACTGCTTCTCGAGCGCAACCCGGGCTATCGCGGACCCCATGTTTCCGCACCCGATCACGGCCACATCGAATTGATTCGTCACATCCATACGCGCACTCCTCTAGTCAACCGAACAGAACAGATCGGGAACTCGCCTCGGCCCAGCCGGCTTCGGAGACTGCCGGAGCGCCGCTGACCGCACTAATCGAACTGCAGCACCCCGTCGTCGGGATCGGCGCCGAGGATCTCCTTGGTGAGCTCGTGTACCTGCGGGTTCAGCCACGGGAGCCGATCGCCCTGCGACGGCATGTGATCCAGGTACCGCTGAAAGTATCCCGAGGTCACTCCGGTCATCCAGGGATCGCGCGGCATGTTCTCTTCGCCGGGACGCAGCACCGGGGTCACCGATTTGGCGCCCAGCTTGTCCATGGTGGTGAGCAGCGCACTCCAGAACTGGTTGACCAGTTCGAGTCGAAGCGTCCACGACGAGTTCAGATAACCGTGTGCCTGCACAAGATTTGGGACGCCGCTGAACGCGACACCCTTGTAGGTGTAGGTAGTGCCGAAGTCGACCGGGTGCCCGTCGACGGTGAACTCGACCTTGCCGAGGGTGCACAGGTTCAGTCCGGTGGCGGTGACAATGATGTCGGCCTCCACCATTTCGCCGGACTCCATTCGGATGCCGTGCTCGGTGAACTCGGCGATGGTCCCGGTCGCCACGTCGGCCTGGCCGGCCTTGATCGCTTCGAAGAGGTCGCCGTTGGGGACCAGGCACAGGCGCTGGTCCCACGGGTCGTAGGACGGGGTGAAGTGCTTCTCGCGGAACTCGGATCCGACAATCGCGTCGATCGCGTCGAACAGCGGTTTCTTGAACTCGTCGGGATGGTTGCGTGCGAACTGATAGTTGATCTGTTGCTGTTCCAAGTTGCGCAGGCGCACCATGTCGAATGCGGCCTCGTCGCCGATCTCCGCACGCAACTTGATGGCGTCCTCGTCGACGTCGCTGTCGATCGCGACGTACGAGGGCGAACGCTGCACCATGGTGACCTTGGTGGCGGTGCCGGCCATCGCCGGGATCAGCGTGATGGCTGTGGCGCCGGAGCCGATGACGGCGACGTTCTTGTCACGGTAGTCGAGATCTTCCGGCCATTCCTGGGGGTGGACGATCGGGCCCTCGAAGTTCTCTTCGCCCGGGAATCGCGGTCGATAGCCGTTCTCGTTGTCGTAGTAGCCCGAGGCCATGTACAGGAATGAGCACGTGATCGTGTCGTAGCCCGCGGGCGACCCGACCTGCACCGTCCAGGTGCTGGTCTCGCTGGACCAGTCTGCGCGCAGCACGCGATGATTGACGCGAATGAGGGGACGCAGATGGTGCTCCTCGACCGCTTCGTCGAGGTATTCGAGGATGGTGTGCCCGGCGGCGATCGTCTTCTCGGCCCGCCACGGCTTGAAGCTGTAGCCGAGGGTGAACATGTCGCTGTCGGACCGGATGCCCGGGTACCGGAACAGGTCCCAGGTTCCACCGAGGTTGTCGCGCTTCTCGAGCATGACGAACGTCCGCTCGGGGTGGGTGGTACGCAGTTCGACCGCGGCGGCTATGCCGGAAAGTCCCGCTCCCACGATTACGACGTCGACGTGCGAGTTTGCTGGCTCCATGAAGTCACTCCCTACCGACCGGGTCGGTTGCTACCGATACCGGTTGGGTTGTTGTTGGGGCTCGGTGAATCCGGATGCCACGGGGCGTGTTGCCGGCCGGGTATCACCCGCCTCTGACCGAGACAAGAATCTACTGACCTGATCAAATGATCTGACTCGCTAGTGTGCAGCAGTAACGGCATCTTCGTCAATAGTGCCAGTCGAAACGCTGCGCCCGTTAGCGCTCTCGTTAGTCGGTCTGAACTGGGCATTTCTGTGGGCGTGGTACCGCAACCGGACCGGTGGACAAGTCGTGACCCGGCGAATGCCCTCTTGACGTCACCGGTGACACCGGCCACACTACTGATCATATGACTTAGGCAGAAGTCTTGGTCGGTTTTCGAAATGAGGTTAAGCAGGTGAGTTCCCTGACTGCAGAAGATGTGCTGGTCGCGGTCGAGCCGGATCCGACGCCGCTGGTGTTGTCGGTGGCTCGGACGTTGAGGGCCAGCGCCGAGGTTCCCGAGTTGCGCGCGTTGATCGGCGGCACTACCGGGACGGTTGCGCTCGCGTCGGTCGCCGATCGGCAGGCGGTGACGCTCGACTTCGCCGACGGTCGCGTCCACGTGAGGCACGGAGTCGCCGGCGGTGTCGAGCCTCTCCAACTGCATTTCTACCCGGAATACACGGTCGTCGGAGGAGGTGAGCTCGGGGAGGCGGTCGGCCGGATGCTCTCGCCGCCGCTGCCGGACTGGAATGTCGCTGCGCAGAAGTTTTGCGAACTCAACGCCGACACCGCTGGATTCCCCGAGCAGTTGATCGTCGTGTGTACCGACGACGACGAGCGTCTCGTATACGGCGACGGTGCTACCACATTCGAGATCCACGGGTCGGCCGAATCATTGTCGGCAGTCCTCAGCGGGTGGTTCGATTCATTTCTCATCGCACTGGGTGTCGGTGCCGTCGCGGTAATCGGCTCGGCCGCGCAGGTCTCGGTGATGTGCGGTGCACACTGGAAGGTGCGGTTCAATGGCTGAAACAACGAGTGCCCGGGTCCGGCGGTGGCTGGACGAGCGGGCCATCACGTCGATTCGAATCGAGGCGACGAACCTCGACGGGACGTTCGTGGGAAAGTCGATCTCCCCGAAGAAGTTCCTGAGCGGACTGGAGACGGGATTTCCGTTCGCCGATGTCGTCCTGGGCAACGATCTCGGTAACTTTCCGCAGTTCGGTTTCGCCTTTCCGGAGTGGCGGGGCGACCTGCTGGACATCTTCCTGCGTCCCGACCTGGATACCCTGATCGAATGGGAGCCCGGCAAGGCATCCGTCATCGGCGACTTCTGGACCAAGACCGGCGACCCGGTGTCGGTGTGTCCGCGGAACCTCTTGCGCAAGGTGGAGCGGCAGGCTGCCGCGGAGGGCTACTCGGTGAAGGCGGCGATCGAGATCGAAGCGACCCTCTTCGAGGAGTCGGTTCACGAAGCGCGCCGCAAGGGATACAAGGATCTGACCCCGCTCGGCGGTCAGGCCGGCTCGGCCTATGTGCACGCGAAGTCGGGTGATTGGTGGCAGTTCCTGGACCGAGTGCAGCACCGTTTGGAAGAGCTGGGACTGGAGTGGGAGGCGTGTAACGACGAGGCGGCCGTCGGTCAGATCGAGATCAACGTCGCCGTCGCCGACATCGTCACCACGGCCGACAACTGGGCCCGGACCCGCCAGGTCGTTCGTGAGGTCGCGAACGAGCTGGGTCGGTCGGTGACGTTCATGGCCAAGTGGTCCGACGCGTGGGGTCAGGCTTCGCATCTGAACATCTCGTTGGCGAACGAGGACGGCAACGCGTTCTTCGCCGAGAACGGACCATCCGATGTGATGCGAAACTTCATCGGCGGCGTCGTGCAGACCATGCCGGGGGCAACCTCGCTGGCACTGCCGTTCCTGACCTCCTACCGGCGGCAGATCCCGCTGGAAGGCCCGCCCACGACCGTCACCTGGGGCATCGACAACAAGACCACCGCCGTCCGCGCGGTGACCCGGCACCCGAAGTATTCGCGCATCGAATACCGGACGCCGGGAGCAGATTCCAACGCGTACCTGGTGGCTGCGGCGGTGCTGGGAGCCGGCCTCCACGGTGTCGTCAACGGTGTCGAGCCGCCGGCCCCGTTCGTCGGCATGGCCTGGTGCAACCCGGCCGGCACCGAGACGTTGCCGCACACGATCACCCGCGCCGCCGATGCGCTCGCCGCCGACAAGGCACTGGCCCAGGTGCTCGGGCAGGAATTCGTCGACTACTGGATCGGAACCCGACGCTGGGAATGGCTGGCGTTCCACACCATGGGTGGTGGCGACCCCGACTGCGGGATCACCGACTGGGAACTCAACCGCTACTTCGAGCTTGTATGAGCACCCGCATCAAGGCGGCGGTGCTCAACGCCGCGCCAGGTACGTTGGATATCGAAGAGCTGTTCATCGACGATCCCGGGCCCGACGAGGTGCTGGTCCGGATCGCGTATGCCGGTCTGTGTCATTCTGACCTGCACGAGATGGATGGAACCTTCGAGTCCGACACGCCGATCGTGCTCGGCCACGAGGCGGTGGGCGAGGTCGTCGAGGTCGGAAGCGCTGTGACGGAGTTCGGTCCAGGTGCCACCGTCGTGACCTGCCTGTCGGTGTACTGCGGGTCGTGTGAGTTCTGCCTGGCCGGGCAGCAGACCCTGTGCGCGCGTCGGACGCAGTTGCAGCAGGGCCGCGCCCGGCCCCGTCTGACGAACAGCCGGGGGGCGGCGGTGCGGGCCACTGCCGGGATCGGCGGTTTCGCCGAGATGGCGCTGGTTCACAAGAACAGCGTCGTCGGGATCACGCCGGGGGTGCGTCTGCAAACGGCGAGTGTGCTGGGCTGCGCGGTGACCACCGGGATGGGGTCGGTGCTGCAGAGCGCCTGCGTTCGTCCGGGGCAGACCGTTGCGGTGATCGGGCTCGGCGGAATCGGATTTTCCGCGGTGCAGGCCGCCCGGCTGGCCGGCGCGGCGCAGATCATCGGCGTGGACGTCGTGCCGGAAAAACTGGAGCAGGCCAAGTTCTTCGGAGCAACCGACGTGGTGAATGCCCGCGAGACCGACCCGGTCGCGGCGGTGCGGGCGCTGACCAGCGGAGGCACCGACCACGCGTTCGAAGCGGTCGGCTCGGGTGCCACCGCAGGGCAGGCGTTCGCGATGCTGCGACCGGGCGGCGTGGCCACGGTGATGGGCATGATCCCGGATTCGCATTCGATTCCACTTCGTGGATCCGAACTCTTCATGCAGGAAAAGAGTCTGCGCGGGTCGTTCATGGGATCGAACCACTTCAAAGTGGATATCCCCATGTATCTGCAGTTCGCACGGGCCGGTTTGTTGCAGCTCGACGAGCTGGTCACCGCCGAATACTCACTCGAAACAATCAACGAAGGGTTCGATGCCCTGGCATCGGGCAGAGAAATCCGCGTTGTCGTAGGAATTGGAGCGACGTCGACATGAGACCTCTCATCGGTATCACGGGCCGATGCTATCGGCTGGAAATGGTGACCGGTACATCTCCACGCTTCACCGATCGGTTGACGAACTCCTTCTTCACCGACTTCGACCGGTGCGTGGCCGAAGCCGGCGGCATTCCGGTCAACCTTCCGTTCGTGTCGAGTTCGACCGGAGTGGCCGACAGGCTGGACGGGTTGATCGTGACGGGCGGACAGGATGTGCACCCGTCGCGCTGGGGTGGCATGCGTCCGGTCGACCCGGATGCCGATCCGCGCCGGAACATCGACGTCATCGACTTCGAACGGGACCAGTACGAGGCCGATCTGATCTCGGATGCGCTGTCTCTGGGCATCCCCATCCTCGGCGTGTGCCGCGGGCATCAGCTGCTGAACACCGTCCTCGGCGGGACGCTGATCGAGGACATCGAGGAAACGTCCGTCGTGCATTCTTCGCCGAAGGCTGCGCCCTACGCCGGTGACGACAACCATGTCGTCGAATTATTCTCCGGCAGTGTCGGGCGCCAGATCTACGGTGCCCGTCGAACTTCCAACTCATGGCATCATCAGGCGGTCGACCGGCCCGGTGTCGGACTCGCGGTCACCGGCCGCGCCACCGACGGAATTGCGGAGATGATCGAGCTGAGTGGCCGACCCGTTGTCGGCGTCCAGTGGCATCCCGAATGGCAAACCGAGCGTGACCCGATCTTCGATTGGCTCATCGAACGGTGCGCGTGGACCATGGATGAGCGTCAACAGGGCCGGCAGGATAGCAAGGTCGGGTGACTCTCGGATCCGAGTTTCGGTCGAAATCGGCCTAGTCCACCACTGGATATGGTCACGCGATACACATGTTGCGTGTCCACGCATCCCAAATATCATGCAAGCCAACCCGAGTCGACAATCTTCTCGACGGGTTCAGGCTCGAGTTCAGTTACACGAGGAGTTGTCACCGGGTATGGGTCTTCAATCTTCACTTGCCGCATTTCAGCGTTCCCGGCACAGCATTGGCGGCGGAGTCAGTTCGGGGCTGCGTGCATCCATGCAGCCGCATCCGTTGTTCGTCGAGAAAGCTCGTGGCGCCCACGTCTGGGACCTCGACGGTGATCGCTATGTCGACTGTGTAATGGCCTGGGGTGCCATGGTGCTCGGCCACAGCGACGACCGGGTGGTCTCGGCGGTCCAGGGAGTCCTGAACCGCATGCAGGTGGTCGGTACCGGTCACGTCCTGGAGTATGCGGCGGCCGAAGCGGTGCTGGAGGCGGTTCCGCACGGTGAGCGTCTGTTGTGGAGCAACACCGGCACCGAGGCCGTGCAGGTGTCGCTGCGGCTCGCCCGGGCCGCGACCGGGCGGCGACGCATCGTCAAGTTCGCCAAGAGTTACCACGGCTGGCAGGATTCGGTCTATGCGGGCATGTCGTCGGACGAGTACGGCAGGCCGACGCTGACCGCAACCAAAGGTCAAAGTCCCAGCGTCCTCGATGACCTGATCGTCTCGGAGTTCAACGACATCGAGATGATCACCGGGATTCTCAGGGAAGCGCGCGAGCTCGGTATCGCTGCGGTCCTGCTCGACCCGATCATGAGCAATGCGGGAGTGACTGAACCGCTTCCGGAGTTCTTGCGGGCGGTTCGGGCGCTGTGCGACGAGGCCGGCGTGGTGCTCATTTTCGACGAGGTCATCGCGGGCTTCCGGATCGCGCGCGGTGGTGCCACCGAGCGCTTCGGGGTACGTCCGGATCTATCGGTGTTCGGCAAGGCGATCGCCGGCGGGTTCACCCAGAGCGCGGTGGTGGGCCGCGCGGACTTGATAGATCAGGTGACCGACGGTGTGGTGCATGCCGGAACGTTCAACGGAAATCCGGTCGCGTTGGCCGCGGTCGAGGCGACGATGGGTGTGCTCGCGGATCCGGCGGTGTATGCGACGCTGGAGACCAATGCGGCGCGGTTCCACGATCGGTTCGATGCGGTACTGGCCGAAGCCGAAGTCCCGGCGCATCTGAACCGGGTGGGGTCGTTGCTGCAATTCGTGCCCGAAGACGCGGCCACCGGACTCCACGGAACCGGTGGCATCTGGGGGAAGGTCCTGGGCGGGATGCTCGCCGAAGGCGTGATGTTCATGCCCTCGGGGAAAATCTTCTTGAGTACTGCGCACACGGGGGAGGACATCGACTTCGTGGCGGAGGCGCTGAGCCGGGTCGTCTGCTGAGCTGTGGGCGCGCGCCATCCGCTTCCCTTCTTGATCAAATGATCAGAAAGGGCATCATTTCGGTGCCCGATGCCGCGTCGGACGGCCCGAGTGATGCGTCCGGTCGGATCCGCGATGGTGCACAGCTTTGGCGCTAATAGTGCTGTAGTGCAATCCTTTCGAGCGAAGTCGCGACGATCGACGAGGATGTGACGGATCTAACCAAAACCCTTGTCCAAACTCTGATCAAACGATAAAATCAAATGATCATAAATCACCGGTCTACCGGATGGAGAACAAGATATGACTGTCGACCAGCAGGCACTGCAACACGTGTCCGTGACCACGTCTGCGGAGAAGATTCTCGAGATCGTTCGCCGCGACGGCGGCGTGATCATCAAAGACTTTCTCACACAAGACCAGATCGAGCGCTTCAACGCTGACATCGACGATCCGATGGCAAAGCTGCGGCCGGGTTCTACGCATGACGGCATCATCGCCGAGTTCCACGGAAGCAACACCAAGCGCCTGACGAATCTGGTCACGCACAGCGAGACTTTCCGCACGGAGATCATCGAGCACGACCTGGTTCATGACCTGAGTGATCAGACCTTCGTCGAGGAATCCGGCACATACTGGATGACCACGGCGCAGGTCATCGAGATCGGCCCGGGGAACAAGGCTCAGATGCTGCACCGTGACCTGGGCAACTGGGCGCCCTTCATCGCCATGGGCCCGTCCGGCCCCGAAGCGTGCATCAACTTTCTGATCGCGCTGACCGACTTCACCGAAGAGAATGGTGCGACTCGTGTCATTCCGGGCAGCAATCATTGGGAAAACTTCGAGGACAACGGGACTCCGGAAGGGACGATCCCGGCGATCATGAAGGCCGGCGACGCGCTGTTCATCAGTGGTAAGACTGTCCACGGTGGCGGGGCCAACCTCACTGACAACGAGTACCGTCGGGCTGTTGCGTTCACATTCAACGCCGGCTTCCTGACCCCCGAAGAGGCCTACCCGTTCATCGTCGATCTGGAGATCGCCAAGTCGCTGTCGCCGCGTGCACAACGGCTGGTCGGATTCCGCTCGCAGTACCCGTTGACATCGCCTGGCCTGTGGCAGGTCGACTACAACGAATTGGCCGGAGTCCTCGGGCTCGACAGCTGAATCGGTCGTTCGAGAATTCAGAGCAGCGGCACCGAGCCGCGCGAAAGGCGGAAGTAACCGTGGCAGTCGAAATTGAGACTCCTGGACGGGCCACACCCAACGACTGGCTGGACGTCGAAATGCCGGCCGAGTTGCCGACCGCGATGTGGATCGACGGCGAGTGGGCGCAGGCAAGCGGCGGCAATACCGCAACGCATACCAGTCCTCGCCGCGGCGAGACAACGCAGGTGGCGAGTGCTGCCGAAGTGGATGTCGAGCGCGCAATACAGGGCGCCAAGAACGCCTTTCGCAGTCGGGTGTGGGCAGGCTTGGAGCCACGTGAGCGTGGAGAGGCGCTGATCCGGTGGGCCGACCTGCTCGACCAGCATCGTGATGAACTGGCGTTCCTGGTCGCGTATGAAATGGGTAAACCCGTCACAATCGCGTGGAACGTCGAAATGCGTACCGCGATAAACACGGTGCGCTGGTACGGCGAGCTGGCCGACAAGCTGATGGACGAGTCGCCGCGCGGCCGCAACGGCGCGGTCGCGCTGGTGACCCGTGAGCCGGTCGGCGTCGTCGGCGTCATCACGCCGTGGAACTTCCCGATGACGCTGGCGATGTTCAAGATTCCGGCTGCCCTGGTCGCCGGCAACAGCGTCGTCGCCAAGCCGGCCAGTCAGACGCCGTTCTCGTTGCTGCGGGCCGCGGAGCTTGCCTACGAGGCGGGCATTCCGGCGGGCGTGCTGCAGGTGATCACCGGCAGTGGCGCCAAGGTCGGCGAGCAGCTGGGCATGCACGACGACATCGCGACCCTGGCCTTCACCGGATCTACCGACGTCGGAAAGCAGCTGCTGTCCTACGCGGGTGCGTCCAACGCCAAACCGGTGTGGCTGGAGCTGGGCGGCAAGTCGCCGAACATCGTGTTCCCCGACGCGCCCGACCTGGACCGGGCGGCAGCGGTGGCCGCCTGGGCGGTGTCCTTCAACAGCGGTCAAATGTGCACTGCCGGATCACGGTTGGTGGTCCATGAGGACATCCGCGACGAAGTGGTGGCGAAGGTCGTCGACAACCTGAACGCGGCGGTGATCGGTGATCCACTGGATCCGGCGACCACTCTCGGTCCGCTCGCTTTTGCCGCACATCGCGACGACGTCCTAGCCGAGATCCGCAAGGGGATCGACTCGGGTGCCAAACTGGTTCTGGGCTCCGATGCCAGGCGTGATGACGGCCTGTACGTCGACCCTGCTGTCTTCGTCGACGTCGATCCGGACAGCAGGCTCGCTCAGCACGAGATCTTCGGTCCGGTGCTGGCGGTGCACTCGTTCCGTACGGAGGAAGAGGCACTCGCGATCGCGAACAACACGGTATTCGGATTGGGTTCGTCGGTGTGGACCGCGGATCTGAGCCGGGCTCACCGGATGGCGCGCGGGATCGACGCCGGTATGGTCTGGATCAACTGCTACGAAGAAGGCGACTCCTCGGTCCCGTTCGGCGGCCGCAAGCTGTCCGGGCACGGTGCCGACAGGAGCAATCACGGTCTGGACAAATACACACACCTCAAGACCACCTGGATCGAGTTGTAATCACTGGGCACGCGGCGGATCGTTCTGGTGGACGGGGGCCAACTCATGCCTGTCCGCAGCACGAACATGTTGTCTTCCAGGGCTACACGATCGTCAGCCGGCTTGTGTCCCGGGAACCGGAACACCGGGGTTGGCCTCGCTGGCGCCGAACTCAACCTGAAACGGTCAGTTGGTAACGGTACGTCAATGACGATCACCGGTCCCCGGATCGCGGGCCACATGCGATCCGGGAACCGGTGCCAACGAGAGAAATGGATTGTTATGTCCGATGTGTCAGTTCTCGGTCTCGGTCTGATGGGGAGCTCAATCGCCCACACACTGATCGACAAGGGATATTCGGTTACCGTGTGGAACCGCACCCCGGAGAAGGCCGCCCCTCTAACGGCGGCAGGCGGCAAAGCGGCCTTCACCGCTGTCGAGGCCGTCGAGTCGAGCCCCATCACCCTTTCCGTCGTCGTCGATTCCTCCGCTCTCGTCGAGAGTCTCGGCGACGACATCGATTTGACCGGTCGCACCATAGTGAATCTGGCGACAGGGACCCCCGCGGATGCACGTGAGCTCGAGCGGTGGGTCACCAAGCGGAACGGGCTGATGCTGTCAGGTACGATCTCGGCTTATCCAAAGGACATCGGAACTCCGGTGGGCGGGGTGAACTACGCAGGACCCCTCGAGCTTTGGAACCGGAATGCGGAGATGCTTCTCGCCCTCGGCGGCTTGAGCGGGCACGTCGGCGAGGTCATCTCTGACGCGTGCACCCTCGACCTCTCGATGCTGATCTTCTACATGTCGAGCATCGCCGCGTTCCAGGAGGCGGTGGTCTTCGCGGAAGCGTTCGGCGTGAGCCCGGACCGGCTCGTCGAGTTCGTCAGGCCGGGACTGCCGGTCCTCGAACGTGAAGTCGACGAGACGGTGCGACGAGTCGAAAGTGGCGACTACACAACCGACGAGGCGACGATCGGCACCTTCCATCACTGCATGGACCTCGTCTGGAAGGCGTCCGCCACGGTCGCGGCCCGGCCGATCATCTCCTCCGCCGCCCGTGAACTCTTCGCCCTGGGAGTATCGGAGGGCCGGGCGAACGAGATCCCGTCTGGTGTCGTCCCGCTCCTGCGGCAGATCCGAGACAGCAGCCGACATAGCTGATCCGTGAATCTTTCGGAGCAAACTCCGAGGTGATCCCCACGATCCATAGCCGTGGGCCTGCGGCTATGGATCCTCGGATCCTCGGATCCTCCGACGAGTAGCGTGGAGCGCTGACTCTCCCGGCACGAGATCTTCGGTCCGGTGCCGGCGGCCCGTTCGGCGTCTTCGGAGTGGAGTGGGGTGCCACCAGGTTCGTGCTCGCCCCATCAGAGTCTGTCGACTCAGTCAGAGGGGGTGGATTCCGTTGCTTCGTGGACGGCGCGGGTATGCCCGCGCCAGGAGCTGTAGCTCTTCCAGGGCGCAGTTGGATTCGGGGATCTTCTGCCACAGGCGGTCGATGAACTGGAGTCTCGACAGTCCGAATTGAACGAGGATTTCGTCCTCGCCAGGGCCCCCGTATGGTGCCCACATGCTCGCGAACCCGATCAGGATCGCCGCCTCTTTGTCGCGATGCTCCCGCTGGTGATCGACTGCACTCCGTGCGGCGTGCCGCAGGTGCCCTCGGCCATCTTCGGAAGAGGTCCTCCATTCGTTGACCGTCACGCTGTGTGCCCATCGAATGCGAGGTCTCCTGGGATTGCATCCCTACGAGGGCGACTCGAGGTCTGTCCAATCGCTGCTGAGGAACCCAATCGGAATGCCAGTTGCAGGCTTTCGCATGCGTCGAGCACGGCGCGGCGACTCTTGGCGTAGGTCTGCACCTCCGGGAAGAACCCGTGGAACACGCCCGTGTATCGCTGGAGACGTACCGCCACGCCTGCCTCGTGGAGGCCGGCGGCGTATGCCTCGCCGTCGTCGCGCAGCGGATCGACCTCGGCGGTGGCGATGTGAGCTCGGGCCAGTCCGGCCAGCGACCCCGCCTTCATCGGAACCGCGAGCTCGTCGAGATCGGCGGGAGAATCACCGACATACTGCTTCCAGAACCACTGCGCGGTTCCGGCGTCGAGCAGTGGGGCGTTCTTGAATTCGGTCCACGACGGTCGCGTGAACTGGTCGTCCACCGCCGGATAGACCAGCAGTTGCATCACTGGCTGGGCGATACCGCGACGGCGTAGGTCGAGGCACAGCGAGGCGGCGAGTCCACCGCCGGCTGAATCGCCGCCGACCGCGAGCTGCGACGGGGCGACACCCAGTTCGGCGGAGTTGGCCCGGAGCCAGTCGTAGGCTGCCCGGACGTCGATAATCGCCGCCGGAAAGGGGTGCTCAGGTGCAAGGCGGTAATCCACTGATACGACGACGCAGCAGGCCTCGTCGGCGATGACTCGGCACAGCTCGTCGACGCCGTCCAGCGAGCCGACGGTGAAGCCGCCGCCGTGGATGTAGAGCAGCGCGCCGGCCCGGGTTGTGCGGTCGGGCTGGTAAATACGAACCGGCACCGACACGTTCCCACCGTCGGCGACCCCGGCGATGGTGCGGTCCTCCACCGAGGCCACCCGTGTCGTACGCGGCGGGGGAGTTGGCGCAGCGAACTTTCGAACACCGTCGAGCCCCAGCGTATGAAGAGGTCCCGGCAGCAATTCATCGAGCTGCTTGGCAACCGCCAGCGCATCCGCGTCCAGGACGTCCTGCCATTGCGAGTAGGTCATATGCAATCACTCTCCGATCGCGACAATGATGTGATGGGAAGCCGGCCGCTACCGACGACTGATGCGTTGGTACGTCTGCGGCCGTACCCAAGGCGGGCAGTTCTCGTCCGATGAACTGAGGAGACCGATCATCCGATCATGTCATATGATCGGATGAGTGTCCACTGTGAGATGAGCGGTCCGGCTGCATGGAGGCGGCGAAACGGAGACCTTCTCTCTTGGTTCGTATGGCGGGGTTCGGATTGCTGCCATTGACATCGCACGTACTGTGACGGTATCCATTCAAACTGTGACCAAGTTCATTGACTAGGTCAGATGAACAGTCAGGCTGTCGCCAAACTCCTCTCCCCGAAGGGCCATTGATGGACACTCTCGCCATGGCGTTGCTGCTGATCGCCAACGTCTCGATGCTGGCCGCCGGCTACTATTACGGCGTCAAATTCCTTCGCCGCCAACATAATCTTCTGCTCGGGATCGAGTGGCTGGTGATCGCGCTGTCCGGTACGAACGTGGTTTTCCTAGCCGCCACCGGGATCGTGCACTCGAGTTTCAGCTATCACCTCATGGTGTTCTTCGACGCGTTCTCGCGTTCGTTCGGCATGACGCTGGTCATCGTGCTCGGGATGATGGCGGTGACCCGCGGGTACCGGCCGTCGTGGATGGTGGACGTCGGTGCTGTCGGAGCGGCGGTCGCGGTGGGATTGAACCGCACACTCGACGTGCGTCCCGTCGAGTTGGGATGGGCGATCTTCTATCTGGTGATGAATCTTGCGGTGGCGCTGTTCATGTTCGCGGTCGCAGTACGTTTGTGGCGGATCCGTGAGCGACGGCACGCAGTGGGAGTCTTCGTGGCGACGGCCCTCGGGGCGTTCGTGGCGGTGATCTACGATTTCTTCCCGATTCCGGGTGACGACGCGGATCACACGCTGTTCTACATTCTGGCGTTGTCGGTCTGGGCTCTCATGCTCGTGACGTACTACCACGGATACCGCGTACTCGGCGAGTACACCCGGGGCGCCTCCCATGACGGTTCCGCGGCAGATGCGGCGGTGGTATCCGGTGTGGTCAGCCCACAGTGATCCGGCGCGTGACCAGCCTGCCCGTGGCCGTGCGCGGCAAGGTGCCCACGAATCCCACCCTGCGGGGCAATTTGTAGCAGGCCAAGTCCCGGCAGTTGGCGATCAGCTCGGCCGACATCGCACGCAACCGCGCTGCGCCGTAATGAAACGTTATCTAGCAACAACTCCCATGAGCTCAACGCCGTGGCTCCTCGTCCCGAGTCCGTCAACCGCGGACCACTCTCGCTGAGAACGGCGATCAAAATGATGTGATGCGTATCACAGTTGCGAAACTGATCTCAGTCTCAGGTTAAGCTTCCCCAGCATCTCGCGGGTGTGACTAATTCCACCCAAACATTCTGTGACTGAATATCTTTGAGAAAGTTTCGAGGGAAGAGAATGACCAAGAATTTCGGATCGGGCCTGCGCCGTGGCGCCCGTATTGCAGGCCTGGGTGCTGCTGCGGCTGCCCTACTCGGTGTGATGTCTACTGGTGCGGCGAGCGCGGATACTTTTATCCCGCTGCCTGATGGTTCGAAGACCGGTCCGAATGTGACGGTGACGCGTACCGCGGAGAGCGCTCTGTCGTCGCCGTCGTTGGCTGCCAATGGCGCCGGTCGGGTGGCGTGGGTGTCGGGCACGGTGACCGCTGACGTCACCGGGCTCGAGGAGGTCACCGACGTGACGGACGCGAACGCTACGACGAACAATGCGGGTACCTACAACGGTACGAATGCGTCGACGACGCATGGTGTTTCGCGGGTGTCGACCGGGTACATCGTGGGTTGCCAGGTGGACATCACCGGTCTGTCTGCGTCGCCGTCGTTCTCGGCGGATCTGTCGTCGTTGACGCCGAGCCTCGGCCTGTCGGTTCCGTTGAACTCGGGTGAGGTCAAGTACGTGCCGATTGCGGCGAAGGACATCAAGAAGGACGGCGTGTACGCGTTGCAGTACCAGGACGCGGAGCTGCAGGTGCAGAAGTGCGGTGGATTCGCGCAGGCTCGGTCGTACTCGGTCGTGGAGATCGTGGGTAACGACTACTCGAAGACCGTTCTGTACGGTGCGCCGTTCAGCATCGGCTGATTTCGGTCTCTTTCGCTGTTCTTCCACCCACTTTCTCGCGTGTGCGAGGTTTCTATCCCTGAGAGGGAACAATGATCATCAACCGTAAGAACGGTGTGCGTCTGGCCGCGGTCGGTGCCGCTGCTGCCGCGACCATGGGCTTCTTCTCCGTCGGTGCGGCGAACGCCGACACGTTCGTTCCGTTGCCCGGTGGCAGCATCACGCAGACCCTGGCCGACGGCACCGTGGTGACGGTGAACCTGACGGACGAGAGTGCGACCGTGTCGCCGTCGATGGGTTCGACGCCGTTGCACCGCAACGTCTGGGTCTCCGGTAAGGCTTCGGTGGAGCTGCAGGGGGATGGTGTGCAGTCCGCATACATCTACCCCGGCTACCTTCTCGCGTGCCAGGTCGACTTCGGGGCCGAGGCGGGCGCCGAGGGCGGCGCGGGGATGTCGTGGTCGGACATCGTGGCCGGAACGGTGGGGAACCCGCTGTCGGCGGGTGCGAGTGGCGGAATCACTCTGGGTCCCGGTCAGGCGATTCCGGTCGACATCCTCGACCAGGAATACGCCGACCCCTACGGTGGGGAGGCGCATTGGGGTGGCAACTACGTCGAGGGCCCGACCGGTTCGGTTTCGTGGAGTGATTCGACTCTCGGGGTGAGCGGGTGCGCCGGCTACGCGCAGGCCCGCGCCTTCGTCAACGTCGAGGTCGAGACCGAGAACGTCACGAGCACCGTCACACTGTGGGGCCAGCCCTTCAGCATCGGCTAGGGGCTGTCACGGGGTGCTGGATAGGGACATCACGCTGTCGCGCCGCAGCCGGGCGCCGTGTAGGTAGACGAGGGACGAACCATGGACCGACCGGGCAGTACAGACGAGCCGGGGATCGCGCCCGCACGGTCGGGACGGTCAGATGATCGGAATTGGTCGAGGCCCGGATCGGCTCCCTCGGCGGAGTCGTGTTCAAAGTGTCCTCGTTTGATCTATTTCCAGCGCACGGACGGTTTCCAGCACCTGGGTGACCCTGCGAACCAGGTCTGTGGCGTCGTCGTCGAACAGATCCCAGACAAGGTTGAACAGCCTGCCCCGGCAATTTTATTGATCAGAAGACTTGATCGAATGAATCACCGGGCTTACGGTATGAGCCGGATCACCTAGTTGATCTGGCGCCCCAATGCGACCGGCCCAATTCCGAAGGAACGCACCTTTCATGGCGACGAACGAGCTCACGCGTCTCAGTCCCGATCACAGAAGCCGTGGTCGAGGTGATCATGCGCGACGGGGGCGTGATCATCGGGGGTTTCTTCGGCGACGCGACGATCGCAGGACCTCGACCCGGTCCTCGACGGTGTGGACACCGGCCACGACGAGGTGTTCGCGGGATCTCGGACCACGCGGGCACGCCGGATGTTCGCGAAGACCGAGCACATGGTCACGCAGCCATGAACCCCCTCTACCGCGGCGCCGACCTGATTCCGAACAAGCCGATCGACATCGTCTTCGGAGAGAAATTCGTTCCGAACCCCGCGGGCAAGCACATCGGCCGAGGCCTTCATCTCCGTCGGGGCGGCCTCGTCGAGGCGCGGTCTCCGGGTCTCGTCCCATAGATGCGACCCCGGGATCACCAGGGTTCCGCCGTTCTCGGCAATGAAGTCACTCCGAACGATCATGCCTGCACACGCGCTTCGCGTCCGTAGTCCAGGCGAAGCCGCCGCCACACCGAATCGTCGCGGTGCCCGATCTTGACGGCCTTGGTGCACCCCCCGCATGCCACGGGGCGGACCGAACCCGACCACCGACTCCTATCGCTTCGGACTGTCGATGGGCTACGACCTCACCCACAACCTCGACGAGATCCGCAGGCTCCCCAGGGAACTCCAGCGTGAACTCGACTGCTCCTCGGAGCATTACGTCGGCTGGGACGAGATCCATGGATCTACTCGAGCGCGACTACACGTCCATCGACGCCGGCCTTCCGACCCGCGTCTGACCACGAAATCGGAGACATTCATGACAGAGACCCATCAGGGCGCCGGACTCGGCAGTGAGGCGCCTACACACCGGGCACCGAACAAGGCGGTGCTCATCGGTGTCGGCACACTGCTGGTCGTCCTGACCAACGCCATCATCTTCATCCTGCCGCCGCTGTTGCCCACTATTCAGGCGCAGTACGGACTCGCCACCGTGGCCGCGACGACATGGCTCTACACCGCGCTGACCCTCGGCGGGGGAGCGAGCTTCATCCTGCTCCCGCGCCTCGCCGATCTGCACGGCGACCGCAACGCCGCGGTCGCGGCGTCCGCACTCCTCGCGGTCGGCGCGCTCATTCCGGCCGTCGGTGACTCGTATCCGACCGTCCTGGTCGGCTGCGCTCTGATGGGCTTCGGTGGTGCGGCGCAACTGCTTCCGCTCGGGTTCTTGCGCCGGAATCTCGGCGAGGACGGCATCTCGGTGGGTGTCGCGGTTCTGTTCATCGCCACCGGTGTCGGCATCGTCGTGGGCATGATCGGCGGCGGCTTCATCGTCGAGAGTCTGTCGTTGCGGGGCTTCTTCGTCATCCTCACCGCGGTGTGCGCGGCGACGACCATTGCGTGCTACGTCTCGATTCCGCACGCCCCGCCTGCCGAGCGTGGCGGTCGCATCGCGGTTCTCGGCACGGTGT
>NZ_JBHURF010000046.1:0-40010 GCF_042674125.1 Rhodococcus sp. NPDC056960 | reverse complement strand
TTCCGAACCCGGAAGCTAAGCCCTCCAGCGCCGATGGTACTGCACCCGACAGGGTGTGGGAGAGTAGGACACCGCCGAACATCCGTTACCGAAAGGGGACCCAATATACTGGGTCCCCTTTCGTGGTTTGTGTGAAAGGAATGACTGTGTCGGAGAGTGACGACGGACGTCGATCCTTCCGCGGAGGCGGTGCCTCTCGTGATAATCGAGGCGGTGCCTCTCGTGACAACCGGGGCGGGGCCTCCGGTGAGAACCGTGGTGGTGCCGGCGGATCGGGTCGTGGCGGCTCGTCGGGCGGTCCCCGCCGCGATGCGCGCGACAACCGTGGTGGTGCCGGTGGCGATCGTCGTGGCGGCGCACCCCGTCGTGGTGGCGAGGGCGGCTTCGCGCCGCGCGGACGTGAAGGTGACCGTCCGCAGCGGCAGCAGGCTCGTCCGGACGAACCGGATCTGCCCGAGAACGTCGAAGCCGGCGAACTCGATCCCGGTGTTCGTCGCGATCTGCTGAGCTTGGACAAGACGAATGCGAACACGGTGGCGCGACACCTGGTGATGGCGGGCAAACTCGTCGACGACGATCCGCGTCTTGCGCTTGCACACGCTCGGGCTGCACGTCAGCGCGCCGGCCGCATCGCGGTTGTCCGCGAGGCCGCGGGTATCACGGCGTATCACGCCGGCGAATGGGCAGAGGCCCTCTCCGAGTTGCGCGCTGCTCGTCGCATGGCCGGCGGTCCCGGACTGCTCGCGGTGATGGCGGACTGCGAACGGGGGCTCGGCCGTCCGGAGCGCGCGATCGAACTCGGGCGAAGCGAAGAGGCTGCCGCCCTGTCGGGAGACGAGGCCGCAGAGCTGCGCATGGTGGTCGCCGGAGCGCGCATGGACCTCGGTCAGTTCGACCAGGCCGTGGTCACGCTGCAGACTCCCGACCTCGACGCCTCGCGGACCGGCCCCGGTGCGGCTCGCCTGTTCTACGCATACGCGGACGCCCTGGTGGCGGCCGGTCGGATCGAGGACGGCCTGAAGTGGTTCCTCAATTCGGCGGCAGCGGATCTCGAGGGTGACACCGATGCGGAGGAGCGTGTGGCCGAGCTGACCGGAGACGATCAGTGACGGCTCTGCGCGACTCCTACGACGCGCTGCTACTCGACCTCGACGGCACGCTGTACCAGGGCCCGCTCGAAATCCCTGGTGCGCGAGACGCTTTGGCGGCCGGGGATCAGGCGCTCTACTACGTGACCAACAACGCCAGCCGCAGACCCGGCGAGGTTGCGGAACACCTGACGGAACTGGGCTTCGCCGCGGACGAGTCGACGGTGGTGACGAGTTCGCAGACCGCGGCCAGGTTGCTCGCGGAGAACGTCGCAGCCGGTTCGCCGGTGCTCGTCGTCGGCACCGAAGCGCTCGCCGACGAGGTACGCAATGTCGGGCTGTTGCCGGTGCGGTCGTTCGAGGATGCGCCCACGGCGGTGGTGCAGGGACACTCGCCCACCACGGACTGGGCGATCCTCGCCGAGGCGACCCTGGCGATCCGCGCAGGCGCGGTCTGGGTGGCGGCGAACCTGGATTCGACCTTGCCCACCGAGCGCGGTCTCGTGCTCGGCAACGGTTCGATGGTTGCGGCGTTACGGACGGCGACGTCCCGCGAACCTCTCGTCGCGGGTAAACCGGCGGCGCCGCTGATGGAAGACGCGATGCGCCGAAGTGGTTGTGGGCGTCCGCTCGTCGTCGGGGACAGGCTGGACACCGACATCGAAGGTGCGTACACCGTCGGCCTCGACTCGTTGCTGGTGCTCACCGGAGTGAGTACCGCGGTCGACGTCCTGCGTGCCGCCCCGGCCCAGCGCCCCACCTACCTGGCCGCCGACCTGGACGCCCTCAATCGGCCGGCCGAGGAGTCGCGCGTCGGTGAGGACCGGCGCTGGTCTGTCGAATTCGACGGTGCCGATCTGGTGATCGAACCGGCTACCGATTCGGCGGAGCCGGTGGATTCGACGGCGCTGCTGCGGGCCGTCGCAGTCGGTGCCTGGAAATTCCCCGACTTCGCGCGGATCACGTCGACGACGCCCGCGGTGAGCGCGGTCGTGTCCGGCTGGGGTGCCTGAACCCCGCCGGACCCGCGTTGTTCGTCACGCGATTCGCTGTATGCGTATCGGAACGCGATGGACTAGCGTTGTGCCCGATGAGCACGCCAATACCGCGCCCGGGAGCCCATCTACCTGGGCCTCCTCAGAGTGTCGACCCCGAGAAGATCCACGCGGAGGTCGACGGATTGCTGTCGCGGCTCGGAGCCGTCGAACCGGATCCGGATGACGAGCACGGCGTCGGGGTCATCCCGCGCAAGGCCCATCTTCTCGAGAAGGCGCACGACGTGCTGGTGGACGCCCTGGCCACGGTGGACAAGATCTGACGTGGCCCGAAGAGCACGGGTGGATGCCGAACTCGTTCGGCGGGGACTGGCCCGGTCCCGCGAGCACGCGCAGGAACTCATCGCCTCCGGCCGAGTGCTGATTTCGGGTGCGGCAGCGACCAAACCCGCCACCGCCATCGAAGCGGGAACTCCGTTGCGCGTGGTCGAGGTCGACAACGAGGTGTCCTGGGCGTCGCGCGGCGCGCACAAACTGCTCGGTGCGCTCGAGGCGTTCGGCCCCCGCGGACTCGACGTCGAGGCCAAGCGCTGCCTCGACGCAGGCGCGTCGACGGGCGGATTCACCGACGTGCTGCTCCACCACGGCGCGCGAGAAGTCGTCGCGGTGGACGTCGGCTACGGCCAGCTGGTGTGGCGGCTGCAGTCCGACGACCGGGTCCACGTCGTAGACCGCACCAACGTCCGATCCATCGACGCCGAGCAGATCGGCGGTCCCGTGGACCTGGTGGTCGCGGATCTGTCGTTCATCTCCCTCAAGCTCGTTCTCCCTGCGTTCGTCGCGTGCGTGGCCGCGGGTGCAGACCTGATCCCGATGGTGAAACCGCAATTCGAGGTCGGCAAGGACCACGTGGGGTCCGGGGGAGTGGTGCGTGACCCGGAACTGCGGGTCGCCGCCGTACTGGACGTCGCGACGACGGCGGCGTCGCTGGGACTGCGTACCGTCGGTGCCGTGGCGAGTCCGCTGCCGGGACCGTCGGGCAACGTCGAATACTTTCTGTGGCTGCGCGCGGATGTCACACCCGGGACGGATGATGTACCGGTCGAGTCGGTAGAAGAGTTGATCCGCACCGCGGTGCAGGAGGGACCACAGTGAGCGGGGGAAGCAGCGGCACCCAGCAACGCGACCGGGAGATCCTGCTCGTGGCGCACCCGGGCCGCGCCGAGATCACGGAGACCGCGCGGCGGGTGGGCAAGATCTTCGAGCGTGCCGGTATCGGACTGCGCGTGCTCGTCGACGAGGTTGACAGCACCCGCATCGAACCGATGGACGCCATGGCGGCCGACGAATTCCTGGTCCCCGGACTGGAGGTCACCATCGTTCAGGCCGGCCCCGATGCGGCCCTCGGCTGCGAGATGGTCCTCGTCCTCGGCGGGGACGGAACATTCCTCCGGGCTGCGGAACTCGCCCAGGCGGCGTCGATTCCGGTTCTGGGCATCAACCTGGGACGGATCGGGTTCCTCGCGGAAACCGAGGCCGAGCACCTCGACGAGGCCCTCGCCCAGGTGGTGCGCCGCGAGTACCGCATCGAGCATCGGATGACGCTGGACGTGCTGGTTCGCGTGGACGACGAGATCATCGAACGAGGGTGGGCGCTCAACGAGGCGAGCATCGAGAACCGGTCGCGGCTCGGGGTCCTCGAGGTGGTTCTCGAAGTGGACGGCCGCCCCGTGTCGGCCTTCGGCTGCGACGGCGTCCTCATCTCCACGCCCACCGGCTCGACGGCGTACGCCTTCTCCGCCGGCGGCCCCGTGGTGTGGCCGGAACTCGAGGCCCTGCTGGTGGTCCCGAGCAACGCGCACGCGTTGTTCGCGCGACCGCTCGTGACGAGCCCCGACTCGCTGATCGCCGTGGAGACGGTGGCAGGCAGTCACGACGGACTGGTGTTCTGCGACGGGCGCCGAACGCTGGAGCTGCCGGCAGGCGCCCGCGTCGAAGTCGTGCGCGGTAAGGAACCCGTTCGTTGGGTACGACTGGATTCGGCCCCGTTCGCGGACCGGATGGTGCGAAAGTTCGAGCTGCCCGTCACCGGGTGGCGAGGAAGGAAGCCCTAGACGTGCTGGCAGAGATCAGGATCGACAACCTCGGCGTGATCTCCGAGGCGTCGGCCCAATTCCACGAAGGTTTGACGGTGCTCACCGGTGAGACCGGTGCGGGCAAGACGATGGTGGTGACGAGCCTCCATCTGCTGAGCGGTGCGCGGGCGGATGCGGGCCGGGTACGGCTCGGTGCTCCCCGCGCGGTGGTCGAGGGCCGGTTCATGACGGACGAGAGGTCGGAGCACGTCGAACGTGCCGTCACCCGGTTGCTCGAATCCACCGGTGCCGAACGGGACGAGGACGGCACCATCATCGCGGTGCGCACCGTGGGAAGCGACGGACGGTCCCGGGCCCACCTGGGTGGGCGCAGCGTCCCGGCGGGTGTCCTGTCAGAGTTCACCGATCCGCTGCTCACCGTCCACGGGCAGAACGATCAGCTCCGGCTGCTTCGCCCGGATCAGCAGTGCGCAGCCCTCGACAGGTTCGCCGACAAGACGGTCGGCCCGCTGAAGGCCCGGTACCGCAAGCACCGCGACGAGTGGGTGACCGCACGATCGGAGCTGATCGAACGGACCGGGCGTACCCGGGAACTCGCGCAAGAAGCCGATCAGCTGACGTTCGCCCTCAACGAGATCGACGGCGTCGCTCCGACTCCCGGTGAGGACGAGTCGATCGTGTCGGAGGTGCGCAGGCTCAGTGAGCTCGACTCGCTGCGGTCGGCGGCGGAGGAGGCGCACGCCGCCCTCACCGGTGGCGACGACATGGACGGCGACGCCGGAGCGGCACCTGCGCTGGACCTGCTGTCGGAGGCTCGGGCCCGTATCGAATCGGTCACCGACCCCGAACTGGACGGGCTCGGCCCGCGACTCGCCGAGGCGATTGCCGTGGTCACCGATGTCTCGGCCGACCTGACCACGTATCTCGCCGGGCTTCCGGCCGATCCGGGGGCCCTCGACTCGCTGTTGTCGCGGCAGGCGGAACTGAAGAACCTCACCCGCAAGTACGCCGCCGACGTCAACGGGGTACTGGCATGGGCAGACAACGCCCGGGCGAGGCTCGAGAAGATCGACGTGTCCTCCGACGCGTTGGCGGCCCTGACGAAGCAGGTGGAGGAATCGGCCGCGTCCACCGCGGAGGCCGCATCGAAACTGACCGCGGCCCGCGTCAAGGCGGCGGCCAAGCTCGCCAAGGCCGTGAGTTCCGAACTCGCGGGCCTGGCGATGGGCCGGGCCGCGCTCGAGGTGACGGTCCGACCGCGGATCGCCGGACCGCAGGACACGGCGCCGCTCGCCGTCGACGGCACGGAGCTGCATGCGGGATCGTCCGGCGTCGACGAGGTGGAGTTCCGGCTGTCGGCGCACAGCGGCGCGCAGTCGCTGCCGATCAGCAAGAGCGCGTCCGGTGGTGAGCTCTCGCGGGTGATGCTCGCACTCGAGGTGGTCCTCGCCGGATCCGATTCGGGCGCGACGATGGTGTTCGACGAGGTCGACGCCGGCGTCGGCGGCCGCGCGGCGGTCGAGATCGGCCGACGGCTGGCGCGGCTGGCCCGAACTCATCAGGTCATCGTGGTGACGCACCTGCCGCAGGTCGCGGCATTCGCGGACACCCATCTGGTGGTCGACAAGGTCGACGACGCGGACGGCGTCGTCAGCAGCGGCGTGCATACGCTCACCGACGACGAACGCGTCGTGGAACTCGCCCGGATGCTGGCCGGACTCGACGACACGGAGACCGGCCGTGCCCACGCGGAGGAGCTGCTGGCCACCGCCAACGCAGAGCGCTCCGCCTGACCCGCCTGCGCGTGCCCGTGGTAATGGTGTGACTGATGTGGTAGACGGTTCGGCGCGCCTCCACAGGTCGGTCCCGCTTCCGGTCCATCATCGAATCCATGAAGATGCCGGCACTGCTGTCACGTAACACCGAAACTTTGCCTGGGGTCAGCGGCATCGCCAGGGTGGATCGCAACACGGCCAAGTTGCTGCGACGCGTCGGACCCGGTGACATCGTCGTTCTCGACGAGCTCGACCTCGACCGCGGAACCGCGGACGCCCTGGTGAAGGCCGGCGTCCTCGCGGTGATCAACGCGTCGCCCTCCATCTCGGGGCGCTATCCCAACCTGGGCCCGGAGGTGATCGTCGCCAACGGAATCCTCCTCGTGGATTCGGCGGGCGCCGAGATCTTCAAGAGCATCAAGGACGGCAGCAAGGTCCGGGTGAACGGGGGAGGTGTCTACACCGGCGAACGGCGCATCGCCAAGGGCGACGAGCAGACCGAGGCGGAGATCTCCGACCGGATGATCGAAGCGAAGACCGGTCTGGTCGACCACCTCGAGGCGTTCTCCGGCAACACCATCGAGTTCATCCGCACCGAGAGTCCACTGCTGATCGACGGTGTCGGAGTGCCCGACGTGGATGTCGACATGAAGGAACGGCACGTCGTGATCGTGTCGGACGGTCCCGATCACGCGTCCGACCTCAAGAACCTCAAACCGTTCATCAAAGAGTATTCGCCGATCCTCATCGGTGTCGGGGCCGGCGCCGACGTGCTGAAATCGGCGGGTTACCGCCCCGATCTCATCGTCGGCGACCCCGAGGACATCACCAGCGCGACGTTGAAGTCGGGCGCCGAAGTGGTTCTCCCCGCCGACCAGGACGGTCACGCACCCGGGCTGTCGCGGATCCAGGACCTCGGGATCGGAGCGATGACGTTCCCGGCCTCGGGATCGCCGTCCGACCTGGCGTTGCTGCTGGCCGATCACCACGGTGCGTCGCTGATCGTCACGGTCGGCAGCACAGTCTCCCTCGACGAGTTCTTCGACCGCGGACGCCGCGACAGCAACCCGTCGGCCTTCATGACCCGCCTGAAGGTGGGGCCGAAGCTGGTGGACGCGAAGGCCGTGGCGACGCTGTACCGGAGCCGGGTGTCGGGCGGCGCGATCGCGCTGCTCGTGCTGGCCGCACTGATCGCGGTGATCGTGGCCCTGGTCGTGTCCAACGTGGGCGGTGAGGCACTCGACTGGGCCGTGGCAACCTGGAACAGCTTTGCGTTGTGGGTTCAGGGGTTCTTCAAGTGATTTCTCTGCGTCAACATGCCATCTCCATAGCGGCGATTTTTCTGGCTCTGGCGATCGGCGTCGTCATGGGGTCCGGCCTGCTGTCGAGTGGTCTCGTCTCGGGACTGCGCGACGACAAGGCGGACCTGCAGACCGACGTGGAGAAGGCGAACGAACGCAACAACCAACTGACCGAACAGCTGAACTCGGCGGACGGCTTCGACTCCGCCGTGGGTGGCAGGGTGGTGGCCGATTCGCTCGCACAGCGCACGGTGATGGTCGTGACGACGCCCGATGCCGACCCTGCCGACCTCGACGGCGTGACCCGCATGATCGCCCAGGCGGGTGGATCGGTGACCGGCCGGGTGTCGCTGACCGATTCGTTCGTGGACGCCACCGGCGGCGACCGATTGCGGACGGTCGTCAACAACGTCATCCCCGCGGGGGTCACGCTGAAAACGGGGGCCGTCGATCAGGGCAGTCTCGCGGGAGACCTGCTCGGTTCCGTCCTCATGCTCGGCAAGGAGACCGGCCAGCCGCAGAGTTCCGCGCAGGAGATGGCGCTCGCTCTCGAGACCCTCCGCGGAGCGGGTTTCGTCAGTTACGACGACGGAGCGGTCCAACCCGCGCAGCTCGCGGTGGTGCTCACCGGCGACCGTGACGCGGAGGACGGTGTCAGCGGCAACCGTGGTGCGGTGGTGGCCCGGTTCGCGGGCGCGCTGGATTCACGCGGCGCCGGGGCAATACTGGCGGGGCGTCCGGCCTCGGCGCAGGGCAACGGTGCGGTGGCTGTGGCCCGGGCCGACGCGGCCCTCTCGGCGGCGCTCACCACGATCGACAACATCGACAGGGAGGCGGGCAAGATCACCGTGCCGCTCGCGCTCCAAGAGCAACTGGGCGGCGGCGCCGGGCGGTACGGCACCGGACCCGGCACGACCGGAGTCACCGTGGGAGCGACACCGGCGTAGCGCCGGTCACATCGCGCACGGCAATCGCGGCGCGTTGTTTCCGGGACGTCCATGGAGGTGTTACCGTGAAGTCCCGTGGGTCGGCAGGCCCCAGCATTGCTCGAACAGACCAAGCCCTGCACAGTCGTCACGGGAGCCCCTTTGCCACAGTCACGCACTCATTCGCGTACCGCTACCAAGCACATCTTCGTGAGCGGCGGCGTCGCCTCCTCACTCGGCAAGGGCCTCACGGCCTCGAGCCTCGGGCAATTGCTGACCGCGCGGGGAATGCGCGTGACCATGCAGAAGCTGGATCCGTATCTCAACGTCGATCCGGGCACGATGAACCCCTTCCAGCACGGTGAAGTGTTCGTCACCGAGGATGGCGCCGAGACCGACCTCGACGTCGGCCACTACGAGCGGTTCCTCGACCGCGACCTGTCGGGGCAGGCGAATGTGACCACCGGCCAGGTGTATTCGACCGTCATCGCCAAGGAGCGCCGCGGCGAATACCTGGGCGACACCGTCCAGGTCATTCCGCACATCACCGACGAGATCAAGAGCCGCATCCTGGCGATGAGCGGTCCGGACCTCCAGGGACACCGGCCCGATGTCGTCATCACGGAGATCGGCGGCACTGTCGGCGACATCGAATCGCAGCCGTTCCTCGAGGCGGCCCGCCAGGTGCGTCACGACGTCGGCCGCGACAACGTCTTCTTCCTCCACGTCTCCCTCGTTCCTTACCTGGCGCCGTCGGGTGAGCTCAAGACGAAACCGACGCAGCATTCGGTGGCCGCGCTGCGGAACATCGGTATCCAGCCGGATGCTCTGATCCTGCGCTGCGACCGCGAGGTCCCCCCAGGGCTGAAGAACAAGATCGCGCTCATGTGCGACGTCGACGTCGACGGTTGTATCTCGACCCCCGACGCCCCCTCGATCTACGACATTCCGAAGGTGCTGCACAGCGAGGGACTCGACGCGTACGTCGTGCGTCAGCTGGGACTTCCGTTCCGCGACGTGGACTGGACCGTGTGGGGCAACCTGCTCGAGCGCGTCCACCAGCCCCGCGAGACGGTCCGGATCGCCCTGGTCGGGAAATACGTCGACCTGCCGGACGCCTACCTGTCCGTCACCGAGGCGCTGCGCGCCGGCGGATTCGCGAACCGGTCGAAGGTCGAGATCTCCTGGGTGCCGTCGGATGCGTGCGAGACGGAGGCGGGAGCGCAGGCCGCACTCGGCGACGTCGACGGCGTGCTGATCCCCGGTGGCTTCGGCATCCGCGGTATCGAGGGCAAGCTGGGCGCGATCCGGTATGCCCGCCACCGGAAGATCCCGCTGCTCGGGTTGTGCCTCGGACTCCAGTGCGTCGTGATCGAGGCCGCGCGCAGCGTGGGTCTCGACGACGCCAACTCCGCCGAGTTCGAGCCCGAGACGACGCACCCCGTGATCTCCACGATGGCCGACCAGGAAGACGTCATCGCCGGCGAGGCGGACCTCGGCGGCACGATGCGCCTCGGCGCGTACCCGGCCGTCCTGGCGAAGGGGTCCGTCGTCGCCAGGGCATACGGCGGCGAAGAGGTGTCGGAGCGTCACCGTCACCGCTACGAGGTCAACAACGCGTACCGCGACCGGATCGCGAAGAGCGGGCTCAGGTTCAGTGGGACGTCGCCCGACGGTCACCTCGTCGAGTTCGTCGAATACCCGGCCGACCAGCACCCGTTCTTCGTCGCGACGCAGGCGCACCCCGAGCTGAAGAGCCGTCCGACGCGTCCGCACCCGCTGTTCGCCGCGTTCGTCGCCGCTGCTCTCAAGTACAAGCTCGAAGAGCGGCTGCCCGTCGACGTACACGGTGAGGAGCGCGGCGTCGCCGCAGACGACGACGTCGCCGAGTCCGCCGACCGCGACGAGGTCGCGTCGCTCGACAGCGCCGGATAGAAGCGAACCGAATCATGACCGATGCCGGCAGGCACGAATTCACGACGCTCGATTCACGCACCGTCTACAGCGGCGCCATTTTGGCACTGCGGGTCGACCACGTCGCGATGCCCGACGGCCGGACAGCGGAACGTGAGGTCGTCGAACACCACGGCGCAGTCGCCGTCGTGGTGCTCGACGACGAGGACTGCGTCGTCCTCATCCACCAGTACCGGCATCCGGTGGGACGCCGGCTGTGGGAGATCCCGGCAGGTCTGCTCGACGAACCGGGCGAGGACCCCGTCGACGCCGCCGGACGCGAACTGGCGGAGGAGACCGGGCTCGGGGCCCGCCGCTGGTCCGTCCTCGTGGATGTCGTTCTGTCACCCGGGTTCACGGACGAGTCGGTGCGGGTGTTCCTCGCCCGGGATCTGTACGAGGTGGACCGGCCCGACCCCGAAGACGAGGAAGCGGACCTCGAGATCGAGCGGATTCCGCTCGACGACGTGGTGTCGATGGTGTCGGACGGGACCATTGTCAACGCGACGGCCGTCTCTGGGGTGATGGCCCTCGCCGCCGCCCGGTCCCGCCCCGGCGGGTTGGGCGAACTCCGCGACGTGACCGCACCGTGGGTCGATCGTCCCGAGAGGTTCGGTGCGAGGAAACGATCACGCACCGCCGGGGACGAAGCCGCGCGAGCATGACGTGGTGATGACACGGCAGGTGGATTCGTACCTCGACCACATGGCCGTCGAACGGGGAGCTGCCCGCAACACCCTCGGTTCCTACCGCCGCGACCTCGAGCGGTACACGCAGTTCCTCGCGGACCGGGGTGTCACCGACATCGGCCGGGTCCGCGAACAGGATGTCAGGAACATCGTCATCGCTCTGCGGACCGGCGATCCCACCCGGGAGCTGCCCCCGCTGGCCGCGAGTTCGGCGGCCCGCGCTGCTGTCGAGGGGACCACCCGCACACGCTCCGGCACTCGTTCGCGACACATCTGCTGGACGGCGGCGCGGACGTTCGGGTGGTCCAAGAGCTGCTGGGGCATGCTTCGGTGACGACCACTCAGATATACATGCTGGTCACAGTGGGTGCGTTGCGCGAAGTGTGGGCCGGCGCGCACCCCCGGGCGCGCTGAGCGAATGCGTGTCGAGGGGAAATTTCGCGGTACGAAGCGGTAGCGTTCGTATAACGATGTGAGATCGGCAGCGACAAGCGAGAGAACAGGGGATCATCGGACCGTGGTGACACCGCAGCCGCCAGCGGCGGAGTCTGAGCACTCGCAATCGGAGGGCGACATGTTCGACGCGCGGCAGACCGGTACCGCAGCCTTGTTCGAAGAGGACGACGCTGTGGTCGATCAGGGTGCGCTCGGGCCCACGGGGCGCCCGACACGTGAAGTGCCGGAACCTGCCCCGCTGCCTACTCACGGCCCCGCCAGGATCGTCGCGATGTGCAACCAGAAGGGCGGCGTCGGGAAGACGACGTCGACCATCAACCTGGGTGCTTCCCTCGCCGAGTACGGTCGGCGCGTCCTGCTGGTCGACCTCGATCCGCAAGGGGCATTGTCCGCGGGTCTCGGGGTGGCGCATCACGACCTCGAACTGACCGTCCACAACCTGCTCGTCGAACCCCGCGTCTCGATCGACGACGTCCTGATGCGCACGAGGGTCGAGGGCCTCGACCTTCTGCCCAGCAACATCGACCTGTCGGCGGCGGAGATCCAGCTCGTCACAGAGGTCGGCCGGGAACAGACGCTGGGGCGGGTGCTGCATCCCGTCCTCGACCGGTACGACTACGTCCTCATCGACTGCCAGCCGTCGCTCGGCCTGCTCACGGTCAACGCGCTCGCCTGCGCGGACTCGGTGATCATCCCGATGGAGTGCGAGTACTTCAGCCTGCGGGGGCTGGCGTTGCTCAACGACACGGTCGAGAAGGTCCACGACCGGCTCAACCCACGCCTCGAACTCGCCGGCATCGTCGTCACGATGTTCGACTCGCGGACCCTGCACGCCCGCGAGGTGATGGCCAGGGTGGTGGAGGTATTCGGGGAACTCGTCTATGACACCGTGATCAACCGGACCGTACGTTTCCCCGAGACCTCGGTCGCGGGTGAGCCGATCACCACGTGGGCGCCGAAGTCGACCGGCGCCGAGGCGTACCGTGCGCTGGCACGCGAGGTCATTCACCGGTCCGGCCGGTAAGTGGTGGACACGCAAGACATTCCGGCTCCACCGCACACCGAGAATCTGCAGAACGGGGATCAGCAGACCGGGGAGGACCGCACGCCGGCCAAACCCGGTTTCCGGGTGACGCTGCGGAACTTCGAGGGACCGTTCGATCTACTCCTCACCCTCATCAACCAGCGACAGCTGGACGTGACGGAAGTGGCGCTGCATCAGGTGACGGACGACTTCATCGCCTACATGCGGATGCTCGGCGCCGAGATGGGCCTCGATCAGACCACCGAATTCCTGGTGGTGGCTGCGACTCTGCTCGATCTGAAGGCGGCTCGGCTGCTTCCCGCGGGGCAGGTGGAGGACGCGGAGGACCTGGCGCTCCTCGAAGCACGCGACCTCCTGTTCGCCCGGCTGCTGCAGTACCGCGCGTACAAGCAGGTGGCGCAGCTGTTCGGCGAACTGGAGGCGGCCGCGCTGCGGCGGTATCCGCGTTCGGTTGCCCTGGAGGACCACTTCACCAAGCTGCTGCCGGAAGTGCTGCTCGGCGTCGACTCGCAGCGGTTCGCGGAGATCGCCGCGACCGTGTTCACGCCCCGGCCGAAGCCCACGGTCGGACTCGACCACCTGCACGACATGCACGCGGTGTCGGTGCCCGAACAGGCGGCGCGGATGCTGGAGCTTCTCCGCGAACGGGGGGCCGGGGAGTGGGCGAGCTTCGGTGACCTGGTCTCGGAGTGCGAGGTAACCGTGGAGATCGTGGCACGGTTCCTCGCGTTGCTCGAGCTGTACCGAGAGCAGTCGGTGCTGTTCGAGCAGCCGGAGCCACTCGGGCAATTGTTGGTGAGCTGGACCGGGGAGGACACGCCCGCCCCGGTGACCGAGGAGGATTACGGATGAGTTCGGCCCCGTTCGACGAGTCGGACGACCAGGACGCCGTCGACGCGGAACCCGAACTGTCGGATACCGAACTCGAAGCGGTTCTCGAGTCGCTGCTCCTGATCGTCGACTCGCCTGCCGGAGCGGAACAGCTCGCCTCCGCGACCGGTGCCTCTGTGAATCGCATCACGGAGACACTGAACCGCATGTCGGCCGAGCTCACCGCCCGCGGGAGCGGGATGGACCTCCGATATGCCGGTGACGGTTGGCGTCTCTACACCCGCACCGCGTACGCGCCCTACGTGGAGCGGCTCCTGCTCGACGGCGCCCGGTCCAAACTGACGAGGGCGGCGTTGGAAACTCTGGCCGTGGTGGCATACCGTCAACCGTTGACCCGCGCACGGATCAGTGCGGTGCGCGGCGTCAACGTGGATGGTGTGGTGCGCACACTTCTCGCTCGTGGATTGATCGCCGAAGCCGGCGTCGATCCCGATACCAACGCCACGCAGTACTCGACGACGGAGCTCTTCCTGGAACGGCTCGGCTTGGCGTCTCTCGCCGACCTTCCTGCCCTGGCTCCGCTGTTGCCGGACGTGGATCTGATAGATGACATCAGTGACAGCCTGGAATCTGACCCACGATTTGCGAGAATGAACAAAGCTACGGTTTCCACAGAAGAGCTGGACACCGGGCTGGACACCGAAGACTGACAGGGATAGTACAAAAGTGAAGAAACCCGCTCGCCGAGATGGCACACCGGATCGCAACAACAAGAAGCAGCGCCCCACCAGGTCGGAGACCGGAGGACGCAGCAGGTCGGAGACCGGAGGACGTCCGGACAGGGCTGAGACCGGTCATCGATCAGGTCGGCCCGACGCCGCCAAGGGCAAGCCCGGCAGGCCCGACCCTGCCGCGAAGAACAAACGTGGCAAGCCGAAGTCGGCCAAGCCGCAACGTGCCCAGGCCCAGGCGCCGAAGATCAGCAACGCGAAGCCGGCCCGGCATCAGTACTCCGACGCCGATCGGCCGGCCGGACCCCCGCAGGGTGACGGCATGCGGTTGCAGAAGGTTCTCGCGCAGGCCGGTGTCGCGTCGCGTCGCGCGGCCGAGGAACTGATTTCCCAGGGTCGCGTCGAGGTCGACGGCCGCATCGTCATCGAGCAGGGACTGCGGATCGACCCCGAGAACGCGGTCGTGCGCGTCGACGGTATCCGCGTCGTCGTGCAGAAGGATCTCGTCCACCTCGCACTGAACAAGCCGCGCGGCTGGCAGTCGACGATGTCGGACGACCTCGGCCGCCCCTGCGTCGGCGACATCGTCTCCGAGCGCGTTGCAGCCGGTCAGCGGCTGTTCCACGTCGGTCGTCTGGACGCCGACACCGAGGGACTGCTGCTGCTCACCAACGACGGCGACCTGGCGCATCGACTGATGCACCCCTCGTTCGAGGTGTCGAAGACGTACCTGGCGACCGTGTCGGGTGCCCTCGAACGCGGCGTCGGAAAGAAGCTCAAGGAGGGCGTCGAACTCGACGACGGTCCGGCGAAGGTCGACACGTTCACGCTCCTCGACATCAACGAGGGCAAGTCGCTGGTGCGCGTGACGCTGCACGAAGGTCGCAAGCACATCGTGCGCCGCCTGTTCGACGCCGTGGGGCACCCCGTCATCCGGCTCGTCCGGACGGACATCGGGGCGGTCGCTCTCGGTGATCAGCGACCCGGCACGCTGCGCGTCCTCGGTCGCGGCGAGGTAGGCGGACTCTACGGGGCGGTGGGCCTGTGAGCACCTCGTCCTTGATCGTCGCGATGGACGGTCCGTCCGGGACCGGGAAGTCGAGTGTCTCCCGGCTGCTGGCGCAACGGCTCGGCGCACGGTACCTCGACACCGGCGCCATGTACCGGATCGCGACGCTGCATGTTCTGCGGAAGGGTGTGGATCTCGCCGACCCCGACGCGATTGCCGACGCGACGGCCGGTCTGCCGTGGTCGATCGGCACCGACCCGGCCCGCGAGCAGGTGCTGCTCGACGGTGAGGACGTGGGGGAGGAGATCCGCGGCGACGCGGTGACCAAGGCCGTCTCGGCCGTCTCCGCGGTCCCGGCGGTGCGTGCGCTGCTCGTCGAGGCGCAGCGTCGCCTCACCGGTGAGACCGAGCGAATCGTCGTCGAGGGCCGGGACATCGGCACCGTCGTACTTCCGGACGCCGACGTGAAGATCTACCTGACCGCCTCGGCGGAAGCCCGGGCTCAGCGCAGGAATGCGCAAAATCTCGCGGAAGGGCGAGGCGACGACTACGCGGCCGTATTGGCCGACGTGCAGCGTCGTGATCACCTCGACTCCACGCGCGCCGTGTCGCCGCTGCGACCGGCCGACGATTCTGTGCTGGTCGACACCAGCGAACTCGGAATCGACGACGTGATCGGCAGGTTGCTGCTGGTGGTAAGCGACAGAAGTGGAGCAGGGCAGTGACCGAACAATTCACAACCGAGTTCGCAGGCGACGGAACCTGGAGTGAGGAATCGGACTGGGAGGTCCTGGACCTCGAAGAGGGTGGCGACGGCGAAGCCCACGTCCCGGTTCCCACCCTCGCCGTGGTCGGGCGCCCGAACGTCGGCAAGTCCACACTCGTCAACCGGATCATCGGCCGACGCGAAGCCGTGGTCGAAGACATCCCCGGTGTGACCCGCGACCGCGTCTCCTACGAGGCGAACTGGAGTGGGCGCCGATTCATGGTGCAGGACACCGGCGGTTGGGAACCCGACGCCAAGGGTCTGCAGCAGTCGGTGGCGCGGCAGGCCGAACTGGCGATGCAGACGGCGGACGCGATCCTCCTCGTGGTCGACGCCGTCGTCGGCGCCACCGCCACGGACGAGGCGGTGGCCAAGGTGCTGCGCCGCTCCAAGACCCCGGTCCTCCTGGTGGCCAACAAGGTCGACGACGGACGCACCGAATCCGAGGTGGCCGCACTGTGGTCGCTGGGTCTCGGGCAGCCGCACTCGGTCAGCGCGACGCACGGCCGCGGCACCGGCGACCTCCTCGACGAGGTGCTCGCCGCGCTCCCGGAAACACCCCGCGAGGGAATCCCCGGGGGCGGTCCGCGGCGTGTCGCTCTGGTCGGCAAGCCGAACGTCGGAAAGTCGAGCCTGCTGAACAAGCTGTCGGGCGACGAGCGGTCGGTCGTGCACAACGTTGCGGGCACCACCGTGGATCCGGTCGACTCGATCGTGGAACTCGGCGGCCGACCGTGGCGTTTCGTCGACACCGCGGGTCTGCGCAAGCGGGTCAGTCACGCGAGCGGCGCCGAGTTCTACGCATCGCTCCGGACGAAGAGCGCCATCGAGGCGGCCGAGGTCGCGATTCTGCTGATCGACGCGTCCGAGCCGATCTCGGAGCAGGACCTCCGGGTGCTCAGCATGGTGGCGGACGCGGGCCGGGCGCTCGTCGTCGCGTTCAACAAGTGGGATCTGGTCGACGAGGACCGTCGTCTCCAGCTCGATCGGGAAGTGGACCGGGATCTGGTGCGGGTGCCGTGGGCGCAGCGCGTCAACATCTCGGCGCAGACCGGGCGTGCGGTGCAGAAGCTGGTTCCCGCTCTGGACACGGCGCTGGAGTCCTGGGACAAGCGCATTCCGACGGGCCGGCTCAACACCTGGCTCAAGGAAGTGGTCGCCGCGACTCCGCCGCCGATGCGCGGTGGCCGACTGCCTCGCGTGATGTTCGCCACGCAGGCCGGCACGCGTCCGCCGACGTTCGTGCTGTTCACCACCGGGTTCCTCGAGGCAGGGTACCGCCGGTTCCTGGAGCGGCGTCTGCGCGAGGAGTTCAATTTCGACGGCAGCCCGGTCCGCATCTCGGTGCGCGTGCGGGAAAAGCGTGAGCGGCGCAGTCGTTGATCCGACCGAATGCGCTCTGACCAGGCGATTAGCGTTACGGACTGCCGCTGATGTAATCTCATCGAGCACCTGAACGAGGGTGTGGACGGGCTGTGGCGCAGCTTGGTAGCGCACTTGACTGGGGGTCAAGTGGTCGCAGGTTCAAATCCTGTCAGCCCGACCAGATGATCGGCGAAGGCGGTTTCCCGGAAACGGGGAACCGCCTTTTCCGTTTTTCCGGCACACCGGATGTCAGTCCGTGACGATGACCGGGTCGCCGATCTTGGCGTTGTCGTAGAACCACCGGGCGTTGTCGGTGCTGAGATTGATGCAGCCGTGGCTGACGTTCTCGAAGCCCTGCGAGTTCACCGACCACGGTGCGGCGTGCACGAAGATCCCGCCCCACGTGATGCGGGTGGCGTACTCGACGTAGAGCCGGTAGCCCTGCTCCGAGTCGACCGGGACGCCGTAGGTCGACGAGTCCATGATCATGTCCCGGAACTGCTCGATGACGGGGAACGTGCCGAGCGGTGTCTCGTACCCGGGTTTGCCCATCGACGCCGGCATGGTCTGCACGACCTGATCGTTGATGCTGACGGTGAATTGGTGCGTCGTCGTGTTCGCGACCGCGACCAGTGCGTCACCCACCTGGAATTGCGATCTGGCGCCCGCGGCCTGAACGGTGACCGCGGTGTGCGCCGGCCAGAAACGGTCGGGCGTCCACTGCAGCGAGTGGTCGTCGATCCAGGAGAACTGCCCGGTCACCGGTGTCGATGGGGTGATCTGGACACCGCGTTCGGCGGACGCGCGGTCGGACACCGGTGTCGCGAACCGGATCACGACCGGATGAGCGATGCCGACGACCTGCCCTGTCGCGGGGGAGAGCGCCGGTGCGATGACTCTTCCGGTGACGGCCGGGGACTGCGCCGACGCGGTGGCACTCACGGCGCCCACGGCCAGTGCCGCGAGTACCGAGACGAGAAACAGACGTCCGACGTGCTGCGATTTCCACATGCCGTCCAGCCCTTCAGAGACTGTGAGCGTCATTTCAGTTAACCACGGCGATATCGGACAGCGGAACCGGGGAAACTGGACGTATTCCGCGCAGGAGTGGGCCACCGACGGCGCGCCGCTGTCACATCGGCCGCGTTTCGCCGGTCACAGAGGTGACAGACGAAAACGGAGGGACGTGACCGATGAACGAGAACGACGTGCTGGCGCAGCAGTTCGAGACCCATCGTCCGCACCTGCGGGCGGTGGCCTACCGGATGCTCGGCTCGCTCAGCGAAGCCGAGGACGCCGTGCAGGAATCCTGGCTGCGACTGAGTCGCACGGACACCGATTCGGTGCAGAATCTGGGCGGCTGGCTGACGACGGTAGTGGCACGGGTGTGCCTGAACATGCTGCAGTCGCGGCGGTCGCGGCGGGAAGATTCGCTGGACGCGGCGGTGCCCGACCCGATCGTGGCCCTGTCGGACGGCAGTGACCCCGAACAGGAGGCGGTGCTCGCCGATTCGGTCGGTCTCGCGCTGCTCGTGGTTCTGGGCACGCTCACTCCGTCGGAGCGGCTGGCGTTCGTGCTGCACGACATGTTCGCGGTGCCGTTCGAGGACATCGCCCCGATCGTGGAGCGAACCCCGGTCGCCGCCCGGCAACTGGCCAGCCGCGCACGCCGGCGACTGCAGGGGGCGCCCGTTCCCGACGACACCGACCCGGTCCGGCAGCGTGTAGTCGTAGACGCGTTCCTGGCGGCCGCGAGGGGCGGCGACTTCGACGCACTCGTGTCCGTACTCGATCCGGACGTGGTGCTCCGGGCGGATACCGGAGCACTCCCGGCCGGCGCATCCACGACGGTGCGCGGCGCGGAGACCGTCGCGGGCCGGGTTCTCGGGTTCGCGCGGCTGGCTCGGTTCGCGCATCCGGCCCTCGTCAACGGGACTGCCGGAGTGGTCGCGATCTCCGACGGACACCTGCTGTCCGTCCTGGGCGTCACGATCCGGAAGGGGATGATCGTGGAAATCGACATCCTCGCCGACCGAGAGCGACTCGCCGGGCTCGTCGTCGAGAACCTCGACTGACGAGCCCGCCGGGGTCATTCCGCTCGCGCGCCCTCTCCGCGGGTGTTGCCGGTCCGCAGCGCGATCAGTGCCGCGGCGACCAGGAAGATGCTGCCCGCCAGCAGCGCTCGCTCGAACCCGGAGGTGAGTGCCTCGGGCACAGGGGAATTCGTTGCCATCAGGTGCCGGGACTGCGAGGTCGCGATGGCGGCGAAGATCGCCAGCCCGAGTGCGCTGCCGACCTGCTGGGAGGCGTTCAGCAACGCCGCCGCGAGCCCGGCCTCCTCGGCAGGCACACCCGCATTGGCAGCGGTGGTGACGCCGACGAAGACGGCGCCGAGGCCGAACGACACGATCATCAGCCCCGGAAGCAGATCCGTGAGATAGGAGCCGTCGACGGGGATGCGGGACAGCAGGCACAGGCCCGCCGACGCCACCAGAGCGCCCACGACGATGACGGGGCGGGTACCTGTCCGGGTGAGCAACTGGGACGAGATCCCCGCGGCGACGGCGACACCCAGGCAGAGTGGGAGGTAGGCCGCACCGGTCTGCATCGGGGAGTACCCGAGAACATTCTGCATGTACAGGGTCAGGAAGAAGAACATCGCGAGCAGGCCGGCGAAGGAGATCAGCCCCGTGACATTAGCCGCCGCCAGGCCCTTGATGCGGAAGATCGACAGCGGTAGCAGTGGATGGGCGCTGCGCTGTTCGTTCACCAGGAACGCGGCGATCAGCAGGAACGCTCCGGCGAATTCGCCGATGGTGCGGGCGGCACCCCAGCCCTGGTCCGGTGCCTCGACCAGAGCATGGACGAGCAGCAGCATTCCGGCGGTGCCGAGCACGCCGCCCACGACGTCGAAGTTCGCGAACCCGGCGCGCCGCCGGTCGCCGGGAATCAGCGCATAGACCGCGGGCAGCACGAGAACGCACGCCAGCGGGTTGACGAACAGCACCCACCGCCAGCCCGGACCCTCCGTCAGCAGGCCGCCGAGAAACACGCCGACAGCGGACGCGAGGCCGCCCACGCCGGCCCAGACGCCGAGCGCGGTATGACGTTCGGGGCCCTCCTCGAACGTCGTCGTGAGGATAGACAGGGCGGCCGGAAGCATCAGCGCCGCACCGACTCCCTGGGCGAGCCGGGCGCCGATCAGGACTTCCGCGTTGCCGGCGAAACCACCGATCAGCGAAGACAATCCGATGACGACGGTGCCGGTGACGAGGACGCGACGGCGACCGAGCAGGTCGGCGAGGCGACCGCCGAGCAGCATGACACCGCCGTACGTGAGGAGATAGGCGCTCGGCACCCACTGCAGTTGCTGCACCGAGAAGTCGAGGCCGGCGCGTATGTCGGGCAGGGCGATGTTGACGATGGAGGCGTCGACGAAGTCCAGAAAGGCAACGGCGCACAACAATGTCAGGGTGAGTCTGCCGCGGGTGGTGGAGAGAAACGGGGGTGCCGACGCTCCGTGGCGCGACCCGGAAATTCCGGTGATCGAGATGTCCATGTCGAGGCCTTCCTGTGCACGAGATCCCTGGGGGAGACGCCGGATCGTGCGGCGTCACTGTGTATGACCGGCCGCCGGGCGACGATGTGACCGCGCCTGCGCCGAGTCGCGAGTACTGTCGTAACCCGGCAGGTCACGGCAACGGGAGGCTGGCATGGCTGGACGGTTCGAAGGCACTGTGGTGATCAATCGCCCCATCGAGGAAGTGTTCGAGTACCTCGCTGCCGGCGTCAACGACCGGGACTTCAGCCCTCGGGTGCAGGAAATCGTGAAGAAGACCGACGGCCCGCCCGGAGTCGGAACCGTGTTCGCCAGCACCGTGAAGGATGCCGGGATGACCACGAAACGCGAGTTCGAGATCACCGAATTCGACGCACCGCGGAAGATCCGCTGGGCCGAGCGTTCGACGAACACGGTGACCGCGAAGGAAGGCGGTTACGATCTCGAACCGTCGGGCGCGGGCACCAAGGTGACGATCTTCAACGTGCTGGAAGGCCACGGCATCGGAAAGCTGATCGCGCCCCTCGCGCTTCGGGCGGCCCGCAAGGACGCACCTGACTTCGCACAGCGGATCAGGGCCGCAGCCGAGAAGTAGAGGGTGTCACGGCGCCGGAACGACCAGCGCCAGAACCTGATCGACGTTGTCCGCGAGAGCGTCTGCAGCGCCGGTGTCGCCGGACAGATGCCTCGCGAGGCTCTGCTGGAACAGTCCGTCGAAGACGGCGTACAGGGTGGACGGTGCGAGGATGACCGGACGTCCCGCCAGTTCCGCGTACCGGGACACGATGCGGCAGATCATGTTTTCCAGGCTCTGGTCGATCGCGGCGACATCAGCGCGGAACGACTCCTCGAACAGCGACTGCGAGCGGAGGTCGTACCAGAGGCGGTGCATGGACGCCTCGTCGCGGAGCGATTCCACCAGCACCCGGCCGAATCCTGCCTTCAGTTCCTCGGGAGTCTGCGCCGTGGCGACCACGCCGTCGTAGCGGGTGACGCAGTGCGCCTTGTAGTGGCGGACGCAGTGCGTGATCAGATCGACCTTGTCGCTGAAGTAGTAGTGCAGGACTCCGTGGGAGAACGCGGAGTTCTGCGCGATCTCGCGAAGGCTGGTGCGGGCGTAGCCGAGTTCCGAGAGGGTCTGCAATGCGGCTTCGGCGAGTTGATCGCGGCGCTCGGCGAATTTGTCGACCTGGCGGCGGGAGACCCGGTCGGCGTTCTTCTCGGCGACGGGTGTCACGGCGTTCATCCTGTTCGGCTATCGAGATCCAGCACGGTGTGGCTCAGTGTAGCCCGCGTTCCTTGACGACTGTGTAACAAAAACTTGACAGTCGTCAAGGGAATTCTTGACAGTCGTCCAAAGTCGAATACTCTGTGATCCACACCACAGTGCGGCTTCGGGCCCTCGACGTGGTTTCCGCGAATCGTCTCGGTACGAAGGCAGGTCGGAATGAGTGTGTGTGATCTTGCAGGACGGAAAGCGCTGGTCACCGGGGGTGCGAAAGGTCTGGGGGCCGGAATGGCTACCGCCCTCGCCGCAGCCGGGGCGGCGGTGATGATCGGTGACGTCCTGGAGGACGAAGGGCGCGCGACTGCCGAGTCCATCGGAAAGTCCGGTGTCGAGACCGGATTCGTGCAACTCGACGTTACCGACGACGGCAACTGGGAGCGTGCCGTCGCTGCCGCCGTGGAGCAACTCGGCGGACTCGACCTCCTCGTCAACAACGCGGGCATCGAGATCTCGTCACTCGTGGTCGACATCGACCCCGCCGACGTCCGCCGGATGTGCGACGTGAACATTCTCGGTGTCGCACTCGGTCTGAAGCACGGCCTGCGCGCCATGCGTCCCGGGGGCGCAGCCGGCGCGGGCGGCGCGATCGTCAACGTCTCCTCGGTGGCCGCGACGATCCCGTTTCCCGGCATCGCCGGGTACTCCGCCACCAAGTCCGCCGTCGATCGCCTGACCCGGGTCGCGGCCCAGGAGTCCGGGAAACTCGGGTACGGCGTCCGCGTGAACTGCGTGTACCCCGGGCTCGTCGCCACCGAGATGGGACTCGGGCTGGCGGCGGACATGGAGAGGCTCGGACTGTGGCCCAGCGCCGACGCCGCGGTCGCCGACGTGATCGGGCTGACGCCCCTGGGGCGACTCGGGGAGGTCGCGGACATCGCGGACACCGTCGTCTTCCTGGCCTCCGACGCCGCCCGCTTCGTCACCGGCATCGGCCTGCCGGTCGACGGTGGCATGGGCATGTAACCGATCTCCCCTGACACCTCACATTTCGAAAGGCACGTCATGACCGACAAGAAGCCCGTCATCGTCTACGGAGTATCCGGATACACGGGACGACTCGTGTGTGAGTATCTGCGCGAGTTCGCCATTCCGTTCGTCGCCGCAGGCCGGGACAAGAAGCGAATCCAGGAAGTACTCGACCGCGTCCCCGGACTCGACACCGTCGACCACGAAGTGGTCGAGGTCGAGCACACCGTCCCGGCGCTGACCGAACTGTTCAGTGGGGCACGGGTGGTGAGCAACATGGTCGGCCCGTTCATCAAACACGGCGCCGTCGTCGTGGAGGCGGCCCTCGCCGCGGGTTGCCACTACACCGACACGACCGGTGAGCAGGACTGGGTTCTGGACGTGCAGGCGAAGTTCGGCGACAAATACGCCGAGCAGGGCCTGCTGCTGTCTCCCGGCGTCGCGCAGATGTACACGACCGGCGAGATCGCCGCAAACATCGCACTGGAGACGCCGGGGTTGGACACACTCGACATCCTGGTGCTGTGGAAGGGTTTTCCCACCTACGCGTCCACGCAGACGATCTTCACGATCCTCAAGGCCGACTGGTACTACCTGGAGCAGAACCGGTACGAGAAGTGGGACCCCGGTACCACATTCGACGTCGTCGTTCCGGGACAGCACCAGATGGCGCTCGCACTGCCGTGGGGCGGCACCTGCCATCCGGTGTGGTTCAAGGACGATCCGCGGGTGGCCAACGTGAAGGCGGCGGGCGGCGTGTTCGACCGCTCCGTCATGGAGGGCGTCGTCGCGACGCAGAAGATGGTCGAGGAGCAGATCAAGACCCTCCCGGCGGACGAGCAGGACGCGGCGCTCGCGGAGATCGCCGGTTCCGTGCAGGCCGGGATGCCGCCGCGGGAGAACCCGCGGGTCAACACGTCCCTCGACTCCGTGTACGCGTCGGGGCCGTTGGGGCGTGCGCACTGCGTCATCCACGGCAACTGCAATTACAAGCAGACCGGCCTCCTGCAGGCGTACGCCGCGTACTCCCTGCTGCAACAACCGCCGAAGAAGACCGGCCTCGCGTCGGCGTGCCAGGCCTTCGGGCACCGCGAACTCCTGGGAATCCTGCGCAGCTTCGGCCTCGTGATGGAGCCCGTCCTCACCGTGCAGAAATGATCGACCCGGCGGCTTCGAGGAGGACCGCGCGATGCGCCTGACCGACTACCTCGACAAGGGTGCCTCGCTCGGCCCGGCGGCGCCGTGCCTGACGATGGGCGACCGCACACTGTCGTACGCGGACGTCCAGCACCTGAGCCGTCGCGTCGCGGCGGCGCTGGCGCGGTCGGGGATCGCCCCGGGCGACACGGTCGCCGTCCTGTCCGGCAACGACCCGACCGCGTTCTCCTGCGTGTTCGGGATCAGCCGGGCGGGGGCGGTGTGGTGCCCGATCAATCCGAGGAACGAGGCGGCGGAGAACCGGGATCTGCTCGACCTCTTCGACTGCCGCTGCCTGATCTTCCAGAAAGCGTTCGCGCCCTTGGTCGATCGGATTCGCGACCAGTTGCCGTTGTTGACGACGCTCGTGTGTCTGGGCGGTGACGAGGACTACGCCCACTCGTTCGACGACTGGCTGGGCACGGACCTCCTCGACGCCGATCCCGTCGACGATCTCGCCATGATCGTCGGGACCGGCGGGACCACGGGTCGGCCGAAGGGAGTGATGCTCACCGACCGGAACATCGAGACCATGTCCGCGCTGACCTTGATGAGCTACCCGTTCGAGGGCAGACCCGTGTATCTCGCCCTCGCGCCGCTGACGCACGCGGCCGGTGTCCTGTGCTTTCCGATCCTCACGCTCGGCGGGCAGGTGGTCATCATGCCCTCGCCCGACCTGGGGCAGTTCCTCGCCCACATCGGCCGGGACCGCGTCACCCACACCTTCCTGCCGCCGACCCTGATCTACATGCTGCTCGACCACCCCGACCTGCAGAACACGGAACTGGGTTCGCTGCAATGCTTCTGGTACGGCGCGGCGCCGATCTCGCCGACGCGGCTCGAGGAAGCGATGACCCGGATAGGGCCCGTGATGGCCCAGCTGTTCGGTCAGAGCGAGGCGCCGATGATGATCGCGACCATGGCGCCGAAGGACCATTTCCACGCGGACGGCTCGGTCGCGACCACCCGGCTGAGCTCCGCGGGCAGGCCCTCCCCGCTGGTCACGGTCGCGATCATGGACGGGCAGGGGACGCTGCTCCCGGCCGGCGAGCGGGGCGAGGTGGTGGTGCGCAGTTCACTCGTCATGAGGGGGTATTACAAGAATCCCGTTGCGACGCAGGAGGCGTCGGCACACGGCTGGCATCACACGGGCGACATCGGGTATCTCGACGACGACAACTTCCTGTACATCGTCGACCGGGCCAAGGACATGATCATCACCGGCGGGTTCAACGTCTACTCCGTCGAGGTGGAACAGGCGCTCATGGCATACCCCGGGGTGCAGGACTGCGGCGTGATCGGGCTTCCCGACGAGAAGTGGGGGGAACGCGTCGTCGCCGTCGTCCAGTCGCGGGCCGATTCGCAGATCGCGGCCGACGAACTCACCGCGTTCGTGAAGGCACGCCTCGGCAGCGTGAAGACCCCGAAGGAGATCGTGGTCTGGCCCGACCTGCCCAGGTCCAAACTCGGGAAGGTCCTCAAGAACGAGATCAAGCAGCAACTGCTCGGGTAGCCCGCTCGAAACGCGGGGGATGCGGAACGTGGGTTTCGCGGCGACGGGCGATACTGTCGGGTGATGGTGACTGGGCACGTACTCAGCAGGGAACTGCTCGCCGGCAGACTGGCGCGCTTCGAACCCCGGATCGTGGACCCCACGAATCGGCGGTCCGCGGCGGTCGTGATCGCCGTGATGAACGACGGCGCCGGCGGTCAGGCCGTTCCGCTGACCAAACGTCCGAGCAAGATGCGCGCGCACCCGGGCCAGTTCGCGTTGCCCGGCGGCGGGGTGGATCCGGGGGAGACCGGCGAGGACGCGGCCCGACGGGAACTGCACGAGGAACTCGGACTCGACGTGGAGCCGTCCGCGGTGCTCGGCAGGCTCGACGACTACGTCACCCGATCCGGATACGTCATCACACCGTTCGTCGTGTGGTCGGATCAGCCGATCACGTCGCTCGTCCCCAATCGCGAGGAAGTGGCGGAAGTGTTCTCGGTGGCCGTGCCCGAGATCGATGCGGAGCCGCGGTTCGTCGAGATTCCCGAATCGTCGAAACCGGTGATCCAATGGCCGTTTCGGCGCCACCTCGTGCACGCCCCGACCGGCGCGGTCGTGTATCAGTTCCGGGAGGTCGCGCTGCACGGGCGGCACACCCGCATCGACGGTTTCGACCAGCCCGTCTTCGCCTGGCGTTAGCGAGGACACGGCGACCGCGGGAGGCGACTAATCTCACAGTTCGTGACCCTCTTCGAGTCCCTCGCCCGCAAGCTCGACCGCACCGGCGTCGACCCCGTCGCCTGGCATCCGCCGTCGCCGCCACCGCTGACCGGAGTTCTCGCTCCCAACCGGCTTCTCGACGGCATACAACGATGGGCTCTGCCCACAGGGGAAGGCCCCGAGGACGTGGCCGTCGATCACGACGGCCGAGTGGTCACGGGAGGCAACGACGGGCGGATCTGGCGGTTCGACCACGACGGCACGGCAACCGAACTCGCGAACACCCGCGGGCGACCCCTCGGTGTCGAGGTACTCGACGACGGGCGGTTCCTGGTCTGCGACGCCGAGCGCGGCGTGCTGAGGGTCGACGAGAAGGGGCGCGTCGACGTGCTCGCCGACTCCGCGGCCGGACGTCCGCTCGTGGCGTGCAACAACTCGGCGGTCGGCCGCGACGGCACCGTGTACTTCACCGACTCCTCCGCGCATTTCACGATCGCCGATCACCGCTACGACCTCCTCGAACACCGGGGGACCGGGCGCCTGCTGCGGCTCGACCCACGCACCGGGGAGACCGACCTCCTCGCCGAGGGACTGCAATTCGCCAACGGCGTCGGGTTGGCGTCGGACGAATCGTTCGTCCTCGTCGCCGAGACCGGGTCCTACCAGATCTCCCGCGTCGACCTCACCGGCCCGTCTCAGGGCCGGGCCTCGGTGTGGGCCGGGAATCTGCCCGGCATCCCGGACAACATGACGTCGCAGACGCGTGGCGGGCTGTTCTGGGTGGCGCTCTACAGTCCGCGCATGAGACTGCTGGACATGATCGCGCCCTACCCCACGCTGCGCATCGTGACGGCGAACCTGCCGGACGCCGTCCAACCGGATCCCGAGCACGCCGGCTGGGTGATCGCGCTCGACGCGGAGGGCACGATCGTGCACAGTCTGCGCGGAGGTAAGGGGAGCTACTCACCCGTGACCGGGGTGCGGGAACACGACGGGTGGCTGTACCTGGGGAGTCTGTCCGCCGACGCGATCGCGCGCGTCCCGGTCCCGTCACCGCCGGGCGCGTGACACGAGCCGGCCGGACGGGACGATCCCGGGCACCAGCGCGGTTGTGGAAGAGTGGCGAGAGCGGTGCGACGAGCGCCCGAAACAGGTCCGCACTCGACGCTGGGGAGATTTTGGTGAATTCGGTGGACCGGGACACTGCGCGGTCGGACCGGATCGTGACGGTCCCGAACCTCCTGAGCGTGGTCCGGCTCCTCGGCGTGCCGCTGTTCGTGTACCTGTTGCTCGTCACCCACTCCGACGGGTGGGCGCTCGCGATACTCATGATCAGCGGTTTCACCGACTGGCTCGACGGGAAACTGGCGCGAATCCTCGACCAGTCGTCGAAGCTGGGTGCGCTCCTCGACCCCTTCGTCGATCGCCTGTACGTCGTCACCACACTGGTCACGTTCGTCATCCGCGGATTCATCCCGTGGTGGGTGGCCGCGATCCTGATCGTCCGCGACGCGGTGCTCGCGCTCACCCTGTTCATCTACCGCCGTCGCGGCCTGCCTCCCCCCGACGTCATGTATCTCGGCAAGGGCGCGACGTTCCTGCTGATGTTCGCGCTGCCGATGATCCTGGCGGCGCACGGTGACTGGAGTATCGCCACGGTGGCTCAACCGCTCGGCGCGGCTCTGTTGATCTGGGGCACGGTGCTGTATGTCTGGACCGGACTGCTCTACACCGTTAACGCGCTGACCGTCGCGCGGACCGTTCCCGTGCGAGGACCGGGCGGCGAGGAACGCGGGGCCGAGTGATGAAACGGACAGATTCCGACATCCGCAGGAATCCGATGCCGTCCCTGCTCAGGTCCCTGATGAACGACCATCTGGACCCCGGGTACGAAGGCGCCGCCGAGGATCGTGAGCAGGGCCATTCCCGGCAGACCCGCGTCGGCCGGCAGGTGTGGATCGCGATCGGTGCACTGCTCGTCGGTCTCGTGCTGTCGGTGGCCTACCGGCAGGCCATCGAGAGAATCCCCGGCACCGAGCAGGTGCGTTCCGAACTTCTCGGCAAGGTGCACGACGCCGAGGACCGCGCGGGCACTCTCGCGGGCACCCGGGACACGCTGTCGGCGCAAGCGGACGACGCCCGGGCCGCCGCACTGGCGGGCGACGCCCGCGGTGCGGCGCTGCTCGGCGATCTCCGCGGTCTCGAAGGCGACGCCGCTCTCGAGGCCGTGCACGGCCCGGGCCTGACGGTGACCTTGACGGACCCTGCGGCCAAACCCAACCTGTCCGATTCGTCGCAGCGCAGCGTCGGAGGGAAGGCAGTGGTGCTCGATCGCGACCTGCAATCGGTGGTCAATTCGCTGTGGGCGAGCGGCGCGGAGGCGATCGCGGTCGGCGACGTCCGGGTGGGGCCGTCCGTGACGATCCGGCAAGCCGGTGGCGCGATGCTCGTGGACAATCAGCCGGTGTTCTCGCCCTACGTGGTGTCGGCGATCGGCCCCCAGGGGCCGATGCAGACCGGGTTCGTCGTGAGCGACGCCTACCTGCGGATGTCCAGCGTGGCGCAGCTGTACGGCATCGGCTTCGCGGTGGCGGAGGCCGACGATCTCCACCTGCCCGCCGCCCCGGCGCGGGAAGTGCGCGCGGCCCGGGAAGCAGGAACACGATGACAACGGCGGAGTCGAACGGAGGCGTCACACGGATGAAGGCAGCACTGAAGGGTGGATCCGCGATCTACGGGGTGCTCGCGCTGATGGTGGGCATCGTGCTGGGAGTGGTCTTCAGCCCGCAAGTGCCCGACGCGGTGCAGCCCTATCTGCCCATCGCCGTCGTCGCCGCCCTCGACGCGGTGTTCGGCGGATTGCGCGCGTACCTCGACGAGATCTTCGACTCGAAGGTGTTCGTCGTCTCGTTCGTCTTCAACGTGCTGGTGGCCGCGCTGATCGTGTGGCTCGGTGACCAACTCGGTGTCGGAACCCAGTTGTCCACCGCGATCGTCGTCGTGCTGGGCATCCGAATCTTCGGCAACGCGGCGGCGCTCCGGCGGCGCCTGTTCGGGGCGTGAGCGGGACATGAGCGGGCACGAAGGCAAGCACGAACTGCACGGGCACGAACCGGCGACGTCGCGGCGCTCGCACGTCGTCTTCGCGCTCCTGGCCGCGCTCCTGCTCGGTGGACTGGGGATCGCCATCGTGACGCAGGTGAAGAACACTGGATCCGGCGACACCCTCGACTCGGCGAGTCCCGCGGATCTGCTGGTGGTCCTGGACACCCTGAATCAACGCGAGGCGGCCTTACGCCAGGAGATCGCGGGGCTGGAACAGACCTTGGCAACGTTGCAACAGAGTGGGAGTTCCGGGGCCGCGCTCGACGAGGCGCAGGCACGCCTGTCGGCCCTGTCGATCCAGGTCGGAAGCGCACCGGCCACCGGTCCCGGCGTGACGCTGCGCATCACCGATCCCAGCAAGGGGGTCGGCTCCGAGGTGCTGCTCGACCTCGTGCAGGAATTGCGCGCCGCAGGTGCCGAGGCCGTCCAGATCCAGGGCGCGGACGGCGCACCCATCCGGATCGGTGTCGACTCCTGGGTGTCGGGTTCGCCCGGCGGTGTGTCGGTGGACGGCCGGAAGATCGGCGCACCGTACGGCGTGGTCGCGATCGGTGATCCGCCCACTCTGGCGGCGGCCCTGAACATTCCCGGAGGGGTCGTCGACACGGTCGCGCGCAGCGGCGGCCAGCTGACGATCGAACAATCACAGCAGGTCACGATCTCCGCCTTGCGAGAGGCGAAACCTCGCCAATACGCTCAGCCCGGAAATTGATCTTCGCATCCGCCCGCGGAATGCCATCGAAAGGAAGCCACTGTGAGTGAGCTCGAAATCCCCGCCGATCGTCGGTACACCGCCGAACACGAGTGGGTCGAGCGGACCGGGCCCACGACGGTACGCGTCGGCATCACCGATTTCGCGCAGTCCCAACTCGGCGACGTCGTCTTCGTCCAGCTTCCGGCAGTCGACGAGGACGTGACGGCGGGCGAGTCGTTCGGCGAGGTGGAATCGACCAAGAGCGTCTCCGACATCTACGCGCCGCTGACGGCGAAAGTTGTTGCCGCCAACGCTGATCTGGACGGCAACCCGGAACTGGTGAACTCCGCGCCCTACGGGCAGGGGTGGCTGGTGGAACTCGCCGTCGACGACGAGGCGACCCTTGACGCGGCCCTCGGCGAGATGCTGGACGCCGCCGGCTACGGCGAGATCGCGGCGGGCTGATTTCCCGGGAGCCCGCGAATCGGTAATCGGACGGCGGTGGACCGCGCCGACAGCCCGGAAAACCGGGTTGCCGGAGAAATCCGCTGTCGGAATACCGGTTCGTAATGTGCTGGCGGCCTGTCTCACTACACGCACCGGCGTGCGCAGGGTACGGTCGAAGTGAACGCATGTGCCGTGTCGGGGCGCAGGTCCGTAGTTTGAATGTGATCGTGGGAGTTTGCACAGAAGTTAATGTGCACGGGAACCGAATTATGTAGTACCGAGTGGCATTGCGTAGTCCAGCGAATATTGCTGGATGATCGAACTAGGAGGAGAAACGGTGAGCGAGAACGGCAACGACGCGGTCTATGGGGAGTCGCCGGCGGAAACCACGTCGGTCTTCCGCGCGGACTTTCTCAATGAGCTCGACAGCTCCTCGGCAACACAGGCTCCGGAGGCCCCGGTGTCGGGTGTGGAAGGACTGCCCGCGGGCTCTGCTCTGCTCGTCGTCAAGCGTGGCCCGAACGCCGGGTCGCGCTTCCTGCTCGACCAGCCGACGACGTCGGCGGGACGGCACCCGGACAGCGACATCTTCCTCGACGACGTGACGGTCAGCCGTCGTCATGCGGAGTTCCGCCAGGAGGACGACGAGTTCCAGGTTGTCGACGTCGGCAGCCTCAACGGCACCTACGTCAACCGGGAGCCGGTCGATTCGGCTGTGCTGGCCAACGGTGACGAGGTCCAGATCGGGAAGTTCCGACTGGTCTTCCTGACCGGCCCCCGCACCACGGCCGGTGGTTCGCAGATCGGTGAGACGTCAGCTGGTGCGGGTAGCCAATGACCGCAGTGCGGCAGCAGCAGGCGCAGTCGGGGATGTCGATCGGCTCGGTGCTGGATCGACTGCGCCCCGATTTTCCTGATGTGACGATCTCGAAGATCCGATTCCTCGAAGCCGAGGGTCTCATCAGCCCGCAGCGCACTCCCTCGGGGTATCGGCGTTTCTCGATCGCCGACTGTGAACGACTGCGCTACGTCCTTACCGCGCAGCGCGATCAGTATCTGCCGCTGAAGGTCATCAAGGAGCAGCTCGAGGCCATCGACAGAGGTGTGGCCACGGTCGGCGCCGGCGATTCGTCGCCGCGCCGGCCGCGCACGCTCACCGTGGCGCCCGGTGAGGTGTCGCCCGAGGAGTTCCGCACCGACCGCGAGGTGCGGATCAGCCGCGACGATCTGATCGCGCGGGCCGGGATCGACGAGAAGTTCCTCGGCGAACTGACCCGTGGGGGACTGGTCGTTCCCGGACCGGCGGGGTTCTTCGACGAGGATGCAGTGACACTGGCGCGCACCGCGAGGGCCATGTCCGAGTTCGGGCTCGAGGTGCGGCATCTGCGTGCGTTCAAACTGGCGGCCGACCGTGAGGCCGGGTTGGTCGCGCAGATCGCCGGCCCGGTGGCCAAGGGCCGCGACGCCGGTGCGCGGGATCGCGCCGAGGAGATGGTGCGCGAACTCGCCGCGTTGTCCCTCACGTTGCACACGTGCCTGGTGAAGTCCGCAGTCCGGGGTGCGCTCGATCGGTGAGTGAGTTCACCCACCGAGAACACTTCCCAACGACGCTGCGCTCGAACGGCTGTACGGTCGAAGAGCAGACACGAATCGAATAGAATCCTGGTACGGCATTGTGTGCCGCGGACGGACCATTGCAGGGTGGAGGCAGACGCGATGAGCGAAATGCACGTGATCGGAGTTCGTGTCGAACAGCCTCAGAGTCAGCCTGTTCTGCTGTTGCGTGAAACCGACGGCGAGCGGTACCTCCCCATCTGGATCGGTCAGACCGAGGCCACCGCGATCGCGCTCGAACAGCAGGGGGTCGAGCCGGCGCGCCCGCTGACCCACGACCTGATCAAGAACCTGATCGAAGCCTTCGGACGCACCCTGAAGGAGGTTCGCATCGTCGACCTCCGCGAGGGTACGTTCTACGCCGACCTCGTGTTCGACCAGAACACCCGGGTCTCTGCCCGGCCGTCCGATTCCATCGCCATCGCACTGCGGATCGGCGTGCCGATCTTCGCGGAGGAGGCGGTCCTCACCGAGGCCGGTCTGGTCATGCCGGACGAGCGCGAAGACGAGGTCGAGAAATTCAAAGAATTCCTCGAGTCCGTGTCGCCGGACGATTTCAAGGCCACTGACGGCTAGCTTCCACCCTGCGGACGAGCCTCGGCGCGCAGTATCCGTTGAGGTTCTTCCGGCGCGTTGCGTTGACCCGGTCTCCTCGGAGTCATAGCGTTCAGTGCAGTGATTTTCTGCCCTGCAGATTGCATCGGGCGTACGCTGAGTAGGTTCAGGGTACGGACTTGCTCGATGTCACTGGTGGCGTTCACGCCGCGCGATGTGCTGCGGTTCGCCGCGGACACTGGCGACGCGCGTCACAGGCGCACTGATCGTCGGGTTCAGTGCAACATGCGAGAGGGAGTAGTCAGTGGGAGATCGGCCGCAGGAGAATGCGCTGAATCTTGCGCCCGGCGACGTCGTTGCCGAGCCCGAGTTCAGCTCCGAAGAGATCCAGCCGGGCCTCTTCCCCGACGATTCCGTGCCCGACGACCTCGTCGGATACCGCGTCCCCATCGCCTGCCAGATCGCGGGAATCACGTACCGCCAGCTCGATTACTGGGCGCGCACATCCCTCGTGGTGCCGTCCATTCGCGGCGCAGCGGGTTCGGGAAGCCAGCGGCTGTACTCGTTCAAAGACATCCTCGTTCTCAAGATCGTCAAGCGTCTGCTCGACACCGGAATATCCTTGCAGAACATTCGCGTGGCCGTCGACCACCTCCGGAAGCGCGGAGTACGGGACTTGGCGAAGATCACACTCTTCTCGGACGGGACCACCGTCTACGAGTGCACGTCCGCCGAAGAGGTCGTCGATCTGCTGCAGGGCGGGCAGGGTGTGTTCGGCATCGCGGTCAGCGGTGCGATGCGCGAACTGACCGGCACCATCGCCGATTTCCCGGCCGAGCGGGCCGACGGCGGCGCGAGTGAGCAGAGCCCGGAGGACGAACTCGCGTCGCGGCGCAAGAACCGCGCGAGCCGCAAGACGGGGTAGGTCACATCCGTCCGGGCGCGGCGCTGCCTGCGCCGCCATCGCCAGCGGTGACATAGACTGGCGGTGCGTCGACGCCGTGCGGGAGAGTTCCGGGCACTGCATGCACAGAAACAGTGTGTGCGGGAGTTCGGGCGCCGAAGGAGCAACACCTCCCCGTCAATCTCTCAGGCAGACAGGACCGTGCGGGCTCCGACGTCTCTGGAAAGCGGTGGGAGCACCCACCCGCCCACGGGGAAAGGGCCGTCGTCGCACGCGAACGACGGTACCGAATCTCTCAGGCGCTCGACGAGAGCAGGCGACAGAGGGGGAGGGACGTTCCGCTGACGCGGGGCGTGTCCTGATCCTCCGAACTGCTTGGGAGTTGTCGTGATCGACGCTGGAAGCCGTACATTCGCCGATCGTCATGTCGGCCCGAACGCTGCGGAACTCGCGCACATTCTCGAACTGGTCGGAGCCGATTCGCTCGACGATCTCGCCGCGAAGGCCGTCCCCGCCGTCATCCTGGACGGTGTCACCGGTGGCATCGCCGACGGTCTCGACGCCCTGCCCACCCCAGTCTCCGAGCACGAAGCGCTCGCCGAACTGTCCGCGCTCGCCGCCCAGAACACCGTGGCGACGTCGATGATCGGTCTCGGCTACTACGACACCCTCACCCCGCCGGTCCTGATCAGGAACATCATCGAGGACCCGGCCTGGTACACCGCCTACACGCCGTACCAGCCCGAGATCAGTCAGGGCCGCCTCGAGGCCCTCCTCAACTTCCAGACGATGGTCGCCGACCTGACCGGCATGGAGGTCGCCAATTCGTCGATGCTCGACGAGGCCACCGCCGCCGCCGAGGCGATGACGTTGCTGCGCCGCGCGAGCAAGAGCAAGTCGCCGCGATTTGTGGTCGACGCGGACCTGTTCCCGCAGACCCTCGCCGTCGTCGAGACCCGCGCCGAGCCGCTGGGCATCGAGATCGTCGTCACCGACCTGTCTGCCGGACTGCCGGACGGCGACTTCTTCGGGGTCCTCGGACAGATGCCAGGGGCGTCCGGCCGCATCGTCGACTACACCGACGTGATCGCCGCCGCCCACGAGCGCGGCGCGCTGGTCGCCGTCGGTGCCGACCTGCTGTCGCTCACCCTCCTCACCCCGCCCGGCGAGATCGGTGCGGACGCCTGCTTCGGCACCACCCAGCGATTCGGTGTCCCGATGGGCTTCGGCGGCCCGCACGCCGGCTACCTCGCCGTGCACACCAAGCACGCGCGGCAACTCCCCGGCCGTCTGGTGGGCGTCTCCGTCGACGCGGACGGCGACAAGGCCTACCGGCTGGCGCTGCAGACCCGCGAGCAGCACATCCGTCGTGAGAAGGCCACGTCGAACATCTGTACCGCCCAGGTGCTGCTGGCGATTCTCGCGGCCATGTACGCCAGCTACCACGGCGCCGAGGGGCTGAAGGCGATCGCGCTGCGCGTCGCGAATACGGCACACTCCCTGGCTGCCGCACTCCGCAAGACCGGGGCCATCGTCGTCCACGAGCACTTCTTCGACACGATTCTCGTGCGGGTCGACGGCCGCGCGTCGGATGTCGTGGTGAAGGCGAAGGACGCCGGCATCAACCTGCGGCTCGTCGACGCCGATCACGTCGCCGTCGCGTGCGACGAGGCCACCACCGCGGAGAACGTCGCCCACGTGCTGGCGGCGTTCGGCGGCGAAGGCGCCGTGGTCGCGGCCACGGGCACGGCGGTGCCGGACGCGCAGCTCCGCGGATCCGACTACCTCCAGCACGAGGCATTCACGCGTTACCGGACCGAGACGGCCATGCTGCGCTACCTGCGGGCGTTGTCCGACAAGGACATTGCGCTCGACCGCAGCATGATCCCGCTCGGCTCGTGCACGATGAAACTCAACGCCACGGCCGAGATGGAAGCGATCACCTGGCCCGCGTTCGCAGGACTGCACCCGTTCGCGCCGACCGGGGACACTCCGGGCATCCTCCGCATCATCAAGGACCTCGAGAACTGGCTCGTGGCCGTCACCGGGTACGACGCGGTGAGTCTGCAGCCGAACGCCGGAAGCCAGGGCGAGTACGCGGGACTGCTCGCGATCCGCAACTACCACCTCAGCCGCGGCGACGACCACCGCGACACCTGCCTCATCCCGTCGAGCGCCCACGGCACGAATGCCGCGTCCGCGGTCATGGCCGGGATGCGCGTCGAGGTCGTCGCCTGCCGCCCGAACGGTGACGTCGATCTGGACGATCTACGGGCAAAGATCGCCGACCACGCGGAGCGTCTCGCGGCGATCATGATCACCTACCCCTCGACGCACGGTGTGTACGAGCACGAGATCGCCGACATCTGCGCCGCCGTCCACGACGCCGGCGGCCAGGTGTATGTCGACGGAGCGAACCTCAACGCCCTCGTGGGGCTGGCCCGTCCCGGCCGGTTCGGCGGCGACGTGAGCCACCTCAATCTGCACAAGACGTTCTGCATCCCGCACGGCGGCGGCGGCCCCGGTGTCGGTCCCATCGGTGTGCGGTCCCACCTCACGCCGTTCCTGCCCGGGCATCCGTTCGCCCCCGAACTCGGCAGCGCCGGACCGATCTCCGCGGCCCCCTACGGCAGCGCGTCGATCCTTCCCATCACGTGGGCGTACATCCGGATGATGGGCGCCGTCGGACTGCGCCGCGCGAGCCTGACCGCCATCGCCTCGGCCAACTACATCGCGCGCCGCCTCGACGAGTACTTCCCCGTCCTCTACACCGGCGAGGGCGGAATGGTGGCCCACGAGTGCATCCTCGACCTCCGGCAGATCACCAAGGACACCGGTGTGACCGTGGACGACGTCGCAAAGCGCCTCGCCGACTACGGTTTCCACGCACCGACCATGAGCTTCCCGGTGGCGGGCACGCTGATGGTGGAGCCCACCGAGAGCGAGAACCTGGAAGAGATCGACGCGTTCTGCGAGGCGATGATCGCGATCCGCGCCGAGATCGATCGCGTGGGCGCGGGGGAGTGGCCGGTGGACGACAACCCGCTGCGCGGCGCTCCGCACACGGCCGGCTGCCTGGCCGCGGAGTGGAACCACCCCTACACCCGGGAGACGGCCGTGTTCCCCCGCGGCAAGGCCCGGCCGAAGGTGTGGCCTGCGGTGCGGCGCATCGACGGCGCACACGGCGACCGTAACCTCGTGTGCTCCTGCCCGCCGATCTCCGCGTTCGAAGGCGCCTGACGCAAGGCGGCCCGTCCCGCTCCGGCGGGGCGGGCACCGCCGAGGTCAGTCCTCGCGCACCAATTCGAGGATCGTGATCTCCGGCGGGGCGCCCACCCGCACGGGTGGACCCCACGCGCCCACCCCACGGGTCGTGTAGAGGTCGGTGTTCCCGATCCGGTCGAGACCCGCCACCGACGGCTGCTGCAGCGGCACCAGATAGCGCAGCGGCCACATCTGGCCGCCGTGCGTGTGCCCCGACAGCTGCAGGTCCACACCGAGATCCGACGCCTCCAGCGCCTGCCGTGGTTCGTGCGCGAGCAGCACGACGAACCTCGACGGATCGCGTCCCGCGAGCGCGGCGGGAAGATCCGGCTCGTACGGCGCCGGCGACGAATAGTCGTGGATGCCCACGATGTCGATGGTGGCGCCGCCGCGGGTGAGCGTCGCGCGTTCGTTGCGCAGCGTCCGGATGCCCAGGCGATCCCACACATCCAGCCACCGGCCACCGTCGTCGGCGTAGAACTCGTGATTGCCGCTGACCCCGAACACCCCCAGCGGGGCGTCGAGGTCGCCGAGCGGTCGGAGGTCGGGCGACACCTTCGCGACGGTGCCGTCGACCAGATCGCCGGCAATCGCAACGAGATCCGGCTTCTCGGAGTTCACCAGATCGACGACACGGCGGGTGAAATCCACTCCCCGCGCCGGGCCCACGTGGAGGTCGGACACGAGCGCCACACGGACACCGTCGAATTCGGCGGGCAGACGCCGCAGCGGCACCCGAACGCGCACGATCCGCGGTCGCGCAGCCTCCGACACCCCGTACCCGGCGACGCCGACGGCACCCACCACGACGGCGGCGGTCGCGATGCGCAGGCCGCGCCGACGCGACAGATCGACCTGTTCGGTGTTCCCGGTACCGCGCAGGCGGGCGATTAGCCTGCTCAGCAAGGACACCAGGGCGACAACGAGCAGCCCGAGCACCAGATAGAACATCGCGCCGAGCCACACCCAGCCCACCCACCCCGGCGGACGCGCCCAACCCGGGTCGAAGGCTTCGCCGCTGCCGACGCCGATGACGGCGAGAATCCACAGCACGACGAGCGCCACGTCCACGACCACCGACCACGGACGCCCCAACCCGGTAGCGCGGACGAGTCGCCGATGAAGCCACCAGGTGACGAGTGCGAGGAAGACCGCGAAGACGAGAAGTCGCGTCACGACAGCAGCTTGCTGATCGCGGTCGGCAACGCCGCTCCGTCCGACGACGCGACCTTCTCCAGCGACCCGCCGGTGCGATCGGCCAGCGCCTGCAACGTGTTGAGGTCGGGATTCTGGCCGATCGTCACGACGTCGATGCGCACCGGCTTCGACGAACTCGAGGCCGCGGCGATGGCGGACAGCAGTTCGGCGCGCGACACGGAATCGTCGTTGGCGCCGTCGGTGACGAGCAGAACCGAATTGGTGCGTCCCGGCGTGTATCCCTCGACCGCACTCGTGTAGGCGGCTTCGAGCGACGTGTACGTCGAGGACCCGGTGGCCGGTGTCGCCTTGGCCAGCCGCGCGTCGAGAGCCTGCCTGCGTGTGCCCTCGGTGAAACCGCCTGCGGAGAGGGGACCGGTGGCGACCACCGTCGTGTAGGGCCGTGACCCGTCGAGCGCCGTGCTGTACTCCCACAGTCCGAGGTTCGAGGTGTCCGGAGAACGGTCGACGTGCGCCGCGAGCGCCGCCGTCGTGTTCTCCAGACGGGTCGCCGACCCCTCGACCTGTCCCATCGAGCTGGACAGGTCGAGCAGGACGGTCGACGTGCGTGGCGTGACCGGGTTCCGGATCACGTCCATCAGCTCGGTCGCCGCGGCGGCGTCGGCGGGCACCAGGGTGGGCCCGAGACCGGGAAAGGACAGCGTGGTGTCGCCGGGGCGGGCCGATCCCTCGACCCGGAAACCGGCGTCGGCCAGCACCTGAGCCTGTTCGGGCTGTCGGACGAACTCCGCGAACTGCGCGGCGGCCCGGCTCTGCGTCTCGTTGACTGCGGGGCCGGCCAGGACGGCGGCCGGATGATCAGCCACAGGTGTCGGGCCCTTCGGGATGAATGCGGTGATGTCGGCTCCGGGTGCGTCGCGCAAGGTCTGGTATACCTGCTGCTCGGTGGCCGCGACGGTGTGGACGGCGGAGGTGGAAGGGTCACCCTGCTCCGCAAGTGTGGTGAGCGCGTCACGCGTCGTGGCGGGTTTGGTCCCGGAGGTCGCCTCGTAGCCGAGCGCCAGACCGGTCAGCGCCGACGTCACCGGGACCGACCGTGCCTGCTCCTCCGTCACCGGACCCGTGGTGCTTCCCGTGACCGAGGCGGCGACCGCTTCGACCGCCATTTCCGTGCTCTCGGCGCCGGGGCCGACGGGGAGCGCCATGCCGAGACTGCCCCAGCCGGACAACCCGAGGGACGCGAGCGAATCACGGCCCGTCTGCAGCGACGGCAGGTCCTTCCAGTCGATCGCCGCGGTCGCCGGTGCGCCGGCGAACGCAGTCCGGACCGCGAGCACCACCGGGCTGGTGGCGAGGGGACGCGGTTCGCCGCTGATGACTCCGGCCGCTGCCACCTGCTTGACGGAGTGGGAGCTGGACGGAATCCACAGTGCGGGGCGAGGCCCGAGCGCCGCCGAGTCCCAGGCGCCGCCGGGTCCTTTCGACAAGGCATCGCGCACGGTGTCGGACGCGACGGGAGTGACCGTCACCGACACGCACTGATCGCGGATCACCGGAGCCGTCGCCGTGTAGCGGTCGGCGAGAGTCTGAATTTGGGGCGCGATGTCGGGATCCGCCGCCACCGCGAGCTCGGCCTCGCCCTCGACGCACGCACCCGCCGCCGCCGCGCCCTGATCGTTGATCCGGTCGCGCAGTTGAATCCAGCCGAACACCCCCAGCACGATCACGACGACGAGACCGAGCGCGATCAAAGGTCCCTTGCTGACACCCCTGGCGCGCGATTCGCCGCGATGTTGCCCCACGTGCTTCCCTGCTCCTGTCCGACGAGTTCGACGTTGACCCTCGCAGTGTAGTGATGCGCGAGATCACCCCGAGAAAATCGGCCCCGCCACCAGGCAGGTGACGGGGCCGAACGTCGAGCGCGGGGTCAGGCGTTGGCGGCTTTGTATTCGCGGCGGCGGCGGTGCAGGATCGGTTCGGTGTAGCCCGACGGTTGGTGGGTGCCGTCGAGGATGAGT
>NZ_JBHURF010000045.1:0-47361 GCF_042674125.1 Rhodococcus sp. NPDC056960 | reverse complement strand
TCCCCAGCAATAACAGACCGAGCAAACTGTACTGGCAGAGAAACGGGAATGAGCAAGATTGACTGACAAAAAGGACGATCGACTGTCACAGGACAACTTGGACGGCCTTCCCGTCTTCGGATCGTCGAGGCTGGGTCGACTACAGCCACCGGGGAACTCACACAGCCCGCCGCGACCGCCCCGGGCGTCGATGTCGTTGGTCGTTGTCGGTTCTCGGCCGATCTGGCGCGGCCGATCGGGGTTGACCTGCCGTGCGCCACTTGCGTCAGTCATGCCGACATCCACTCCTTCTCATCCAATGTGGCGGATTCCTGGCGGGCTCCACGCCGATCCGCTTCGTCCACGATGTACGACCTACGGCTCCGCCACTTCCGCCACATCGGATGAGAAGCCGCGCCAACGCCGCGCCACCTATATGAGAAACGCGCCCAGATCGGCCGAGAACCGACAGTCGTCACCGCACCGACCCTACTCCTTTCGTCGCTTTCGTATCTAAAGTTTCGTTTAGTTACGTAGTTCGATACGAAACTACCGAGGTGCCGAAGGAGGACTGCGGCGACCCAGCGCCCACTGCCCCGGCGCCGCGCGATGGGGGCGCAGGTCAGGGCACAATCGAGGAATGAGTCGGCTGATCGCGCCGATGCTGGCGACGGCCGGTCCTCCTCCGGACGGTGACCGGCCGTGGAGCTTCGAAATGAAGTACGACGGGTGCCGGTTGCTGGCGTCGGTCGGCGGCGGCCGCGAGCCCGAGCTGTGGACCCGCAATCTCCACCTCGTGACCGCCTCCTTTCCGGAGGTCGCCGACGCCCTGTCCACGGCATTCGGGGCCGGTGGACGCATCGTCCTGGACGGGGAGATCGTGGTGATGGACCGCGGCCGGCCATCGTTCGGGCTGCTCGCCCGCAGGCTCGGTGTCGTTCATGCGACGAGACCGCTGCAACGGCGGATACCGGTGACGTACTTGCCGTTCGACGTTCTCGTCCGGCGGGGCGAAGATCTGCTGCGGGCGCCGTACCTGGATCGGCGGGCGGAGCTGGCCGAACTGGGCTCGGTCATCGAGAACATCGGCGGGCTGCCGATCACGGTGCCTCCGCACTGGGAATCCCAGACTGGTCGCGTCATGCTGAACGCGGCCCGGTCGGCCCAGCTCGAGGGGATCGTCGCGAAACGCTCGAACTCGATTTACCTTCCGGGACAACGTCATCGGTCGTGGATCAAGACCGCGATCCGTACGAGGGGCACGGTGCTCGCGGTCGGGTTCGTCGGCAGCAGCAGGTCGGTGGCCGCCTTGGTGCTCGGCGCCTATAACGCCGACGGGCAGCTCGAGCAGGTCGGTCACGTCAGCAGCGGCCTGAGCCTGTCCGCGCGCCGCCAGTTCCGGGAGGAATTTCGCCCGCTCGAACGCCCCACCAGCCCCCTCACGGACTCGTCGGCGGGCGTGGAGGGCTTCACCGAGGTGCGGTGGCTGACACCGGTCACGGTGATCGAGGTCGATTTCAAGGAGCACGTCCGAGGTGGGCTCAGACATCCGTCGTATAAGGGAAGGCGCCTGGATATCGACCCCGAGTCGGTCCGGGTCGAGGACCTGTAGTCGGTCCAGAGGAAAGCCGCCGGCACCTTCCCCGATGTCAGCGGCTCCTCATCCCCTCTACCGGAACGCTGCGCACTGCAGGTCTTACCGGCCGGGGGTGTCGGTGACAGTGACGCCATATCGCCTCTCGGCAAGTGGTCGCTCGCAGCGACTGTTCTGGTGTGGTACCCGGGGTATGCGCGCCACCGTCAGATCCTTCAACAGTGGACCCTCGGGTGCTATTCCTGCGGTGTGCACGCCGCGAGGGCGCGGCCTGCCCGTGCCAGACCACCCAGGGTCAGCGGGCGTTCTCGACGGTGATCGGCTTCACCAGGTCGGCGCCGTTGTTGCGGACGTTGTTCACGGCCTTCGACACCGGGTAGGTCTGCAGGCTGCCCGGCGCTGGTGGGGCCATCAGGGTTCGGGCGTAGTCGACGTCGGTGTTGGTGGGGTCGAGCCAATCCGCCCAGTTCTCTGCGGCCACGCTCATCGGCATCCGATCGTGAATGTGTCCGACATCGTCGGTGGCCTCGGTCGTGATCACCGAAAAGGTGACCAGCCAGGCATCCGGATCCTCGTCGGGAACCTCGGGATTGCGCCAAAAATCGTAGATGCCGGCCAGCGGCAGAATGTCGCTTCCGGCCGGGTGGACGAAGTAGGGCTGTTTCAGCGGCTTCCCGGACTTGCCCACCTCATGGGTCGGGAACCACTCATAGAACCCGGCCACCGGAATGATCGAGCGCCTGGACTTGAAACACTGTCTGTACGCGGGCTTTTCGTGCACGGTCTCGGCGCGGGCGTTGATCATGCGGGACCCGATTTTTTGGTCCTTCGACCAGAAGGGCGTCAGACCCCATTTGAGGTTGCGCAACTGCCGGTGGGGCTGCTCGTCGGTGTCCTTCGGTGCGCGCGTGATCACGACGGGGGAGGTCTTCGTGGGTGCGACGTTGTAGTCCGGCGCCATCTCCGGGTCGGCCCGGTCGGGGTCGATCTCGAAGGTCTCGAGCAGAGTTTTCCGGCTCGTCGTCGATGCGTAGCGCCCGCACATACCGATAGCGTGCCACGGCGCACCGACGTATCTCCGGCGGATGCATGATAAGACCAGGTAGACGGGCACAACGGAGTCCGCCGCCGACCAAGGAGCGGCCCCATGCACGACCTTGTCTACTGGTTCCCCTGGCTTACGCCCCTCCTGACCACAGATTTCACGGGGACATGGTGGTACATGCTCCTGCACTAAGGCAGGTGACCGGTCGAGGGGCGTCAGTGGACGGCGCGGAAGGCCTCCTCGACCTCGGTGGGGATACGGCCGCGGGAGGAGAGCTCGTAGCCCTGCTCGATCGCCCAGGCGCGGATCTTCTTCGTTTCATCCCGCCGCCGCTTCGCGGTGGTGGGGTTGGCCGACCGGTCCGCGCGGTGCTTGCGGCCACCGACCCGGGTGGAATGCTGAATGTAGTACTCGAAGATCTCGCGGAGCTCCTTGGCGTGCTCGGCCTTCAGGTCGATCTCGTACTCGACGCCGTCGACGGCATAGTGGATGCTTTCGCCGTCGTCCCCGAAGGCGGTGCCGTCGATGTCGTCGACCAGCTCTACTACGACCTTGCGCGCCACAGATCTCACTCCTCGAGGTCTTCCGGTACGGACCACATGACAGTACTGGGACCTGCTTCCGGTACCTGGTACCGGAGGTCAGAGGTAACACGCACGTCCGGACAGGGGATCGCGTCGGCGACACTCCGTCAGACCTGCGGCGACACGCCCGACCTGCGGCGATCTTGCTAGGCTCAGCGATGCCCGCGAGGGCATCGCTGCTGGTCAGGGCCACTCATATCCTCACCTGCGGTCCCGGAATCTGATCTACCGTGCGCAGTCATGACGAACTTCCAAGTCTCACGCGGCGACGCCCTGACCTCCACCCCTGCTGCTGAGTCAGGGATACCGCTGCCGACGATCGAAGATGTCCGGTTTCTCGGCCCGGGCGCTGGTTTTCTGATGATGCTGGGCGCGGTCTCCGCCGGGGTCGGGTACCTCTCGTCCACCAGGGTGATCGGCCGGATGACCGTGAGCAAGGAAGGCACAGTGCTCCTGGTCGGCCTGGGCACGTTCATGCTCGGGTTCATGGCCTGGCTGACGTAAACACCCCTCCCGGACACCCGATCGCCAGTGCTGAGGCGGGTGCCGCCGGTGCCCGAAAAGTGTTGATACCGACGAGTCTCGAGGGGGGCGTGTGCGTCTCAAAGACCAACACCCGGAACTGTTCCGCCAGCTACATCCGACCCGCAATACCGGGGTCGATCTCGACTCGACCACGAACTCGTCCCACGAGATGCTGTGGTGGCGTTGCCCTGCCGGTCACGAGTGGCGTGAAACCCCGCTGCAGCGGCGCTCGCCCGCCGCGTGGAAGAACGGGAACCCCGAGGCGTGCCTGTACTGCGTCGCTCCTGGCTGTCTTGTTTACAGTTGCGGGCACCGGCGGTTTCAGTCCTCCGAATCCACCTTCCGGGTGCTCGCCGACCCGTGCCGCAAGTGCGAGGTCACCGAGCACGCCCGCCTGATCCTCGACAGGCTCGACGAGTCCGCGGTCGCCGCGGTCCGCCTCCTCGATACCAGTCCCCACTACGCCCTGTTCTGCGCCACCGGGGCCGACACCACCCCGTGGTGGGAGAAGATCTTCCCGCTGGTGGAGGCGTACTTCGTGCGGATGGTCAGCGTGTATGTCGCTATTGCGGCCGTCGAGCATCGACCCACGCTCAGTTGCTCGACGTCGAGCCTGCTCGGGGCGTGCATGCTGCGGATCCTCGACGCGCTGCCGCCCGACTGCCGGGATGCGATGCACAAGGCGGTGCCGGACGATGCCGGCCATCTCCATCCCAGGCTTCTTCCCGGCTGGCACGACATCGAGATCGGGTGGGCGCTGAAGAAGCTCGGCTTCGACATCCTCGACACGCCCCTGGACGCCGATATCGAGCGGCGCCTGCAGTTCTGCGAGCAGCAACGCTTCAGCGCGACCGGGGAGCTGCCCCTGGTCCACCTCACAGGCCGGCACTATCCGCCGTTCACTCACCTGCCCCGGGACCGTGAGAGCGGGGCGTCGTCCGAGTTGCGGGGATTTCGCCCGATGCAGGCCCCGGCGCGTATCACCGCGGTCCGGGTCACGCTCGGCGACTCCGCCCCCGCCGGTCCCGATGACCCCCTGGGCCGCACGCACGTCGGGTACACCGCAGGTCTTCCGCCGCAGGAGTTGTGGGAGCGCGGACGCGGGGTGTGGAAGCTGCGTGCCGATCATGTCGCTGCCTCGACGATCGTGCTCATCGTGTACGACAGGACCGTTGTCCTGGTGGCCTCGATTGCCGGGCTGACCCTGCACCGCGGCGGTCTGGCGATTCTCGGGGAACCGCTCACCGATCACCCTCTCATCGGCAGGCTCGACCCGCTGCATACGCCGAATCCACTTGCGCATGGCGTCATCAAGGGTGAGGTAGCCGAACGTGGTGGGAGGGAGCCGGAGCGTCGCACCCGTTCGTCACCGGGGCGATCCGTACCGATCCCGCTGCCCCGCAAAGGGTCCTAGTGCCCATGCCGTCAGGTCGGGGAGTGGACGGGGACGGTCGGCTCACTCCTCGCGCAGCATCGACCGATGCGTTTCGCGGCGGGCCAGGTAGACAGACCTGGTGAGGTGGAACGCGCTGAGCAGGAGGCCCCGATGCCACGATCGTCATGGGTGAGTGCGATGGCGTCCGCCCTCGGTGAGGCGCTGGCACGACCGCCCCCGCCGATCAACTCGGGGACCTGCTTACCGACCGAGTCACGACCGTGGCTGAGCGAATGCGCATCACCAAACGCACTGCCCGGCAGTACTTCGACCAGGAGACATTGCGCACGCTCGCCCGTGACCTGGCCCTGAGCATCAAAGACTAGGCACCCGGCGCCGACCTGCTGACACTGCCCCGCACCATTGCCATGCCCCTGCCCATCCTCGGTGCGACGATCGCCGCCCTCGTCGAGTCGCCACCCCTCACGGACGCCGACAGGGCTCCCCACGAGCCGCCAACAGCGATGGCACTGATCTCCACCCTTGGCGTCCTGACCCGGGATCACGACGGCGAGCTTCCCACTGTCAGGGTGCCGGAGTCACTCCTCACGCGGGCCGCACGACTCATCGAGAACACCGCCGACCTCGTACACCAAGGCTCCTCACTGCCACGGGACGTCGCAGAGGATGTACGACCCCACCTTCAGAAGGCACTGAGCGAAGACGCCGCACGACTCCGGGCGCTGATGCCCGGCACCGACAGGCGGCCCGGTTCGGTCCTGTGGCGGTTCCCGACGATCCACGATGAAACACCGCTTCCGCGATGGCGCGGGAATCGCCTGCCGCTGATCGGAAGCACCCTCGTGCTGTCGGTCAGCGGCGTTGCCGTCGATCATGCCACCGAGAGCCAACTGGCGATGAATTAGTGGTCATTGGGACTACATTCATTGCAGCACAGGATCTTTAGATGTCCAGTTCGGCAAAGTATCCGTTATCGGTAGTTTCAGGAGTTGCGCCGGAAGAGGATTATGGGCGACACGGCGGAAGGGAGCCGTTGCACGGATTCCCCCGATCCACGGAACCTCGCCTGTCCGGGTCCGCTGACAAGGTCAAGTCCCATCCTTGTAGCAGGTCTAGCGTCTCAAGAACGTGCTGCTCCATTTCTGCCTTTGCTGCGTCGGCGTCGCGAGATGCGAGAGCGTTTCGGATGCGATCGTGGTCGTCTTGTCGTCCATCGATTGAAGTGGCCATCGGCTGGGCCATTCTGGCGGTGTTGATGAGAAAGTCGCTGAGGTCCCACATACGGCGGCTGGTGTCGGTGATCATGCGCGAACCTGCGATGCTGTGGATGCACTCGTGGAAGTCCCGGTTCAGCCTCAGGTAGTCGTTGCGGATCTCCTGATCGGGGTTGGCTGCCAGGGCTCTAATCTGCTGAGAAACTATGTCGAGTTCATCGAGCGCGGCGGGAGTGCAGTGGAGGGCGGCGACGGCGGCGACGGCTCCCTGCACGGCGGCGAACATGTGGAAGAAGTCCTCGACTTCCTCGGGCGAGTAGGTCGTGACCACGCAACCAATCTGAGGGAGGATCTCGACCAAGCCGTCGGCGGTCAACAGGCGAAGCGCCTCCATTACAGGTTGCTTACTGACTCCGAATTCGGCCCGCAGCTCTTCCACGGACAGGCGCGCGCCGGGAGGCGCATTGCCCCGCAGGAGTCGCGTTTTGATGGCTACGTACATCTGGACTGAGAGGCGCCCCGCGGTGCGGGAGTGCCCAGACGGTCCTGTTGGTCGGTCGTTGATCATGGCTTCTGCCTCCTTAACCCGGGCACCACGACTGTGGTGTCCGCGAGTCCTATTGATATGGCGCATAGTTGGCGTTAGGTCACGACGCATCGCTGTGAACGGAAAACCGTGCGGAAGCCTCGCCTGCGACGCGCCTGAGAGCTACCACGCTCTGTTGCAGGCCGGGCTGTGACCGCCTCATGGACAGCGATATTCCGGCGACCGGGACCGAATTCCCGGCCAGGATCGGAACCGCGACGCACATGAGGTCTGGCTCGATCGAGCCGTGATCGTGGGCGAGTCCGGTACGGCGGATCGCCCGCAACTCTGCTTCCAAGGCCATTTCTGCGAGGTCCATCGGCGCTTTGGCACTCGGAACGGGCCGTACGCTCTTTGCGCTCGATGGGGTATGTGCCAGCAATGCCTTGCCGAGGGCACAGCGTTCGGCAGGCAATGTGGCGCCGATCCAGGTTGGCACCTGGATGTGGCTGTGGCCGTGGAGTTTATTCAGATAGAGCACCTGGGGACCCTCGAGCACCCCGAGGTGAATCGTCAGTCTCGTCTGCGCGTAGAGATCGACAAGGTAGGGCGTCAGCGCTTCTCTGAGCTGACGGTAGTGCCAAGAGCGCGCCTGCGCCCATCTTGTGGCGGCTACTGGGTTTAACTCGATTCCGGCTCGGTCCCGAAGGATCCAGCCCTCTTGTTCCAGCACTGCCAATAGCCGGAAAACCGTCGACCGGGGAAGCTGGGTGTAGGTGCTGAGATCACCGGGTCGCACCGGAGTTCGTGGGCTCTCGCTGATGGCGCGCAGGAGTGCGAGGGTCTTTCCTGCCGAGGACAGCGTGGCAGCAATCGCCGCCTCCGTTGTCATAGTGAACCTCCCTCGATTCGGAATCTGTGACGGTTGGGTGCGCCTGGTTGTATGTGGGCGCGTGAGATCGCGAAGATTCCGTGTAGCTCTGATCGGGTCATGGATCTCGACATTCTCTGCGTCTCGGGTCACACTGCTTGCATGCTTGCATGCTAGTATCTCAGAAATTTTCGTGGTGTCTATCACCAAACGAGGAGAGAGATCGTGGTTCAGAATTTCACCGACACCTCCGGTGCCGCCGACCGTCTGGACGAGGCTACGCCCGCCAACGCCTACGACACGGACGTATTCATCGTCGGAACAGGACCCACAGGGGCGACGGCCGCGCTCGCTCTGGCCACCTACGGCGTGCGCGCAATGATGGTGTCCCAGTGGTCCTGGCTAGCAAATACTCCCAGAGCTCACATCACCAATCTGAGGGCTGCGGAGGTGCTGCGGGATCTCGGCTTGGAGGAGGAAATCAAACTGTACGCGGTGCCGTGGGACCAGATCGGCGACACCCTCTTCACAACGTCCCTAGCCGGTCCGGAGATCGCCCGCCTGCGGACGTGGGGCACCGGCGACGACCGCTCCGGCGACTACCTGCAGGCCAGCCCCTGCACGATGGTGGACATCCCACAGACATACATGGAGCCTTTACTGGTCAAGAACGCCGCCGAACGCGGCGCGAAGGTCGCCTTCTCGACACGGTATCTCGGTCACGAGCAGGATGAGCACGGGGTGACCGTGCACTTACTGGACCGCACCTCTGGGCACGAATACAGCATCCGCGCACGGTATCTCATCGGCGCAGACGGCGCCAAGAGCGCGGTGGCGGAAAATATCGGGCTGGAACTCGTCGGCCACACCGCCCGCGCCGGCACTGCGTACGTACGATTCAAGGCAGATCTGTCCAAGTACGTCGCGCACCGGCCCAGCATCCTGCATTGGATTATGAATCCTGCAGCGAACTTCGGTGAGATCGGAATGGGACTGCTGCGTTGCGTACGGCCATGGAACGAGTGGATCGCGGGGTGGGGATTCGACAAAGACGCCGGGGAACCGGATCTCTCACTCGAACGAGTCACAAACCAGATCCGCACACTGGTAGGCGATCCGGACCTCGAGGTCGAGGTCGAGGGATCCTCGGTCTGGTACGTGAACCAGCAGTACGCCCTGAGCATGTCCGACGGACGGGTCTTCTGTGGCGGCGATGCCACCCACCGACACCCCCCGACCAGCGGGCTCGGATCCAACACCTGTATGCAGGACGCATTCAACCTTGCCTGGAAGTTGGCCTACGTCATCAAGGGATACGCCGGTCCCGAACTGCTGGAGACCTATAGTGATGAGCGGGCGCCGGTCGGGCAGCAAATCGTGGCACGTGCAAATCAGTCACGTCTGGATTACGGGCCGCTGCGAGAGTGCTTTGACACCCAAGGCCCCGACGGCATCGCGTCCGTGGAAGCCGGACTGGCTAGGCTGCGTGCCACCACGCCCGAAGGGGCCCGCCTACGGGCCCGAGTCGTCGAGGCCCTCGATAAGAAGAGCGACGAATTCAACGCGTTGGGTGTGGAACTCAACCAACGTTATACGAGCACCGCAGTAGCCGTCGGCCCCGATACCGGTGCAGAGGTATTCGCCCGAGACCCGTTGCGTTACGTCCAGGCCACCACACGCCCGGGTGCAAAGTTGCCACACGCATGGCTGGTCGGCGCCAACCAGCACCGCACGTCCACGCTCGACATCACCGGGCACGGAAAATTCAGCTTGATCACCGGACTCTCCGGCCAGGCGTGGAAACAGGCCGCGATCCGCTTGAACCTGCCCTACCTTCGCACAATCGTCGTGGGTGAGCCAGGGTACGAAGACCCCTATGCCTATTGGGCTCGAATTCGCGAGATCGAGGAAGCCGGAGCCCTGCTAGTGCGGCCCGACGGATATGTGGCCTGGCGGCACACTCGCGATGTCTGGAACAGCGAGACTGCCGAAACCCTCCTGAACGAGGCATTGTCGACCGTCTTATCGCTGCAGGAAGACACCGGTATGACCGCCGAGGATACGACCATCCACGCGGTCACCGGATAGGGCATCTCGGCCGTCGGGTGTTCGCCGCACAAGCGAGTGGCGGACACCCGACGCCCCTTCACATACACAACAACCGCCTCGTTCGACACCGAGTCATCCGGCTCTTACGAACACCACCGCCGCCACCGGCGTCTTCGTCATCCTAGAAGGGTGACTGGCCAGAGCCTGGACCAGCGTTTAGCCGCAGACGCCCCACGAAATCGGGTCCGTACGCGCAGGTCCCCGGTACACCAGCGCCCATTCCTGCTAGCAATTACGAGATGGAGAAATCATGCGGCGGATCGGCCGGCCCTCGTGGCATCTCGGGCATGCCTGGACAATAGTGCACGCGTCCTGCTGAGCAAACGCGGAGAGTCTGCGATGAGCGCTTCATACGACTGCATCATGTCAACGACTTGCCAACGTTCCGGCAACCAAACACGAATGACCATTAGCTCATGCGCATGAGGCCTCGAGTCGGCGTCGTTCATATAGGCGGCAACCTATCCCTTCCTGAGAACCGAGATCCGCTGCAGGTCGTCGCCGACCACCACCTCTCCGTCGAACCCCTGTCCAGCCCAACTCTTCCACCGTGCGGAATCGATGGGTTCGGAGTCGAAATCGACGAGATGACTCAGAACCAATGTCGGCACACCCGCACGCTGGGCGATCGAGCCGACTTTCTGCACCTCCACGTGCGACTGCAGCATGTGATCCATCGCAGCCGGGGGCAGGGTGACCCCGGGCCCGGTCACATTGATCGCCTCGTGAACGAGAACATCCGAACCGCGTGCGAGCGTGACAAGATTGTCTGAGTAGGTGGTGTCACCTGAAAAGGTCACCGATCCATGTTCGGTGTCGAACCGGAAGGCGTAGGACGGAAAGACCGGCCCATGTGGCACCAGAACGGCAGTAACCGCGACGCGGTCATCTTCCATGACCTTGAACGGCTCCATTCGAGGGCTGGTGTTCGTGAAACTGGCACCGACATCTGGGTGCACAATCTCATGGACGTCGATCAGTGAACGAATATCTCGGATTCCCGCGTCACGCAGAAGAATGTTGCTGCTGTATGCGAAAGCCTCGTGGCACCTTTCGGTGAAGGCCACGAGGCCGGGTGTAGGGGCGTCGGCGGACACGGTGGGAGCGTCGCCACCACCGAATTTGGTTGGAAGCCCGCCGGCGGGTCCCGGCCCGTATGCCGTGACCGTGGTCGCCAGAGCGTCTGCGGTTTCCTGGTCTGGAAGCGCACCCGCCAGCAAGAAGTAGTTGTAATAGTCCGCAATGTGGTCAGCATGGAGATGGGTGATGAAAATTGAGCGCAGGGTGTCGAACCGCAGACCTGCCTGCACGAACTGGGTCGTAGACGACCGCCCACAATCGATCACATAGGTTGCGCCGTCCACGACGAGAGCCGTCGAGATTCCAGCACGCGAAACGGTAACCGGAGGTCCGGCCTTTGTACCGAGAAGGACCAGTTCTAATGGTCCGCGAGCCCCGGCTAGGCCGTTTCCTGTGGAACTGGGACTCGCAGTGTTGTCGGAGGCAGGAGAGTCCGTGCAGGCGGCTGCACACACGGCCATGGCTCCGAGTCCCAGCGCGCCGAGGATCCCGCGGCGGGACAGTGAGGGACCGATCGGTGCGGAACAACAAACTTCGGACAAAGCGACTCCTTGACTGATGCCGTTGGTCAGCAGTGCAATACACAGCGATGTAGAGGAGCGCGGTGTCGGCACCGCGCTCCTCTACGTGAACAACTATTACAGGAAGGCGTTACCTACCCGTCTGGGTGATGACCCGGCAGGGTTGCCATGGTGGTGGTTGCTGGAACTGCTGTGGTGTGAGGCGCACTCAGTCCGCTACGCCTGACAAGCTGTATTTGCCATTTGTGTTCACGACGCTCTCTGCAGCGGGGTTGACAACTACATTGGTGAATCCACCCCTTCTGTTCTCCACCGCAGCTAGGGCTTCATTCACCTCGGACAGTGGATAAACTTCGTGCTCGAACACGGAGAGGTCCAGCGTTCCGGATTCCGCCATTCGCGCCATTTCCTGTCCTTCTGCGACGCTGAACCAGTTGGACCCGATGACGCTGATCTGGAAACACATCAGCTTGAACATATTCAACGGCAAATCTTCCGACATGCCACCTATATCGACCATTTTCCCTCCACGGCGTAGGGAATCGATGCCCGACATCGTGATCTCGTGCGGAGCACCGGGGCCGACCGCATCGATGAATGCATCCGCGCCGAGCCCATCGGTGTGCTCGCGGACCCATTCTGGAACTTCTCGGTCCCCGTGGGCGAGAACGCGTACGCGTTGGGGATCCAACTGCCGGACCCGCTCAAGGAGGTCGCGATTACGTGCCATCACCAGTACGCGAGTAGCACCCATCGCGAGAGCGTTCAGGACCGCACCAACACCCAGGGTTCCCGTACCACCGTTGATCAGCACCGACGTGCCCGCGCGTACGCCACTCTTGCGCAATGCGGAGTAAGCGGTGCCCAAGTATCCGAACCGGCACGCTTGCTCGAACGAGATTGAGTCCGGCAGGGTGACCAGTCCGTCAACGGGGGTCTTCATGTACTGGCAGAACCCGCCGTGAGGATAGTCCTCGTAGATCTGGTGCGAATCGGGGCCAAACCCGAAGTATCCCTGGAAGGTGAAGCTGGGATCGTTGAGCGGGTCGCCTCCCCTGGAGGCGTAGGAGTCTCCGGAATTCCGTCCAGGATTGACGTAAACCCGATCCCCGATCTTCACATTGCGGACCTGGGAGCCCACCTGGGCCACCACACCGGCAGCATCGAGTCCGAAGATCGCCGGCAGTTTGGGGAGAGGGAGGTAGGGGAACCACTCCGGCCACGAGGTGATGACGTTACGCAAGTTCGGTATCACATTGCAGGCCTTGACTTCTACGAGCACATCGCGGGGTCCTGGCTCAGGAATCGCCACACGCTCGATCCGGAAGGGCTCCCCGACCTCGTGCAATCGAGCGGCGTGCATGTAACTCATCTGTACTCCTTCAGTGTTGAGCCGCTCACGACTCGTCACGTGTAGCGGTGAGCAGGAACAGCTGCGTGCGCGAGCTGTCGCCCTGCAAAGGCAGGGATCCGGCGATGTTCCGTGAGTGCGATGCCCATTCTGTGACGTGGACCTCATGTCGGTCCAATAACTATTGACCGATCGGCGATAAGCGATAACTATCAGCGGACTCCGCCCGCGTCTTCCCGGTTTGCGGCTAGTTGGAACGGCACCCATCCCAGCTCCTGGCAGCCCGAAAGGATCAAACCCCCACTGTGGTAGTCCTGGGTTGCCCGCCAACTCACAGCGTCCTGGGATGGGGCCCACCCAGCTGTGAACTCATCTGGCTGGATCGTGGGCGACATGAGGAGACGCGAATTGGGCGGCTGGAAAGAGATGTGGCGGCGGCGAGAGCTGATTCCAGGAGCGCAGCCTCCAGTGTGGACAAAACATGCTCCTGCATAAACAGAATTGCGACAAAGACCCACTCCTCGGGACTACACCGATGCGCGGGGTTCCGGTGACCGACAAAATGACCGGACCTATGCCTGCCTCATTGAAATGAGCACGAGGAGAACCTGATGACCGAAAGAACCCGACTTGGTCCCATCACACTCGAGGAGATCGTCGAGCACCACAAGGGCGGCAAGCTCTCAGTGGTGTCGAAGTCCCCGTTGAAGACTCGACGAGACCTTTCCATCGCGTACACCCCGGGTGTGGCCGAGGTCAGCCGCGCCGTCCACCGGGATCCCGCGATGGCTGACACCCATACGTGGGCGGGCCGGCTTGTCGCGGTGGTCAGCGACGGCTCCGCCGTTCTCGGCTTAGGCGACATCGGGCCCGCTGCGTCACTGCCAGTAATGGAGGGAAAAGCGGCTCTATTCAAAGAGTTCGGTGGACTCGATGCGATTCCGATCGTCCTCGACACCCACGATGTCGACGACATCGTCAACACGGTGAGGCTCTTACGTCCTAGTTTCGGCGCCGTCAATCTCGAGGATATTTCGGCTCCGCGATGCTTCGAGATCGAGAAGCGGCTCATCGACGCACTCGATGTCCCGGTCATGCACGACGACCAACACGGCACCGCGGTTGTCGTCCTGGCCGGGTTGATCAATGCAGCGCAACTTGTGAAAAAAGAGCTGTCGTCGCTCAAGGTGGTGGTGGCGGGCGCGGGCGCAGCCGGGATCGCGATTGCGGAGATCCTCCTGGCCCAGGGCGTCGAGGACGTCGTGCTCGTCGACTCGCGGGGCATCGTCTGCCGAGAGCGAGATGACCTCAACACCGTCAAGGCCGCCTATGCCGCCCGCACAAACCCGCGCGGGCTCGTCGGCGGACCGAAGGACGCCCTCAAGGGCGCAGACGTGTTCGTGGGAGTTTCAGGCGGGAAGGTTCCGGAGGATCACCTCACCGAGTTGGCCAATGACGCAATCGTGTTCGCTCTGGCAAACCCGGACCCGGAGATCATGCCGGAGGTGGCAGCAAAGTACGCGGCGGTAGTTGCGACCGGTCGCTCCGATTTTCCGAATCAGATCAACAACGTTTTGGCGTTCCCGGGCATCTTCCGTGGCGCCCTCGATGGCGGGGCCACCCGCATTACCCCAGAGATGAAGACTTCGGCGGCCCGAGCGATCGCGGCAATCGCGGCCGGAGACGGGCTGCGCTCGGACCACATCGTGCCGAGCCCCCTGGATGGCCGGGTGGCCACTGCTGTGGCGCATGCGGTGGCGGCATGCTCGTCAGACATAACGCTCTGACCTCGTCCTCGACCGGCTCACTCTCCGGACGGCGACCCGACGGCCGGAGCACCAGTCCCGACAAATGCCCATTCCGAGGCGCATCGGGCACACCCATGGACCCGCACTTCCGGTGCGTCGTCCAAGAGAGGCTGACACACACATGAACACTATGGAAAAGGCGCCCGCCCCCACCGGTATCCAGGACCAGATCGCGCGGGTCCTGGAGAAGACTCCCAGAGGGTTGTTGATCAACGGCCGGTGGCGGGACTCGTCGGACGGATCGACCTTCGAGGTCGAGAACCCTGCCACCGGCGAGGTGATCGCGAGCGTGGCCTCGGCAACGCGCGGCGATGCCCAGGCCGCAATGGATGCCGCTGCCGACGCACAGGAGTCGTGGGCCCGCACTCCGGCCCGGGTGCGTTCGGACATCCTGCGACGGGCCTTTGACATGGTTCAAGACCGTCGTGACGACCTTGCGTTGCTCATGACGGTTGAAATGGGCAAACCATTCACCGAGGCTCAGGGTGAGGTCAAGTACGGCGGCGAGTTCTTGCGCTGGTTCTCCGAAGAGGCTGTCCGTGACTACGGGCGTTACGTGGATGGCCCCGAGGGCACCCTCCGCATGCTGGTCGCCCGCAAGCCGGTCGGTCCGTGCTTGATGATCACTCCGTGGAACTTCCCGCTGGCGATGGCCACCCGCAAGATTGCCCCGGCTATCGCTGCGGGTTGCACCATGGTGCTCAAACCTGCACGCCTGACCCCGCTGACGTCGCAGTACTTCGCGCAAATCATGCTCGATGCCGGCCTGCCCGCCGGAGTACTCAACGTGGTCCCTTCGGCTTCAGCGAATGCTGTTTCCGGGCCGATCATGGCCGATCCGCGGCTGCGCAAGATCTCTTTCACCGGCTCCACCGCGGTGGGCAAGGAGCTGATGAAGGTCGCTGCGGACAGCGTGCTGCGCACGTCGATGGAGCTCGGCGGAAACGGCCCGCTGATCGTGTTCGAGGACGCCGACATCGACAAGGCCGTGGCCGGCGCGATGGCCGCGAAAATGCGCAATATGGGTGAGGCGTGCACTGCCGCCAACCGCCTCTTGGTACACGAAGCCGTTGCAGAGGAGTTTGTCGACAAGCTCGCAGAAAAGATGGCAGCCCTAAAGATTGGCAACGGCCTCGATGCGGGCGTGACCGTCGGCCCACTCGTGGAAGCGAAGGCCCGCGACGCGGTCGAACAGTTCGTCAAGGATGCCGTCGACCGCGGCGCGGAGGTGGTCGTCGGTGGTGGGCGGGGGGACGGACCCGGGTACTTCTTCGAACCGACCTTGTTGCGGAACGTCCCCCGCGATGCCCGCGCGATGTGCGAGGAGATTTTCGGCCCGGTGGCGCCGGTGATCACTTTCGCCACTGAGGAGGAGGCTGTCGAGTTGGCCAATGCTACGGAATACGGGTTGGCCTCCTACGTGTTTACTGAGAACATCTCACGTGGACTTCGTATCGGTGATCGAATCGAGTTCGGCCTTGTGGGACTCAACGTCGGCGTGATTTCCAACGCGGCGGCGCCCTTCGGTGGCGTCAAGCAGTCCGGCCTGGGGCGCGAGGGCGGCGCTGAGGGGATCGCCGAGTACACGACGACCCAGTACATCGGTATCGAACACCCATGGGGCTGAGACTCAAGCTCGGCCGCGGACTGCCGACCGGACAGCTGCGCCCCGCGAGTCGTGATGGGGATGGTCGTCAGGATCGCAACCAGACAGTAGTTCCGGCATATCTGGTTGGGTAAGCCAAGGGCCCCGCGGGCATGTCACCCGCGGGGCCTGCGCCAGTCGTCGGCGCCCAGACCTGGCTAAGTCAATCAGAGCGAGCATGTCGCGGGACCCCCGGCATCAGTGCTCATTCCGGTGGAAGCTCAGTGCCATCACAACGACCACAACAGCGGCGGTCGCAATACCGCCGATGACCGATGTTTCCCACGCTGCATCGAATACCACTCGACCGATAACTGCATAGCCACAGCTCAAGGTGAGGAATCGTGCGACGACCAAGTCAGCTGGCGCACTACCGCCGCCTCGGCGCTTCCGGCGCGGTCTGCGTGCGCTCAACTGTGCCACCCTCGTCCGAGTAGGCGGTGATGTGGGACACCGTTCCGGGCGCTCCGCCGACTGGTGAGCAGCGGTCGGCGCCGTTACGTCAACGCGCTCTGCGTGCCAACCGTTCGGCATCTGAAATGACAACGCTCCTGCCTTCAAGGCGCAGCCACCCACGGTGCGCGAACTCGGCGAGGGATTTGTTGACCGTTTCGCGGGAAGCTCCGACGAGTTGGGCGATCTCTTCCTGTTTGAGGTCGTGCGTGACTCGCAGACCGCCTCGGTCCTGTTCCCCGAATCGCTGAGCGAGCCGCAGCAACGCTTTTGCGACACGGCCGGGAACGTCGGTGAAGATGAGATCGGAGTAGTTGTCGTTGGTGCGACGTAACCGACGCGCCAGCACGCGGAGCAACTGGTCGCTGATGTCGGGGCACTGGCGGACCCACTCGCCGAGCGCGGCCCGGTCCATCCGCACCGCCCGTACCGCGGTGACTGCGGTTGCGGTGGAGGTACGTGGTCCGGGATCGAAGATTGACAATTCACCGAACATATCGGAGGGACCCATGATGGCCAGCAGGTTCTCACGTCCGTCCGGCGACCGTCGGCCCAATTTCACTTTGCCTTCGACGACGATGTAGAGCTCGTGCCCCGGCTCGCCTTCAGCGAAAATGGCGTGTCCTCGCGGGAAGTCAACCGGCGCGAGTTGCGCCGCCAATGCGGCCGCGGCTGTCGAATCGACGCCCTGGAAGATGCCGGCGCGCGCCAGGATCTCGTCCATACCCAACCCTCTCGATGCCGGTGACTCCTCGCGCTGCTCGCTCGCAGGAGACCTACGCACGTAGTGACCGCCGGGATCGGCGCCTTCACCGTTCAATATTGACATTCTAGCATTCCAGTCGACGAAGGTTGGGTCATCGGTCCGGGGTTTGCTCTGTCATCTCCGGTCGCGGAACGGATCCGATACACCCCTACCCGGAACGGCACAGCTAGTGCGCAGCCTCAACAATGGCGGACGGTTGTGTAGAGCTGGCGGTGCGATCGTCCACCAGTTGTTGCGCGGCGCCTCTTCGGCCCCAGCCGCCGGGAAGCAGGATCACCGAAACCACGGAGATCGCCGAGACGATGAGCAGGTAGACAACGATCGAGTTGCTGGACTTGGTCGAGGCATAGAGGGCGGTCGCGATCGTCGGGGCGAACGCTGAGCCTGCCACCTGGGACAGGGTGTAGCCGATCGAGACGCCGCTGTAGCGCACGTCCGCATCGAAGATCATGGTGAACAGTGATCCGGTGACCCCGGCTGCCGGTGCCATCGCAATCCCGAAGACCAACACCAGGGCGGCCATGAACAACCACGGATTCCCGGTGTTGATCAGCGCGAAGGCGGGCGCGATCACCACACCCATCGCTACTGCCCCGAGTAGATACATCGTCTTACGGCCGAACGTATCGGAGAGAGCACCGAAGAGCGGGTACAAGATCACCGCCACAACTCCGGCGACGAAGACCCCTGCCAGGGCGAACGTCCGACTGATCCCTGCCACCGTCGTACCGTACGAGATCAGATATGCGCTGCAGATATAGGCGAATACACCCTGGCTCAGATACGTTCCTGCGACCAGAAGTATCTCGCGCCAATGCCTCCGGATTGCGGCGACAACGGGCACGCGCACAACGGCATGACGTTTGCGCACGGAGGCGAAGTCAGGGCTCTCGTCGAGGGAGAGGCGGATAAACAGCCCGATGATGATCAGGACGGCGCTGAACAGGAAGGGCAGACGCCAACCCCAGGAGAGGAATTGCTCGTCCGGCAGCTGGGAGACCGCAAGGAACGCGAGGGTGGCGACGCTGGTGCCGGCGGGAGCACCCATCTGGGAGAACGATCCGAAGAATCCCTTCTTCTTGGGGGGAGCGTGCTCCACAGCCATCAGCGTGGCGCCGCCCCATTCCCCGCCGACAGCGAAGCCTTGCACCAGGCGCAGCATGGTCAGCAGGATGGGGGCGGCGATCCCGATCTGCGCGTAGCCGGGCAACATTCCCATCAGCATGGTGGCCGAGCCCATTCCGACCAGGGAAATCACCAGCATTTTCTTCCGGCCGACCCGGTCACCGAAATGCCCGAACACGACCCCACCGAGAGGACGGGCCAAGAACCCGACACCGAAGGTGGCGAATGACAGCAGAATCCCCATCGCCGAGGACACGTCCGGGAAGAACAACTTCGGGAACACCAGCGCCGCAGCGGTGCCGTAGATGAAGAAGTCATAGTACTCGACCGTGGTACCGATGAAACTGGCCATCGCCACCCGCAACGGCGACGTTGCCTTACTGGTCACCGGGATTGGCGGCGCTGAGGATTCTGTCATGGTGTTCCCGTTTCGGAGAGCGGAATCGTGCCGATTCCGCGGTGGGGTGTGAAAGTGGTGGTTCGGGAAAGCGAAGCCGAGAGTGCATCGCCGGGGACCGCTGGGGGATGCGCAGCGCCGGGGGATGCGCGGGTCAGGAGATCGGTACCCCGTCGACCCGGCGTGGGACCGTGAGTTCGGTCGTGTCCTGCAATTCGTCGGGCAGTAATGCGGGGTCGACGTTCTGGAACGCAACCGGGCGGAGGAACCGCCGGATCGCTGTGGCGCCCACGGAGGTGTGCTGGGAGTTGGTGGTCGATGGGGAGGGACCACCATGGTGCATGCTCCACGTGACGGCAACGCCCGTGGGGTACTGGTTCGCAATCACTCGGCCGGCTTTCGGCGCCAGCGTTTCGAGAAGCGTCTTCGATAGTGATTGTTCACTGGGCTCGGTGTGGAAGCTCGCCGTCAGCGCGGGCTGAACCTTTCGCACCAGACCGAGAAGTTCGTCCTCGTCTCCGTACCGGACGACAACTGCGGTCGGTCCGAAACACTCTTCGAGAGCGACTCCGTCGAGGTGCTCGGGTGCGCACTCCCACAGCGCGGGTGCGAGCCCGTCGACGGCGGCGCTGGCGCCGCGGGCGACGAGGGTGATACCGGCGGATGCTTCGAGTTCCTGACTGCCGGAGATGAAGCCGTCCTGTATGGCGGTAGTGAGTAGTCGGGATACAGACGCGGTTCGGATGCTGTCGGCGAGGTGCTCGAGAATCCGCTGACCCGACTCCGAGCGCGGCAGAAGTACCAGTCCTGGTTTCGTGCAGAATTGACCGCTACCGAGAAGTACCGATGTCGCTAGCCCCTCGGCGATATCGGCGCCACGTGTTTCGGCGGCACCGGGCGAGATGACAAGCGTGTTCTGGCTGCCGAGTTCACCGAAGAAGGGAATCGGGTGGGGGCGATCGTGTGCAAGGTCGGCCAGGGCTCGTCCCCCGCTGACCGATCCGGTGAAACCTGCGGCCGAGATCTCGGGGTGGCAGATCAGTGTGCGGCCCGCGTCGCGTCCGTGGACGAGTCCGAGCACTCCCTCGGGCATTCCGGCTTCCCGGAATACGCGAGTCGCGATCTCGTGCACGAGTTCCGATGTCCGGGGATGTCCCTGGTGCGCTTTGACGATGACCGTACATCCGGCGGCCAGGGCGGAGGCAGTATCGCCGCCGAGGACGGAGAAGGCCAGGGGAAAATTGCTCGCGGAGTACACCGCAACCGGCCCGAGCGGAACCAGCCACCGCCGGATGTCGCCGGCGATGGGGACTGGTGCAGCCGGATCAGCGTGGTCGATTGTCACCTCGAGATACGCGCCTTCGTCGACAACGTCGGCGAACAGACGCAACTGGTGTACGGTGCGGGCGAGTTCACCGGTTAATCGTGCCGCGCCGAGACCGGTTTCGGCGTCGGTGACCGGGACGAGATCATCGGACGATGCCGCGAGTTCGCTGGCAAGGCTGCGCAGGATCGTCGATCGTTCTGCCCGTGACGTCGAGGACCACACCGACATGGCCTCCGCCGCGGCCTGGATCGTAGCGTTCGTGATGGCGGTGGTGGTTGCGGGAATTCGAGTCGCGGCGATATCGGTCACTGTGACACCACGCTCGCCTCGACCGCCAATTCCTGGTCCGCCGCTATCCCCATACCGGTGATCCACTCCGGAACCGTTTCGTATCCCACGGTGGCGAGCGGCTGGCCCACGGTGGCAGCGACAGCGACCCAGGTGCGCACTTCGTGTGCACCCGTGCCGGCCGCCTGGACGTCGTCGTGCGTCAGCCGGGAGATGGCGTCGAGGTCGCCATCAGCGAGCAGAGACAGAATGTGCATGTCCCATTCGGGGCGGATCGCGTCGATAGCTTTGGCCATGTTGTTCGTGATCAGCGCCTGGCGTTCCGCCTCGGGAAGCTTGTCGGCCCCAGGAATGAGGGAGGGCGGTGAGTGGGAGAGTCCGCCGGAGCCGATCACGAGCACACGATCGTCCGCCGAGGTGGCGGTGTCGAGGAACTCACGGGTGAGTCGTCCGAGTTCGACGACCCGCGCCATGGTGGCCAGGGGGCGATCAATGCAGTTGATGATGACCGGAAGCATCGGGACGGCATCGAGCCGCCCGAACAGATCAGTGGTCGACTGACTGAAACCGTGATCGAGCTTGAGCTCATGCGCGAAGGCGACCTCCACACCACGGACCGTCGAGTGCGCGACGTAGTCCCGAACCAGTTGCGAGGGAATGTCGTAGCGACTGCTGGCGGTGTTCCAGTCGCCGTAGCCCGAGGCCCGTTCGACGGTGGTGAAAGCCGGCGCGATTCCGGCCAGCGCGCGCATGTGGTCAGGCCCGAAGTAGACGACCAGGGTGGGGTCGTAGGCTTGCGCCGCGCGTGCCGCAGCGGAGATCGCGGCACGGAACTGAAGGCCCTGCGTGTGCTCGGTGTCGGCGAGCATCTGCGGACTGTGGGAGAGTGCAACGCCGGCGAGACGCGCACCCGACTTCAATGTTGTCATGACTTGCTCCTGGAATTCCTGGCACCGCCGTGGCGGTATCTCAGTGTGGCGTGACGCGTCAGCGCCCGGCGAGCACGGTCAACGAGGCGGCGACCTCGTCGACGGAGGTAATGGTGGCGAGCACGCTCAGGGACGCGATAGCGGCGGTATGCGCTTCGAGGGTGGCCGCCGAGCAGGCATCGTCGATGATGCCCACTCGATAGCCGAGGTCGGTGGCCGCTCGGGCGGTGCTCTCGACCGAGACGTTGGTCGCGACGCCGCTGAACAGAACTGTGGTGATTCCCCGAGCGGTGAACACCGAGTGCAGCTCGTCGGTGAATCCGCCGACGCGTTTGTGAGTGATGAGGATGTCGGTGGGATCTGGTTCGAGATCGGTGATGATCTCGGCCGACGATGTGCCGTCCTGCATGCATCCCAGCTTGGGAATTTCCGTGAGGATGGGGGAATTGGCAATCAGGTCGGAGTAGTCGGGCCGGAAGGCGATGCGGGTATACACGACGGTGCAACCAGCCCGACGTCCCGCGTCGAGCACTGTGCCGATTCGATTGATCACGTTTCGCTCCCGGATCTGTTGCGAGAACAGACCGGCAAGGGCCCCGGTCGGGCTGACCACATCGCCTTGGCAATGGATGGCGATGATGGCGGTACTGCGGGCGTCGAGTTCCACGGTGGACTCCTATGTGTGAGGTGTAGCCGGCCGGAGAGGCAGTCGGCGGCGGCGCTCGGTCTAGTTCAGCCGGGCGGTGTCGACCGCTGCCGTGGGGGCGGGTGTTCCCGAGAAGAAATCGGTGACCAGGGAGTGGAACGCCGGGGCCCGTTCGGCGGGAAACCAGTGACCGGCGTCGGCGAAGACGTGCAGTTCAGCGTGGGGCATCAACTCGGCTAGGCGGATGCCGTTCGACACGGGCACAACCCTGTCGTGTCGACCGTGCAGTACCAGTGTCTGATGTCGGAGGGCGGACACTTCGCGTTCGAAGTCCTCCGGCGCCGATGCGCCAGCGCCGAAGAAGGTCTGGATCGCCTCATGCGCGCCCGGCTGGGCGCTGAGTGCGTAGCGCGCCTCGACGAGCCGATCGGTGACAGTACCGGCGTCGTGGGCGAAGCACTCGCGCAACACCTCCCGCATCAAGTCAGGGTCAGGCCGATAGTCCCGGAGTAACTTCTGCGCCGGCGATGTGGAGGGAGCGACGCGGGTGCTCATCACCACCAGCCGTTCGATCCGTTCCGGTGCATTCAACGCGAGCTGGAGTGCTACGCGGCCACCGAGCGAGTTCCCGACGACGCTGAACTGCTCCAGGCCCAGGGTGTCGGCGAGCGCCAGTGTCTGCCGCGTCCACAGATCCACTCCGTAGGGTTGACCAAGTGGTTTGTCCGAACCGCCGAAGCCGAGGAAGTCGGGCGCGATGACCCGGTGCGATCGTGCGAGCAAGGGCGCGAGGGCGGTCCAGGTACCTGCCGCGGAGGCTCCGGGCGCCGCCCCATGCAGCAGCACGATCGCAGGTCCGGCTCCAACATCGACGACGTTGAGCGTGTGCCCGCCGACCTCGCAGGCCCGGGTAGGTCCGAGCGCTGTCACGATCTGGCCTCCACCGTGTCCAGTCGCGCAAGGACGCGCTGTTCAGCGTCGGTGCGTGTCCATTGCCGGCGTTCGGGGTGCGTCAGGAGGGCGTCGTACGCGGCGGAGATCATCTCCCGGAGGTCCATGAACGGGGACACCAGACCCGCCTGCTCCGCCTTGTCGATCGCCAAGATTGTGTTCTCGTTACTGAACGGGAACACGCAGTCGGCGTTGTTGAAGGTGGCTCGGTCTTCTCCGGTCGGGCCGCCGCCGACGATGCGGGTGTCCGCCGGGCGACCCAGGATTTCGGCGCACACGTCGACAAATCCTTCGAGCGAGGTGTTGCACCTCTTGGAGGCGACGTTGTAGACGTCGAATCCTTCTCCCGGCAGATCGACAGCGCGGGCCAGAGCCTCCGCTGCGTGGTCTCGGTAGATGTATTGGTGCACCGCCTGACCGTCCCCGGGCAGCAGGATCTGGGCGCCGTCGAGAATACGGTTGAGAACGAATTCTTCGCGGGGGATGAAGTTCAGTGGTCCCAAGACCAGAGGTAGGCGAATGATGACCGAATGCGCACCTGCACGTGCATTCTGGATGGCACGCTCGCAGGCGATCTTGTCGATCGCGTAGCTCCCCCACAGGGGGTGCGGGCCGTACTCGATCTCCTCCGGCCACGGCAGAACTGGGCTCGGCCGCACCACATTGACGGTGGAGCAGTGCACCCAGCGTCCGACCTCCGGAAGTGCGGCGAGCAGGGATACCGACTGGTCGCCGGTATAGGCGGAAAGATCCAGCACGGTGTCGAAACGGCCCTCTGCCAGGCGGACCAGGTCTGCGGGGTTGTTGCGGTCTCCGAGGACCGAGCGCACGTTTCCGGTCCACTCGGGTTGACGGCTTCCGCGGTGGAACACCGTCACCTCATGTCCGGCGTCGAGCAACCGCTGTACAGCGAGGACGCCGACGAATCGGGTACCCCCCATGACCAGTACCTTCATGACGCGAGACCTCCGCTGCAATCGCTGAATTCCATGCACCAAGGGCATCACGCCGCCGAGATCCTCGTCCAATACAACTCTCACGCTCGGCGATAAGCGTTAGTGATCGCCGCCGCCCGACAGGTCGCGGCACACCCGGAGGAAGGCGGACAGCACGGGTTCCTCGCTGCGTGCATTCCACGCCACACCAAACTCGAACCTCGGTATCGGGGAGGCGAATTTGCGGATCACCACGCGATCGGACCTCAGGGTCGATGCCCGCTCGCTGTCGACCACAGCCACTCCACGACCGGAGTCGACGGCGGCAAGAAGGTGCTCTGGGTCCGGCTCCCACAAGACCGCTGCCGGAGGCTCGCCGCCGAAGATGACGCGGTGCATTTCGTCGAAGTATCCGGGTGCTTGGGCGCGCGGCCAGCTGATCAATGTCTGATCACGCAGGTCGTCGCGCTCGATTCGGTGCTGTGCCGCCAACGGGTGGTCGGCGGGGCAGGCCACCACCGCCTCGGTGTCGCCCAGCACCAGTACTCCCAGGTCAGAAGCGTCGTTGAGAGGGAGTCGGACGAAGGCTGCGTCCACCTCACCGGCGCGGAGCATGTCCACATTTCGTGCGGTCCAGGCGACATCGGTGGTGACCTGGACGGCGGGATGGCGTTCCCGAAAGACCGTGACGATGGTGTCGGGTAGCCCGAAGGCCACCGACCGGGTCAGAACTGTCCGTAGAGTGCCGCTGCGACCCTGTCCGGCTGCGCGTACTCGCTCCACGGTGCGCTCGACCTGACTGAGGATGGCAGGCCCCTCTTCGAGCAGTACCCGCCCGGCCTCGGTTAGCCGAACCCCGTGGGAGCTTCGCTCGAACAGCTGTACGCCGCATTCTTTTTCGAATACCTTGATTTGTTGGGACAGTCCCGGCTGAGCCAGGTGTAGACGTTCGGCGGCGCGCCCAAAATGCAGCTCCCTCGCCAGGACGACGAAGTACTCGAGTCGCCGGAGATTCACACCACGACGATAAACATTGCTTCTCGCGATCGCAAAGAGTCCTATTGGACGCCGCGGGGAATCCTGCCGCACGCTGAGTGCAGGCAATACGCCGGACAACTTTGACGAAGGGCAATCACGTGTCTGAGCAACCTCCCGGACCTTCACTCACGGTCGCAGAAGCTGTGGCGGCAGCCTTGCGGAGGCACGGCATCACCGTCATCTTCGGCCAGAGTTTGCCGTCGGCGCTGATGCTGGCCGCACCGAAATTCGGGATCCGACAGCTCGCCTATCGCACCGAAAACGCCGCTGGCACAATGGCGGATGGATACGCTCGTGTTTCCAACACAATCTCGGTGGTTGCGGCACAGAACGGGCCTGCGGCCACTCTGCTCGTCCCGCCGCTGGCTGAGGCGACGAAGGCATCCGTTCCGGTTCTGGCCCTTGTGCAGGACGTTCCTCGCGGCAACCGCGACCGCAACGCCTTCCAGGAGTTCGACCACACCGACCTCTTCCGCTCGTGCTCCAAGTGGTTGCGGGTCCTCGATGACCCCGCCCGCGTGGATGATTACGTGGACATGGCGATCACTGCTGCAACATCGGGGCGGCCAGGCCCGGCAGTTCTGATGTTGCCTCGAGACGTTCTGCTCGAGACAGCCGTCGATGCCGGCCGCCGCACCGCAGCCCTGGGACGGTTTCCCCTGGACCCTGTTCGCCCCGCGGCGGACAGGATCGACGAGGCGGCCGACGCGATCGCAGCCGCCGAGCGACCGCTTATCGTCGCGGGCGGCGGGGTGCATTTGTCCGGTGCCGCCGATATTCTCGCGGCACTGCAGGAACGTGCATCCCTGCCGGTCGCGACGACGAACATGGGCAAGGGTTCTGTGGACGAACGGCATCCGCTGTCGGTGGGAGTTGTCGGAAATTACATGGGACCGACCGGAGCCACCCATCACCTGCGCTCCATGGTGACCGACGCCGACCTCATCGTTCTCGTCGGTACCCGTACCAACGAGAACGGGACCGATGCGTGGAGTTTGATCTCCGAGGGCACCCGGCTCGTCCACATCGATGTCGACTCGAATGAGGTAGGTCGGAACTACGAGGCGATCCGCGTCGTGGGAGATGCGCGACTCGCCCTTACCGACCTCCTCGAAGCACTTGAGGACCGAGATCTCGGCAAGCGGCATGCCGGCGAGGCGTCGGTTGTTAAGCAGATTGCCGAAGCCCGCAGCCAACACAAGAACGCAGTGAGCGAGCTCGTCACTCCGGCCGCAGGTCTGGTGCGCCCGGAGCTCGTCGCTCATGAAATCAACAAGTTGCTCGAAGATGGCGAAACCATTGTGACCGCGGACGCGAGCTATTCCAGCATCTGGATGGGGAATTATCTTCGCTCTCGCCGACCGGGACAGCGATTTCTCTCGCCCCGTGGCCTCGCCGGCCTCGGCTGGGGCATGCCGCTGGCGCTCGGAGCCAAGGCCGCTCGACCTGATGCAACCGTTCTCTGCCTCACCGGCGACGGTGGATTCGGTCATGTGTGGTCGGAGTTCGAGACCGCGGTGCGAGAGAACCTCCCGGTGGTTGTCGTGCTATTGAACAACGGCATCCTCGGGTTCCAGAAGCACGTGGAACTGGTGCAGTTCGGTGAGTACACCGGTGCCGTCAACTTCGCCACGGTGGACCACGCCGCCATCGCGGTGGCATGCGGCGCAGACGGTGTTCGTGTCACCGACGCCCACGAGGTAGGTGATGCGCTGGCGAAGGCGGTCGCATCCGGCAATCCCACCTTGGTGGAGATCATCTGCGATCCCCACGCCTACCCCCCGATCACCGGGTGGAGCGGGGTCTCGGATGAGGTGATGTCCCAATAGGAGTTCCACACCGTCACCGCGCGTACGGTGACTGCGACGAAGAGTAGGCAGTCAGCCCTGCGGCCCACCCGGCCCCGGGGCTGACATCGCTTCGCCACGATGGTTCGGTGACATCGAGGTGCACCAGCACGGGGGCACCGTCGCCCCGAGATTGCTCCGCACCTCATGCACTTTCATCCTGCGGCATATGAAGCTATGGCGGCGTCTGGTCAAGCAACTTATCTCAGTCTTTGCTCACCCTGAGGCGCGCGACGCGCCTCTTTCATACATTCCGAACCGTCGACCTTCGTGAACCCTGATACCGGCCACGGCTTGCCTCAACGTTCTTGCCGACGATGTGCAGACGCAGTCTGCCCGCTTCGCACGGCTGAATGGTGCGATGCACGACCTCGCCGAGTGCACGTGCCACCAAAGGCGCCGTCGCCGCGGTGCTCTGCGAACAGATCCGCATCTTCGAGGCCGGGAACGACCTGGGCCATACTGGATGCGTCACGGCCGTCGAGTTCAGCGTCCAGCCAGTTGGTGTACCACCAGTGGGAACCTCGCAGCTGAACGCTTCCGACCTGACGCGGCAGTCTGCGCGTCGCAACGGCGATGCACCCACGGCCGGATGTTAGCGAAGTTTCTCCAACCCCTGTTCCTCGAACGTCGATCGAGAAACAGGGGGTTTCTGTTGCTGACAATCGTCTCGGGCACAGGATAAGAGAGACCGGTGGTCGCGGTCCAAGTAGCTCTCCCCTCGTCGTCGATTCGGTGCTTGTTGCCGACATAGACGGTGGACATAGTCGCTTTCTATAAGCCCGATCGAATCTTGGTCATGGACGCTACCCGGGCCGCCCGCGTTATATGAACGAAGTTGATGTGACACGGATAACACGACGAGGAGGATGCGGCGCCGTCTTGATCGCCTCGAGATTCGCTGAGGCAGTCAGTGCTGCGCGGGTCGTGCGATCGGGCGTCACTGAGCTGTAGTGCAGCTGCGCGGATCACCGACGACCGAACCAGACTCCCCGATCGCGCACCGCGCCATCCTCCCGGCATCCCTACGTTCTCGCGTGGGCCCTGTTGAAGGCTCGTCATATCAACTCGGCGGACGAACGAGCCCGCTCTGGAACCTACAAGGCACGAAAGGCCTCCGATGACCGGATCTAGACCCGCACAGCAGCGAAAAGTATTCGCCGCAAGTGCAATCGGAACAACAATCGAGTGGTACGACTTTTTCGTCTACGCCACAGCCGCCGCACTGGTGTTCAGTTCGCAGTTCTTCGGCGCCATGGATCCCGCGGTCGCACTTCTGACCTCGATGGCGACGATTGGTGTCACGTTCATCGCTCGCCCGTTCGGCAGCGCGGTAGTCGGTCACTTCGGCGACAAGATCGGCCGGAAAGAGATGCTGGTTCTGACTCTCGCGCTGATGGGCATCTCCACGTTTCTGGTTGGGCTTCTTCCCACTTACGCCCAGATCGGGATCTGGGCACCGATCCTTCTCGTGCTTCTCCGTTTTCTTCAGGGAATAAGCGCCGGTGGAGAATGGGCAGGGGCCGCGCTGATGGCGGTAGAACACGCCCCAGCGAACAAGCGCGGGCTGTGGGGCGGGTCCGTCCAGATCGGTACCCCGGTCGGCCTCGTCCTCGCCACGGGGAGCTTCCTACTTGTCGCGCAGTTCACCACTGAGGACGAGTTCCTGAGCTGGGGGTGGCGGGTTCCGTTCTTCGTCAGCATCCTGCTGGTTGCCATCGGATACTACGTGCGCACCAAGATCGATGAGAGCCCGGAATTTCGTGAGATGAAGGCACAGGCTCGACAGGAGACTGCGCCCATCATCGACATCTTCCGACAGCACAGACGTCCGTTGGTGATCGGCACGCTCACGTTTCTCGGCACGAACATGGCTGGGTACATGATCATCTCGTTTCTGCTGTCCTACGCGACGAACACTCTCGGCATCGACCGGACCGATGTTTTGCTGGTGCAGGTGGTCGGGTCGTTCTTCTGGGTCGCCGTCATTCTCGCGACCAGCTACCTGACCGATCGGGTGGGTGGCCGGGCGTTGTTCATCGCTGGGTTCACGTTGCAGGTGCTGGTGGCGGTGCCCTTCATGCTGCTGGTGGGCACGGGGCGGGTGCTGTTGATGTATCCGGCCGCGCTGCTGCTGATCATCAGCCTGGGCCTGACCATGGGCCCGCAGTCGGCGGTGTTCGTTTCACTGTTCCCCACCCGCGTGCGGTACTCCGGAGCGTCTCTCGCGTATGCCTTCGGAGCGATCCTCGGCGGAGGTCCGGCACCGTTCGTTGCGACGTACCTGGTCCAACGATTCGATTCACCGTTCGCCGTGGGCATCTACATCGCCGGCGCAGGGCTGATCTCACTGTGTGCTGCGCTCGCGATCCGCAGGACCGACCTCGTCGGCCTCCGTCATGGTCCCGAGGCAACGAAGGATCCCTCGGCGCACGGTGACGATCACTCCACCACGCTCGTGAATTCGTGAGGGACCGTCTCAGTGAACTGGACCCCGCTAGATGATGCACCCGCGCCGTTCCCACCGCGGATCGCGGTATTGCCTCGGCCAACCCCTGAGCTGACCACAGCGATCTCACGGGGAGGAGGTGTCACCGTCGCCGATTCCGCCGAAGCCGATGGTGTCGTCGTCGATTTCGCGCTGGACCCGATGGACCTCGACACCGAACTGCGCACCCTCGACCGAAGTGGGGTGTGCTGGGTACAGCTACCGCGGTCGGGAGTCGATCTCTTCCTACCCGCCATAGTCCGGAGACCGGACCTGACGTGGACCAGCGCCAAGGGGTGTTACGCAGAATCGGTCGCCGAGCATGCACTGACCCTTGTCCTGGCTTTGCTGCGCGATGTTCCCGAACGCGCTCGTGCAGCGCGCTGGGGTGAGCCGTCCGGTCGCTCTCTCCATGGTTCCCGCGTCGTCGTTGTCGGCGCCGGTGGAGTCGGACTCGAAATCGTCCGACTGCTGAGATGCTTCTCCACACACGTCACTGTTGTACGGCGACGGCCCATCGACGTCGTCACCGCCGATCGCACGCTCGGCGTCGACCAACTCCCCGAGGCCCTCGCGGACGCCGACGTCGTGATCGTTGCGGCAGCACTGACGTCACGGACCCGAACCTTGCTCGGCCCACGAGAGTTCCAGTGTCTCGGGCCGAACGCAATCGTGGTCAACATCGCGCGCGGAGAACTCGTCGACACCGACGCACTGGTATCGGCGCTCGAGGCCGGGCAGCTCGCCGGCGTCGGATTGGACGTCACCGATCCGGAGCCGCTCCCCTGCGGCCATCGTCTGTGGAGGCATCCACGGGCACTGATCACCCCGCATACGGCCGACACCATGGCCATGCGCCTTCCCCGGTTTGCCGAACGGGTGACCGAGAACGTACAGAGGTTCGGTCATCACCATCCGCTAATAGGGGCGGTGGACACGGCAGCCGGCTACTGATCACCTTCTGGTCGGCCGCGGCCGGATGGCCTTGCAGGAGTCAACTGTCGGCTCCTGCAAGGCCGTGTCCGCTCTGGCACGGGCGAACCCCCGGGGGGCAGGGATCGACGATCCCTGCCCCCCGCCCCGGCCGTCAGCAGTTTCCGAGGCTTCTTCTGCCCTATCCGCCGGTCATCTCCTCCCACGAGGTTCGTGGTTGCACGGCGTACGCGCGCATGTCGTCCATGAGGGCGGCGGCAGGAGGGGTGAGTTGACTGCGGCGACACACCGCAACGACGTGCAGGTTGCTTTCCGGAACGATGCGATGAACCTGGGCGCCTGCTCGTCGCGCCAATGGAGCCCACGCAGCAGGTAACACTGCTTGACCGAATCCGCTCAGCACCAGGGGCAGGATCGAGGTCCGATTCGCCAATTCCGCGACGATGGTCGCGGCCACACCGTTCGAAAGCACATCGTCGACGAGTGAGCGCATCAACGAGCCGCCCTGTGACACGATCAGCCGCATTCCGGCCATCTCCGACCGCTCAATCTGCGGTCCGGCGGGGACCATGGCGCCCGGACCGGAGATGAGGACCAGCGGCTGCACCTCGAGCTCGACGACCTCCAGCTCCGGTTCGCGTACCGGCGCCGATGCGCCGAGGAGGCCGATCTCGCAGGCGCCGGTCCGCACCGATGTCACCACCGCGGCCGGACTCGGCGCCGTCTCCACCTTGAACGTCACCGCGGGATGCTGATCGGTGAACGCGGTCAGGATGGTGGCCAAAGGCTCGATGCCGTAGGAGGGCATCGTGATCAGGTCGATCCGGCCTGCGCGGAGTTCCTTGAGGGCGGCAACGGACGCCTTGGCGTCGTCGAGGTTGCGTAGCACGGTTCGAGCCGGGCCGATCAGCGTCTCGCCGGCATCGCTGAGCGTCAGTCGGCGACCGATCCGATGAAAAAGTGGCACTCCCAGCTCGCGTTCGAGGGTGGCGATCGTATGCGAGAGCGAGGGTTGCGCGATCAGCAGAGCGTCCGCGGCGCGACTGACACCTCCGTGGTCCACCACCGCCAGAAAGTATTTGAGCTGCCGTGCGTCCATTCGGGGTCCTTCCGTGTGGCGGGTGTGGGGTTGCTGTCGACGGATCAACCATCATGCTGCACCACTAGATAGAAGTTAACTATAAGCGGGATCGAATCTCGGTCATGGACGCCAGGACGAAGTGACGGATTAATAGAGACAGAACCAGTGTGAGGTACACGACAACCCAACCGGGCGGACGAGACGTTCCACCCGCTTCCCCCACGGCGCGAGAAGCCTTCCGGCGTTCACCCGCTCGCGCGCACCAAGGAGTTACCTGATGTCCGTTGCTCTCTGCACAATGTCGCATTCGCCGTTGATCGGCAAGAACGACCCCGACGCTACCGTGGTCGCCGAGGTGCAGGCCGCGTTCACGGATGCTCGAATGTTCATCGAGGAGTTCGATCCCGAACTGGTGATCATCTTCGCCCCGGATCACTACAACGGCGTCTTCTACGACATGCTCCCACCGTTCTGCATCGGCGCGGCAGCGCAGGCGGTGGGCGACTTCGGCACACTCTCGGGACCGCTGGCGGTAGACCGCGATGCCGCACACCGCGTGGCACGGTCCGTCCTGGCGAGCGGCCTCGATGTGGCCTTCTCCGAACGGATGCACGTCGACCACGGATTCTCGCAGGCACTCGAGTTCTTGACCGGGTCCCTCACCGATCGTCCAACCGTGCCGATCTTCATCAACTGTGTCGGCGAACCTCTCGGACCGGTGTCGCGTGTGCGACAGCTGGGCGAAGCGGTCGGCCGCGCCGCGCTCGAGCTGGACCGGCGCGTACTGTTGATCGGCTCCGGCGGGCTCTCCCACGATCCGCCGGTGCCGCAGTTCCAGTCGGCACCCGAACATGTGCGCGAGCGGCTGATCGACGGTCGCAATCCCACCCCCGCACAGCAGGAAGAGCGTGTTCGGCGCGTGGTCGACGTCGCACAGGACTTCTCCGCCGGTCTCGCAACCATCCAGCCGCTGAACCCGCGATGGGATCAGGACCTGCTCGACGTGCTCGTCTCAGGAGAGCTCGACCAGGTCGACTCGTGGGGAAATGACTGGTTCGTCGAGAACGCGGGCCATTCTTCCCACGAGGTGCGCACGTGGATCGCGGCGTTCGCCGCACTGTCCGCGGCCGGAACCTACCAGGTGCGGTCGAGTTACTACCGGGCGATCCCCGAGTGGATCGCCGGATTCGCCGTGGCCACGGCGGCACCCACTCACGCATGAGCCCTACCCGTTTCCAGCAAATCAAATCGATTTTCGCGTAAGGAGTTTCACCTATGAGCATCGGCACCTCGGTATGGACGTCGTTTCCCGGACTCGACTTCACCGTGAAATACGTACAGGTCGGTCGGTGGCGTACCCGAGTCCTCGAAGCCGGGCACGGGCCCCAGACTCTGATCCTGATGGCCGGAACCGGCGGCCATCTCGAGGCGTACTCACGCAACCTCGCCGCCTTCGCCGAACACTACCGTGTCGTCGCCTTCGACTACCCCGGCCACGGGTACACCACGTTGGCCGACAGCAATCTCGAAATGGCCGATTACATCGAGCATCTGGTTGCCCTGATGGATGCCTTGGGCATCGAGAGGGCACACCTGAACGGCGAGTCTCTCGGTGGTTGGATCGCCGTCAAGTTCGCGGCCGCCCACCCCGACCGGGTCGGCAAACTGGTGTTGAACACGCCGGGTGGGACGATGTCCACCCCCGAGGTGATGGAACGCATCCGCAGCCTGTCCCAGGCAGCGGCGGACGATCCCACACCGGAACGGGTACGAGCACGCCTCGAGTGGTTGATGGCCGACAACAGCCGGGTGACCGACGAATTGGTCGAGATCAGGCGCGGAATCTACTCGCGGCCGGGCTTCAGCGACTCGATGCGGCACATCCTGTGCTTGCAGGACCCGGAGATTCGACTGCGGAACCGAATCTCGGACGAAGAATTCGCCGCCGTGCCGCACGGGGCGCTCGTCGTCTGGACCAGTGACGACCCATCCGGACCGGCGGGCGCGGGCATCGAGATGGCCTCGAAGATCGCCAACGGACGATTCGAACTGATCACCGACGCCGGGCACTGGCCGCAGTGGGAACAGTACGACCAGTTCAACAAGATGGTGCTCGCCTTCCTGGCCGAATAGTCCTCCGAACAGTCTTTTCAACGCAACACCCCGCCCCGCACTACCCGCACGACCGCAACTCTTGTCCTGACACAAGATGCCCACGACGAAGGAAACAACCATGGCAATTCGGACCGGCGCCGAGTACAAGGCACGACTTCAAAGCACTCCCCGCGAGGTGTGGATCAACGGTGAACGCGTCTCCGATGTCACCGAGCACCCCTCGCTGCGCCTACCCATCGAGCAGATTGCACACCTCTACGACATGCAGCACGACCCCGAGTACTCCGATGTCCTGGTTCGGCCGGGCCCGAATGGCCCGGTCGGTACCGCGTTCGTCCCCCCGCGCTCGTACCAGGATCTGGTCGATCGACGAAAGGCGTTCACTCTCTGGTCCGAGGCAACACTCGGACTGATGGGCCGCTCTCCCGACTTCATGAACACCACGCTGATGGCCTTCGCAGACGAACTTGGCGTGTTCCATCGGCTGGGAGAGCGTTTCGCCGACAACGTCCAGCGCTACTTCGAGTACGTGCGCGACAACGACCTGTTCATGACTCATGCGCTCATCACGCCTCAGACGGATCGTTCGAAGAGTTCCGCAGAGCAGCAGGAGGAGTTCCTCCACATGGGTGTGGTGCGGGAAACCCCCGAGGGTCTGGTCGTGCGCGGGGCGCGAATGCTGGCCACCTTCGCCCCCATGGCCGACGAGATGGTGATCTACAACCTGCCGAATCTTCGAGCCGGCGATGAGAAGCACGCAGCGGTCTTCGCGATTCCGATCGAGACCCCGGGACTGCGTTTGATCACCCGCGAACCGTACGACGACGGCGGCCGAAACCGGTTCGATCACCCGTTGTCTACCCGTTTCGATGAGGCGGACTCGCTGGTGGTGTTCGACGACGTCCTCGTTCCATGGGACCGAGTCTTCCTCTACGGCGATGTGTCCTTGGCCAATGCGATGTACATCGAAACCAGCCTCCGTCAGCACACCGGCCACCAGACCGGCGCGCGTGGGTTGGTCAAGATGCAGTTCGCTCTCGGCGTCGCAATGAAACTCGCCCAGTCGGTGAAGATCGATTCCTTCCTGCACGTCCAACAGAAGCTGGGAGAAGCCATCGCAGCGACCGAGATCTGCCGGGCGCTGATCAACACGGCTGAAACGGAGTTCGAGCTGTCCGACAGCGAGACCGCACGACCGAAGTTCGATGCACTGCAGACGCTGCGCATGCACCTGTCCGCCACCTACCCGAAGGTGATGGAGATCCTGCAGACCCTCGGGGCGGGCGGTCTGCTGATGATGCCGTCCGCGGCCGACTTCGCCTCGCCCATCGCCGACGACATCGACAAGTACTTCAAGGGCGCCGACGGGCTCGCCGCCGTGGACCGGGTCCGTCTCTACAAGCTTGCTTGGGACCTGTGCGGCGACGGCTTCGGACAGCGAGCTCTGCAATACGAACGCTACTACGCCGGCGACCCCGTTCGGCTGTTGGCGAACAACTACACCGTCTACGACAAGTCCGATTCGTTCCGGCTGGTCGAGCGGGCCCTCGAGCTAGCCGGAGATCCCGTGTCCGCCGTCGCAGAGCAGCAGGGTGCCCTGTTATGAGCACCGCCGAAATCGACACAGCAGTCAGCGGCGCACAATTGCGGGACGCCGTAGGACGATTCGCGTCCGGGGTGACCGTGGTGACAGCACTCGGTGACGACGGCGCACCAATCGGTTGCACCGTCAGCGCATTCTCCTCGGTATCCCTCGATCCGCCCCTGGTGCTGGTGTGCATCGACAACGGCCGGTTCATGCACCACGCCCTCACCATCGGCGGCGGCTTCGTGATCAACGTCTTGGCCGCCGACCAGGCTGATCTAGCGATGTCCTTCGCGCGGCCCGCCGCCGACAAGTTCACCGGCGTCCCCGTCCACCGCGGGCGCGCAGGCATCCCGCTCTTGGACGGGGCGCTCGCCCACCTGCAATGCGATCGATACTCGGTCCTCGACGGCGGCGATCACGCGATCGTGCTCGGACGAGTCACCACCGTGGGAACCGCCGCCGGTGAGCCGCTTCTCTACAGTCAGGGAGCCTTCCTCGACATCAACAGAGACGAATGGGACCGTGCCGTGGAGCGCGCTCCCCACGAATGGCTTCTCTCCGCACCCTGGTGACCGACGTCGTGCACGGACTGGGCCCTCCGCGATTTTGAACCCACGTCCGTGCACGACTCGGCGCTGCGTCCCGCACGGGGACCCTAACGCCCCGTCGCCCAGTAACAACCCTGGCTCAGCCGCCCTGGGTACGAACAACAAACACCGACAAGTGGTCGCGCACTGACCACCCTTGATACGTGCACAACACGATGGAGGCAACGACATGGCACCGCAAACGTTCAAGATTGCATCGATCCCGGCCGACGGCGTCGGCAAGGAGGTCGTCGCTGCCGGACGGCGCGTGCTCGACGTCCTCGCCGACCAGTCCGGCGGGCGTTTCGCCTTCGAGTGGGAAGAATTCCCCTGGGGCTGCGAGTACTACGCCCGGACCGGCAAGATGATGGCCGACGACGGCCTCGACACCCTGAAGGCCTTCGACGCCATCTACTTCGGCGCGGTCGGCTGGGAGAACGTCCCCGACCACATCAGCCTGTGGGGCCTGCGACTGAACATCACCCAGAACTTCGACCAGTGGGCCAACGTGCGCCCCGTGAAGTTTCTGCCCGGTGTGCAGTCCCCGCTGCGCAAGGCCGACGACACCGAACTCGACTGGGTGGTCGTCCGCGAGAACAGCGAAGGCGAATACGCCGGCCTCGGCGGACGCAACCTCAGCGGCCGCGGCCCGGGCAACGAGGTCGCGTTGCAGACCGCACTGTTCACCGAGAAGGGCTGCGAGCGGATCATGCGCTTCGCGTTCGACCTGGCCCGCACCCGCACGGTGAAGAAGGTCTCCAGCGTCACCAAGTCCAACGCCCAGCAGTACGGCATGGTCCTGTGGGACGAAGTCTTCAGCCGCGTCGCCCTCGACTACCCGGACGTGGCCACCGAAAGCGTCCTCGTCGACGCGATGAGCGCCAAGTTCATCCTGCACCCGGAGGATCTGTCCGTGGTGGTGGCGTCGAACCTCAACGCCGACATCCTCTCCGACCTCGGCTCCGCGCTGGCCGGCAGCCTCGGCGTCGCAGCGAGCGCGAACCTCAACCCCGAGCGCCGCTTCCCGAGCATGTTCGAACCCGTCCACGGTTCCGCCCCCGACATCGCCGGGCAGGGCATCAGCAACCCGATCGGCGCGATCGCCAGCGCCGCCCTGATGCTCGACCACTTCGGGCTGCACGACGAGGCACGCCGCGTCGACACCGCCATCGAAGCCGCCACCGCGAGCGGAGTGCTGACCCGCGACATCGGCGGCTCGTCGGACACCGACGCCGTCACCGAGGCGATCGTGCACGCTCTGCGGACCGCGCTGACCCCCGCCTGAGTGAACTGCGCCAACGTGGTCATGGAGTCATACGATCGCAACCACATTGGGGCAGATAGTGCGAGGACTGCCGGCGGCGGTGACGACGCCGCCGCCGGCAGTCGAGTCCGAAGATCGCGGGCAGCTCAGGAAGCGGCAGGTAGGGAACCATTCATTGGAGTGGCGGGCACATCAGACAGGTTCGGAATCACGTTGCATACCTTGGCCTGTCTGGTGCAGTGTGAGGTAGGTAGTTTGACAGTCGAGATTGTCACCTTTGAATCCTCACAAGATTCACGTGACGTCCCATGACGCGTACTCGTGGGAGTCTCGTGCGAATGCTGCAAGGGTCGGCAGTCCATAGATGCGCTCGGGAGAGGCGGCGCCTTGCTCGAGTCGGGTCAACTGAAACCTCGCGACATCTCGGAGCCGGCGTTTGTACTCGCTCATACCGATCGAGAAGGCAGTCGCAACGTTCTCTGGAGCAGGACCTCCAAGTGGTTCCCAGAGAAGTGCAAAATCGAGGACGTCATCGTCGCTATAGCTGTTCCACATTTTCTTCCTACTGGAGTGTGCTGTCACTGACTTCTTCCGCAACATCTTGAGATCAGTCGGTCGTCAGTAATCTGGGCAGTCCACGTAACAGTTCGCCGGGCACGGCGGCGACGAGTTCGTCGCATCATCCCGGGATTACGTAGTGGGTGAGGAACCGTGCCGGTGGCGCGGGTACGCATCCTCCAAGCTGTGTATCTCGGCGCGAGAGTAGGTCGACTCGGGTATGACCTGCCACAATCGCGCGAGGAACCGGCGCCGCGTCATCCCGAAGTTCATGAGGATCTCCTCCTCGGAAGCACCCCCATAGGGTGCCCACATGCTGGCGAATCCGATGAGGCGCTCCGCCTCCATGTCTGGATGGGTGCGGTTGACTTCGGTCCGACCGGCGCGGCGCCTCTGGCGCCATTGGCGATACTCACGAGAGTTCATGGGATTTCACCTCTGATCTCGTACGGTGGAGTGGTGTGTCATTGCCGTAGCGAGGGATGCGCGGGGCACGCCAGTCGTCCTCGCGCAGACCGTCAAGCACAGTTACCGTCCGCCGCACTCGGTGCACAGTCCCTCCGGAGTTCGGTAGTCATTACGGCGGGTGAGTGCGACCCACCGGAGGACGGTTTGAGTCTGAGCAAGGGCTGCTGCGGGCTTCTTCAGCGGCGACGATAACCAACCACTCAAGACGCTGAGGCCAGCGATCACGGCGTGAAGGATGAGTATCGGCACGTGTACTCCGGTTTGTCAGGGGCTTCGCTATACGCCTCGGGGGCCGCGTCTGCCGGTTTTGCCGACACGGCCTCGGACGAGGATGTGGTCGCGGTCTTCTTCGGACATCCCGCCCCAGATGCCGAAGGGTTCTCCGGTGGTGAGCGCATAGTCACGGCACGCGTGGATGACCGGGCACAGGGAGCAGATCTTCTTCGCCTCCGAGATTCGCTTACGCCGTTGTTGCCCGCGTTCGTTGGCGGGGTGGAAGAACAACGCGGGACTGATGATCCGGCACAGTGCATTGACCCGCCAGTTCGCCGACGGTACAGGAAATTCCTGGTGATGTACGGTTCGAAAGGCCTGCATACGTTGCACTCCAACCGAGAGGGTCGGTACCCCGCTCGCTCAGGGTGCGGGGTACCGACCGGGATATCAGGGGACGCTGATGAAGTTGGTGAAGCCGCCGTGCCGGGCGGGCAGATCGGCGAGGGCTTCGTTGATCTTCTCGAGCGGGAAGCTGTGGTGCTCGAACACCGACAGATCGAGGGCACCGGATCCGGCGAGATCTGCCATGTCCTGGGCTTCGGCGGTGGAGAACCAGAGACTGCCGAGGACGCTGACCTGCGAACACATCATGGAGAACATGTCCAGCGCGGGGCGTTCCATCATGCCGCCGATGTCGACCGCGACGCCACCGCGGCGGAGCGTGGTGATGGCGTCAAGGAACGATTCTGCCGGAGCGCCGGGACCGAGTGAGTCGATCACGACGTCGACGCCCTCGCCGTTGTTGTGTTCGCGCACCCAGCTGCGCAATTCCCCTTCACCGGCGGGCAGGACCTGAATGCGGCTGGGAGCGATGGCGCGTACATCTTCGAGCAGGTCGGCGTTGCGGCCGGTTCCGAAGATGCGAGTGGCGCCCAGCGCGAGGGCGCTCAGGCAGGTGCCCAGGCCGAGGGTTCCGGAGATGCCGTCGATCAGGACTGTCGAGCCGGGGCCGACCCCGGCCTTGCGCAGCGCGGAGTAGCCGGTACCGAGGTAGCCGAAGCGGGCGCCTTCCTCGAAGCTGACGGAGTCGGGCAGCTTCACCAGATTGCGTTGCGGCGCAGTCAGGTATTCGCTAAGTCCGCCGTACGGGTAGGCATCGAAGATCTGCTGACCGTCGGCACCGAAGGAGAAGTAGCCCATGAAGGTGTACTTGTCGCAGTTCTGGTCTTCACCTCGCCGGCAGGCGCGGCAGCCGCCGCAGGAAATTCCCGGGTTGACGTAGACGCGATCGCCGACGGCGACGTCGGTGACATGGCTGCCAACGGCGGCAACGACGCCTGCGGAGTCGAGTCCGAAGACCGCGGGAAGCTTCGGGAGCGGGAGGTAGGGGAACCACTCGCTATACGTGGCCAGCACATTCGAGAGATTCGGCACGACGTTGCAGGCCTTGACCTGCACCAGCACATCGTTGGGGCGCGGCTCGGGGATTGGGAGTTCCTCGATCTGCATCGGCTGATTGATCTCGTGGAGGCGGGCGACGCGCATGGTCTTCATGTACGAAAACTCCTGAAGGTGATGACGGTTGTTCCGGGGGGGAAATTGCGGGTTCGGCAACGCCTGGTGCGGCAGTGTGGAAGCGGCCGCACCAAGGCGGGGTGGTGTGGTCAGGCGGGGGTGCCGGTGACCGCTTCGGTCAGGGCGGTGCGAACCTCGTCGACGGTGGTGATTTCGGCGAGCAGGCCGAGGGAGTTGATGCTCGCCTCGTGCGCCTCGGGGGTCGCTGCCGAGCACGCGTCTTCGACGATCACCGTGCGGTAGCCGAGATCGCTTGCCACTCGGGCGGTTCCCTCGACGGAGGCATTGGTGGCCACTCCGGCGAACAGCAGAGTGGTGATGCCTTTCTCACGGAGGGTGGCGTCGAGGTCGGTGCCGGCGAAGCCGCCGACTCGCTGATGTGTGAGCACGATGTCACCATCGTGCGGGGCGAGGGGTTCGACGATCTCGGCGAGTTCGCTGCCTTCTTTGAGACACCCGGACTGCGCGACGATTCCCAGTAGCGGCGAATTGACCTCGAGGTCTGAGAAGTCCGGTTTCCAGGCCACCCGGGTGTAGACCACGGTGGCGCCGGCTTCGCGGGTCCCTGCGATCAGCGCGGTGATCTGGTCGATGATGCGGCGTTCGCTCACCTGCTGGTGGAAGAAGTCTGCGAAGGCGCCGGTGGGGCCGACGATGTCGCCCTGGCAGTGAACGGCCACGACGGCGGTGGTCCGGGGGTCGAGTTCCATCAATAGCTCCTGTTTCGAGGTGCGGGTTTACGTGTGAGCGAGGATCGAGTGCCCGATGTTGTCGATGTCACGGGCGGCGGTGAAGGGGTTGGATAAGAACACCTGGAGGATGTCGACACCGGCTTCGCGCATCAGGGCCGCCTTGTCCCGCAGTTGGCCTGGGGATCCGTAGAGGCACCAGTAGTCGACAAGTTCCTTGGTGATGATCGGCCGGTGCCGCGGGTCGAGTCCGCGCAGGTATTTCGCCCAGACATCGAGGTAGTGCGGCTGGTCTGGGGCTTGCGGGTCACCCAGGTACTGCTGGGCTGCGGTGTGGGAGGCGTCGACGATCGCGTCGCCGAGATCGTCGCGGTGCTGGTCCATCAAGCCGGCGTTGGTGATGCACGAGCTGATCGGGCCGGAGCCGAAGCCATTGGTGACACCGTCTTCCCAGGTTTCACCGTTGCCGAGTTGGTAGAACCAGGACAAGGAGACGAGTTTGACCGAACCGGGCGCTCGGCCGGCGTCGGCGACCGCTTTGTCGAGTTCGCGGCGGATCAGCCCGATCATGTCGGTGTTCGGACCCAGGCAGTACACGACGGCGTCGGCGTACTTGGCCGCTTCGGCCAGTCCCCGGGGGCCGCCGGCCGCCACCCAGATCGGGATGGGGTCGGTGACGTTGTAGAAGCCGCTCTCCTTATCGAGGAACTCCACCTCCCGGGACTGCCCGAGCCAGTTGTGGGTGACGCGGCGACCGGCCATCAGTTCTCGGGAGACTTCGATGGCGTGCGTGAGTTCGGAGATCTTCGCGGTGCGGTTACCCATTGAGCGCAGCGCATTGTTGGCGGTCCCGATGCCGAGGAAGGTGCGGCCCGGAGCCAGGGCGTTGAGGGTGGCCATGGAGTTCGCGGTGACCGGGGCGATCCGGGTCAGCGGGTTGGTGACCATGGTGCCGAGGGCGATCGTGCTGGTCTGCGTAGCTGCAAGCGCGAGGAATTGGTAGGGGTCGGAGAACAGCAAGGGGCCCTCGCCGACACCGAAGTGCGAGAACCCGAGGTCCTCGGCCTGCTTCACCATTGCGACCTGATCGATCTTGGCGCAGGTGCCGATACAAAATTCCATGTCCTTCTCCTTGCTCTGCCCGTGCTCGCGGAAGGGCACCTCAACCCGGCCGCGGGCTCGAGCAGACGAGTGATGGCGCCTGCTCCAACGATGTCGGCGTGCCGGGGATCGGCGGGGCGTCCAACTGATCAGGTCGATCGACTCGACTCGATGAGCTGGGCAAACTCCAATACTCGACCAAGTTGGCATGCTAGCGTTCCAGACGAACGTACCTCATCAGTGACTCACGCCACAAGTACTAGAATGCAAGTTGCTGCATGGACGCGCAGAATCGAAGGAACAATGACCGGGCTGCCGACGGAGGGCATGAATCGATGAGCACCGCTTATGGCACGGGGAGCGATGCCGCCGCCCTGTTGGAACAGAGCCGCATCTCAGGTGCGCGGTTGTCATCCGCCCTGTACGACATTCTCAAGTCCCGGCTTCTCGAGGGTCGCTACGGCGCGGGGGAAAAGATCGTGGTCGAGGCGATTCGCCAGGAATTTGGGGTGAGTAAGCAGCCGATCATGGACGCACTTCGCCGCCTCTCGAGCGACAAGCTGGTGCACATCGTGCCTCAGGTCGGCTGTGAGGTAGTCGCGTACAGCGAGCGCGAGGTGGAGGACTTCTACACCTTGTTCGGGGGCTTCGAGGGAACCATCGCCGCAGTGGCCGCCGCGCGGCGGACCGATGCGCAGCTACTGGAGCTGGATTTGATCTCCTCTCGGGTGGACGCGCTCGCGGAATCTTCCGATCCGGTGGTGCGCGCCCACGGGTACCGGGTGCACAACCGAGAATTCCACGCGGCGATCCACACAATGGCGCACTCCCGGATCATGGCGGAGACCAGCCAGAGGATGTGGGACCTCTCGGACTTCCTGATCAACACCACCGGCATCACCAACCCCCTTTCCAGTGCGCTGCCCGACCGCCAGCACGATCACCGCGAGATCACCGAGGCGTTGCGCAACCGCGATGCGGCCGGTGCGCGGATGGCGATGGAACGCCACATCGTCGGAACGATCGCGGTCATCCGCAACGAATCCACCTCGGCAGTGTCCTGAGCCCATCCTCAGTGCACGGTGACGGTCCCGTCGAGGCCGATGTCGATGCGCTGACCGTCGCGGACCACATCCAGGAACCGCGGGCCGAGTTGGTCGATTGCGATGATGCGGTTGTCGTCCCAGATGTCGGCCAGGACGATGCCGGCAGCGGAGATCGTGTCGATATGCTCGGAGTACAGCATGGCAGCGGGTGCGATTCCGACGCGGGCGGCACACTGGAGGACCATGCCGCCGGTGGTGGAGCCGATGGTTTGGGGTAGGCAGAGGATCTTTCCGCCGATCACCTTTCGGTACAGGTCCGGGTTGTTCTGGTCGTGGCAGACGGGGCTGGCGGTGGTGATGCCCTGGAAGTAGCTGGCGAGGGTGTTGAAGCCCTGCCGGGTGACGACGCTGTCGCCGCTGATGGTCCCGGCGGTGATCACCCGGCCGGTGAACGTATTCATCGGGTCTTCTCCTGTCTGCGGACGGGCGGTGCGGCGATGCGGTCGAGGACATCGTGATCGGCCAGGAACCGGCTGGTGGTGTAGGTGCGGAGCTTGTTGGAGTTGGTGATCACCGGCCGCGAGGCGGTCGCAGGAGTGTTCATGTGCAGCGCTGGGCACATGGACGCGATGTTCACTCCCGCAGTGATCGCGCGCTCGAACGACTGGCTGTGCTCGGTTCTGAAGGTGGCGACCACTGCAGGGGCGGCGCTGAGCACCGTCCGTATCGCCACCGTGGTGCGGCCGACAGCCTCGAGCGCGGTGAGGATTGTGTCAGTGACTGTGCACAGCTGGTTTAAGGACAGATGGGGGCACCCGATCAGGGCGGTTTCGGGTTCGGCATCTTCTTGTTCCCAGAGCACGGGGTAGTCGGCGACGAGATCGGCGAGGGCTTGGTCGTCGATCACGACTCGGCGGTAGTCGTCGGTCAGCAGGTCGCGGCCGTGACCTCTTGCCTCCGGGGTCAGGTTTTCGACGTGGAAGAGGCCGACCGCGCCGTTGGACGCCGTTGCGGCGCCGAAGTCCTTGAGATAGTCCTGCGTCGCCGGCTCGTTCAGGTCGCCGAGATGGGGGTCGATCCCGGCGACGAAGGGTACGTCGCCGACGACGGCGCGGCCGACCGCGGACCCGAGAACCGTGGCGGGCGGCAGCGCGGAGGTTCTGACCTCCACCAGATAGGTGGCCTTTCTCCCCTCGTCCAGTAGGAGCCCGAATTCGGGTGTGAATCCGGCGATTCCGCACATCACCTCGATCAGTGCCGAGTTCCGATTCGAACGCGCCCCCAGCACCGAGTTCGCGTACACCACCGCGGACGATTCGGCCCAGGCCAGCACGTCACCGGCGGAGGGCGTGTTCCCCACCTCGGCCAGATAGGCGGTACACGAGTAGGACCGGTCGTCCTTCATGCCGAGCGCGCGCAGCTGATCCTCGTACCGGTCCTGGTGCTTGTAGAGCTTGAGCAGGGACTGCTTCTCGGTGGCCGTGTAGTCCACCCCGTCGAGATCGTACGGACGCGGGTCGACCGTGAACGGTTCCTGCGTAGTCAGTCCGGCCTCGATCAGCTGATCGAGGAGATCGAAGACGGCCTCGAACCCGGTCATGCCCATCGAAGTCACCACGTGCACGGGACCGTCGAGGCCAGCCAGGCGGCCTGCACCGAATATTTCGCCGTACTGCACCACGGTGCGCAGCACCTTCGCCATGACCTCACCCTCGTCGCCGTCCAGCATCGCGCGTTGTCGTTCGCTGAGCTGCATCGTGATTGACCTCGCTCGGCTGGTTCTCACCTGTTCCACCCCAGCATCGTCGATCGTAAGGACGGTTCGTGTCCAACGATGAAATTCGATAAATTCGTTCGGAATAGCCGATGATTAGAGTATGGATCTTCGCCGAGTCGAGATGTTCCTGGGTGTCGTCGACGCGGGGACCTTTGCCGGTGCCGCAGCCCGGCTGGGTTTCGTGCAGTCCACGATCAGCGCCGGAATCACCGCACTCGAACGGGATCTCGGCGTGCAGCTTTTCGATCGGACATCCCGCACCGCATCGCTGACCACGGCGGGCCGGGCGTTGGTCCCCGAGGCGCGCGCGCTGACTACCCGCGCCGCCTTGGCCCGGCGGGTCGTCCAAGACGCCGACCGGACCCTGTCCGGGCAACTGACGGTCGGTGTAATCAATTCGATCCGACCGATCCCGCTCCCCCGGGCGCTCGCCCGTTTGAACGCCGCTCATCCCGGCGTGGGCATTCGAGTGCTCTCCGACGCGATCGGCAGCGCCGGCCTCGTCGAGCGGCTGCGCAGGTCCGAGCTGGACGCGATCATCGCGTCCGGAGATCTGACCGACGAACAGTCCCGAGATCTGCTCGTCACGCCCCTGTGCACCGGCGCCTTGGTGTGCGCCGTCGGCGTCGGCGACGCACTCCGCCCTCATCAAGCCCTGCGATTGGCCGAGATCGCCGACCGTAGATGGATCGAATCTCCGCTCGGGCAGGCGAATCGGTCGATTACGGATGCGGCGTTCGGCCGGGCCGGGCTCGCACGCCAGGTCGTCGCCGAGGTCGCCGATCCCGCCGACGTGCCCGAGTACGTCGCCGCCGGCCTGGGGATCGCGATCGTTCCAGATTTCCTGGTCGCAGACCGCGCTGACCTTCGGGTGCTACCGGTGCTCGACGCGGAGCTGCGCTGGTCCATCGCGGCGATCCGACTCGCACGCCGTCGATCCGCCGTGCTCGACGAGTTCTGGCGGGAGTTGCTCGCCACGGTTCGAGGACACGACCCCGCGCGGCAGCCGTTCTATCCCTGAGTGCCCCACGTCTGCCCCTCAGCCGCGGCGGGCACTCCTACCCCTGCGCGTTTAGTTTAGAGGCCCAATTCTTGCCGCTGACCTGGTCCGATGGCTGTCAGCACGGTCGACGCGGGCGGTGGCGCCGACGACGCCCTTCCCAGCAAGAGACTTGCATCACAACAATCGTTGCCGTAGCTTCACGTCTAGACGACTAGCATTCCAGTTGCGAGGTTCTCTTCGCGACGTCCCGAGAAAGGAGCGGCGATGACGACCGCTTCTCCCCTGTTTGCCCACGCGGTACCGACCGGGTTCGGTTCGCGGATCGGAGAGGTCTCGCTGTGAGCACTACCCCCACACCGACCAAGAGCGCCACGACGACGCCACTGCGGGTGGCGATGGCCAGTTTCATCGGCACCACGGTCGAGTACTACGACTTCTTCATCTACGGCACCGCCGCAGCGCTGGTGTTCCCGAAGTTGTTCTTCCCCGACGTCTCCTCGTCGATCGGGATCCTGCTCTCGTTCGCCACCTTCGGTGTCGGGTTCCTCGCCCGCCCCCTCGGCGGCATCGTGTTCGGGCATTTCGGTGACCGGGTCGGCCGCAAACAGATGCTGGTGATTTCTCTCGTCGGCATGGGTGTGGCGACGATGCTGATGGGGTTGTTGCCGACCTACGCGCAGATCGGTGTCGCGGCCCCGATCCTGCTCACCCTGCTACGACTGGTCCAGGGCTTCGCCGTCGGCGGCGAGTGGGGCGGCGCCACGTTGATGGCGGTCGAGCACGCCCCACAGGCCAAAAAGGGGTTCTTCGGTTCCTTCTCCCAGATGGGCGCCCCCGCCGGCACCAGTATCGCGACGCTGGCGTTCTTCGCCGTCTCCCAGCTGTCGGACGAGCAGTTCCTCTCCTGGGGTTGGCGTTTGCCGTTCCTGTTCAGCGCGGTGTTGATCATCATCGGGCTGTTCATCCGACTCTCCCTCACCGAGAGCCCTGACTTCGCGGCGGTCAAGGAACGTGCGGAGGTGGTGCGGATGCCGATCGCCGAAGCGTTCCGCAAGCATTGGAAGGAAATCCTTCTCGTCGCCGGAACCTACCTTTCTCAGGGCGTGTTCGCCTACATCTGCATGGCCTATCTGGTCTCCTATGGCACCACTGTCGCGGGGATCAGCCGCACCGCCGCCCTGGCCGGGGTATTCGTCGCCGGCCTCGTCGCCGTGGTGCTGTACCCGGTGTTCGGGTCGCTGTCGGACACCTTCGGCCGCAAGACGATGTACCTACTCGGCGCCGTACTGATGGGTGCGACGATCACACCGGCGTTCGCCTTGATCAACACCGGGAATCCCTGGCTGTTCATGCTCGCGCAGGTGATGATCTTCGGCATCGCTATGGCACCCGCGGCCGGAGTGACCGGATCCCTGTTCACCATGATCTTCGACGCCGACGTGCGCTACAGCGGCGTCTCCACGGGCTACACCCTCTCCCAGCTCTGCGGGTCCGCATTCGCCCCGACCATCGCAGCCGCGCTGTACACCTCCACCGGTTCCAGCGATGCGACCGTCACCTACCTGCTGATCGTCTCGGCAATCTCCATCGTCTCGGTGATCTTGCTACCCGGCGGCTGGGGCCGCAAAGGCGCCGCCCGCCAACTCCTGCAGGACCAGGCCACCACCGCGCGTCCCACAACCTTGACCACAACGACGTCCGCACCGCACAGCGGAGCAGCCGAGGTGCGGGTCGGCGATTAACTACGAACCTACCTTTCTCGAGCGACCTATATAGAGCGGCAACACTTTTCAGTCAGAATTGGAGCATCTTTTGAGCACGCAACCGTACACCAGCGTTTGGGACGACCTGAACCAGGTCGAGTTCAGTCAGGGATTCTTGCAGGCCGGCCCGTACCGGACCCGGTACCTGCACGCCGGCGA
>NZ_JBHURF010000044.1:0-48178 GCF_042674125.1 Rhodococcus sp. NPDC056960 | reverse complement strand
CTGCTTGGTCTGGCCCGGTCGAGTTACTACCGGCTGGCCCACAATTACCAGCACTACCGACCGGTCGAGGAGCCGATCCCGCACATCGATCGCCGGCAACCGGCGGCGTTGTCGGCGACCGAGCGGCGGGTGATCATCGACCTGCTGCTCGCCGAGGAGAACGCGGATCGGTCTGTGGTGCAAACATATTGGCGTTCGTTTGATGCGGGCTTGGTGGCCTGCTCGGAGCGGACGTTCTACCGGGTCGCCCGGTCGCAGAATCTGACCGGGGATCGCCGGCGCACCCGCCGCGGCGGAAGCACTGCGAGACCGAAGCCGGTCGTGGCGGCCGCGCAAGCGGGTCAGTTGTGGTCTTGGGACATCACGATGCTTCAGGGGCCGCGTAAGCAGGACCGGTACTTGCTGTATCTGGCGATCGACGTCTTCTCCCGTTACCCGGTGGCGTGGCGGATCGAGTACGCCGAAACGACACAGCTGGCGGTGCTGATGTTCGCTGTCGCGTTCGAGAAGTTCGGAGCGCCGCTGGTGTTGCATGCCGATAACGGGGCATCGATGCGCTCGACCGGGCTCCTCGATGCCCTCGAGTCGGCGGGGGTGTCCGCGTCGTATTCGCGGCCGCGGGTCAGTGACGACAACCCGTTCTCCGAATCGCTGTTCAAAACACTCAAGTATGACCTGAGCTGCCCGGACCGGTTCGACAGCATCGACCATGCCCGGCAGTGGACCGAGCAGTTCCTGCACCGGTATGCCACCGAGCACCGGCACAGCGGTCTGAGTCGGCACACACCGGCGGCGGTGTTCTTCGGCACCGCCACCGAGACCCGTTTTGCACCGTCAGGACCGGCTCGACCGGATCTGGACCGAATATCCCGAACGGTTCCGTCGCCGCCCCCGAGCGCCGGAACTACCCCAATTGACAGGAATCAATATCAACCACGACCTGTCTCAGACAGGTTGACAACTTCCGCAATGTCCGCGCGTCAGGCCAATGTCTGTGAATCTGCAGGTCGAGGGGGCCGGTCAGTCGGTGCAAGAGGCGTGCAAGGGCGCTGCAAGTGGCGGACTGCATTGTCTACGGCATGAACCTCACTGCAACTCCCCCAGCGATCGAGGCCGACGGGCTCGTGAAGCTCTTCGGCCGTCAGCGTGCCGTCGACGGCGTGAGCCTGTCCGTTCCGACCGGGTCGGTGTACGGAGTGCTCGGCCCGAACGGCGCGGGCAAGACCACCACGGTGCGGATGCTGGCGACGCTGTTGCGGCCGGACGGCGGCGAGGCCCGCATCTTCGGCCACGACGTGGTGCGCGAACCGAACGCGGTGCGCTCACTGGTCGGCGTGACGGGCCAGTACGCGTCGGTCGACGAGGATTTGTCGGCGGTCGAGAATCTGGTGATCTTCGCCCGGCTGCTAGGCCTGAGCCGCGGCGATGCTCGCCGCAAGTGCACGGAACTGCTCGAGGAGTTCGACCTGACGGAGGCGGCGACGAAGCCGCTGAAGAACTTCTCCGGCGGCATGAGGCGGCGACTCGACCTGGCCGCCAGCCTCATCTCCCACCCACCGCTGTTGTTCCTCGACGAGCCCACGACGGGTCTGGACCCTCGGACGCGCGCCCAGATGTGGGACACCATTCGCCGGCTCGTCGCCGAGGGGTCGACGGTGCTGCTCACCACGCAGTACCTCGACGAGGCGGATCAGCTGGCCGATCGGATCGCCGTCATCGACCGCGGAAAGGTGATCGCGGACGGCACGGCCGACGAACTGAAGGCGTCCGTGGGCGTCTCCTCGCTGCAGTTGACCCTGGCCGATCGCGGGCAGACCGACGACGCGCGGTCGGTGATCGCCCACACCCTCGGTGTGGAGGTGGCGATAACGCCGGAGATCGGCCGCCTGACCGCGCCGATGACCGACCCGTCGCTGACCGTGGAACTGCTGATCCGGCTGCGCGACCACGGGATCGCCGTCGACGAGATCACCGTCCAGAAACCGAGTCTCGACGAGGTCTTCCTCACCATCACCGGGCACGGCGCAGAAACCGATGCCGCCGAGTCCGACACCGAACGGAGCGTCGCATGACCAGCACCCTCGAATCCCGCACTTCCGCGGGCCCGCAGCCGATTCCGGAGGCCCGCAACCGGGTCAGCCTCGAACAGTCCGTCGCCAACACGCTGACCATGGCGTACCGCGGCCTGCTCAAGATCAAGCACAACCCCGAGCAACTGTTCGACGTCGTCGTCCAGCCGATCATCTTCACGTTGATGTTCACGTACATCTTCGGTGGCGCCATCTCCGGCGACGTGGCGTCGTACCTGCCGATCATCATCCCGGGCATCCTGGTCCAGACGGTGATCACCACGTCGATCGTGACGGGGACCCAGTTGCGCGAAGACATGGACAAGGGCGTCTTCGACCGTTTCAAGTCGCTGCCGATCGCCCGCATCGCGCCACTGTCCGGCGCACTCCTCGCCGACGTCGTGCGGTACGGCATCGCCACGACCATCACGTTCACCGTCGGCATCGCGATGGGCTACCGTCCCGGCGGCGGTGTCGTGGGTGTGCTGTCGGCCGGCGCACTGGTCGTCGTCTGCGCCTTCTCGATCAGCTGGATCTTCGCGCTGATGGGCGTCCTGATGAGCAAAGCATCGTCGGTGCAAGGCATTTCGATGCTCATCCTGTTTCCGCTGACGTTCATGTCCAACGCATTCGTGCCCGCGAACACGATGCCCGGCTGGATGCAGGCGTTCGTCAACGTCAACCCCGTATCGCACGTCGTGACAGCGGTGCGTGAACTCGTCAACGACGGCCATTTCGGTGTCCACGTCGTGTGGTCGCTGCTCGGCGCCGCCGTGATCGTCTCGGTCATGGCACCGCTGACGGTCCGGACGTACATGCGCAAGGCCTGACACCCGGAGAACGACGCGAGCCGGTGGACGCGGGGTCCACCGGCTCGCTTCGCCGTTTCTCATCGGCGGCCGGGTCCCCGCTTGAATCGTCGACTCACCTGACGGTGGTGAGCATGTCGAGAATCTCCGCGCGCACCATGCGACGTGACCAGGCGCCGACTCGCGCTCGCGCCGATTCCCAGCGGTGCGCGTCGACGCGGTCGAGCGCGAAGGCCACGTGCCGGTGGTGCTGCAGCGAGGCGCTGTCCTGCCGGGCGCGGGCGGGCACGGACAGCGCCAGCAGGGCGAGTCCGCGTTCGGAATTCCCGTGCGCGATCTCGAAGCATCCGATGCCGGCCGCGACGGCGCCGGTGACCGGCAGATCCGGATACCTGCCCATGCCGAGCCGGGTCGACGCCCACCCCGCGAGCTCCGGAACGAACTCCACCATCATCTCGGACCGGCCGTGCAGTACGTGGGCGCACACCACCGAGGCCGCCAGCATGAGTCCGAACGGATCGGCGTAGGGCTCGGACACGATGCGGGGATACATCATGTCCAGCGCCTCGCGGTAGCGGGCGAGCCCGCACTCGACGTCGCCGTCCGCCAGATCGGCCTCCGCGAGACTGCTGATGGCGGCTACCCGCCATTCGTCCTGCTGGTGGTCGTCCGTGGCCGCGACCGCACCGCGATGCTCGAGCACCGTCTCGGCCAGCACCTTCCGGCCCGTCGCCACGTCACCGTCCGCGATCAGTGCCGAGGCCTGGAAACCCCACAGCTGATTCGCCTCCTCCTGCGCACCCAGCCTCCGCATCCCCTCGACCGCGACCTGATAGCGCCCCACCGCGGCCCGGTACTGCCCCGACTGGCTGTGCAGCGAACCGAGGAATTGCGCTGCCATCGCCGTGCCCCACACGTCGCCGATCGCGACGCACAGGTCGGAGACGGCCCTGGCGTCGCGCATGGCACCGCGGAAGTCGCCGAGATTCTCCCGCAGACTGGCTCGTACCGACAGCGCCGCGGCGCGGGTTTCCCGATCGTGCGAGCGCACTCCGTCGGCGACCGCCCTGGCGAGTAGCCGCCCCGCACCCAGGGACAGGATGAGCCGCACCGCGAACGCCGTGACCGACGGAAGGTCGGGACGCTCCCGGACGACGTGCCGCATTCGCGTCCGGGTGCGGGCGAGGGAACGGGTCTCACCACCGAAGACCAGGTGCATCCCCGCGAGCAGGAACGTGTACGCGACCAACTCCGAGTCGACGTCGCGCAGATCCGAATCGGCGGTCGCCGCGAGGATCCGTGGCGTCCAGTTCATCACTTCCGAGTGCGCGCCCCGGATGGACCACAGCCCGCCGAGCAGCGGGAACACGGTCGCGACCGTCTCGGCATCGTCCCGTTCTACCGCCCACCGCAGCACCGCGAGGAGGTTGTCGTGATCGGCGTCGATGTCGTCCGCGAGCGCGACCTGGTCGGCACGGCACCGCCCGAGCGCCTCCGACGCGAATCCGCGCGCCCACATTCCCTGGCGCCGGAACACTTCCGACTCCTCGGCGGCGGCGGCAAGTTGCTCCTCGCCGTATTCGCGCACCGTCTCGAGCATGTAGTAGCGCAGCGTGTCCGACGTCTCCGACACCGACAGGAGGGATTGGTTGACGAGGCCCTCGACAGCATCCACGACGTCGTCGACGCCGTCCCATTCCGCGATCGTCCGGGCCGCGTCGAGGGTGAATCCGGCCGGGAACCGGCACAGTCTGCGCAACGCGACCTGCTGCTGCTCGCCCAGGAGCTGCCAGCTCCAGTCGATGACGGCGTGCAGGGTGCGATGCCGTTCCGGCGACGTCGGGTCGTGGGACCGCAGCAGCGCGAATCGGTGCTCGAGGCGCCGGCCGATGTCCTCGACGCTCATGCTGCGCACCCGCGCGGCCGCCAGTTCGATCGCGAGGGGAAGCCCGTCGAGTGTGCGGCAGATGCCGCGGACGGTCTCCGGATCGAGACGGGCCGTGGGCCGCACCGCGCGGGCCCGGGCCGTGAAGAGTTGCACGGCGGGAGCGTCTTCGGCGTCGCTCGCCAACGGCGGCAGCGGGTACACGGCCTCGGACGCGAGCATGAGCGGCGACCGGCTGGTCGTGAGGACGGTCAACTGGTCTCCGGCCGCCACCAGGTCGGCGACGATCTCGGAGCAGGCGCCGATCACGTGCTCGCAGTTGTCGAGGATCAGGAGCATCGGTCCGGCCGACAGCGCTTCCCGGAGTCGTTCCCGCGCGGAGTGCACACGGCTCACGATGAGCCGTCCCGGTGCGAGGTCGACCTCGCTGAGACCGAGGGTGCCGCTGATCGCCGCCACGACGTCCTCGCTGCTCCGCAGCGACGCGAGTTCCACCAGCGCCACGGACGTCCCGGCGGCAGCGCGCACACCCAGCTCGTGCGCGAGACGCGTCTTTCCCGCACCGCCCGGCCCGAGAATGGTCACGACACGCGACGACGTGAGCAGTCGTTCGATCTCCGCGATGTCGGTGTCGCGTCCGAGCAGCGTGTTGGGCGCTGCGCGAAGCCCGATCGCCGTCCGGTCCGGCGCCGCGAGCCGCTGGACCGCCGACTCGGCCGGGCTGCCGCCGCGCAGGATGTCGGTATGCAGGGCGACGAGCGCCGGCGACGGGTCGGTTCCCAGCCGGTCCACCAGCCGCGCGCGGAACGTCCCGAACACGTCGAGCGCCTCGTTGTCGCGCCCGAGCCCGGCGAGCGCGCGCATGAGGTCGGCGTGCGCCCGCTCGTCCAGGGGTGCGGCGGCCACCTGGACGCGTGCCTTGGGGAGAGCGGCCGCCCAGTCTCCGGCCTCCACCAGCGCGGCGAGTTCCGCGGCCTCGAGCAGGCCCCGGATCACCGCGGCGTCGCCGGCAAGTTCCGTTGCCGCCACCCCCGTGGGAAGGTCGGCGCCCGGCTCCCCCCGCCACAGTGCGAGCGCGGCCCGGATCTCGTCCGGTCCCACACGGCGATCCTGATCCCGGCCCTGCCACCGGCGCGCCACGTCTTCCGCGCGGGTCAGATCGACGGCGTCGCGCGGAACTCTCAGCCGGTATCCGGCCGGGCCGATCTCCAGCACCCCGTCCGGCAGCGCCGCGCGTAGCCGGGAGACCTGCGTGTGCAGAGCGTTCATCGGGGACCGCGGCGGATCCTCGCCCCATACCTCGTCGATGAGGGCCTGCGCAGACCGGCTCCGGCCGGGGTCGCGAGCCAGGGCGACCAGCAGGCTGCGCGCACGGGTGCCGGGCAACGGTGCGAGCACACCCGATCGGCACGTCGAGACCTCACCCAGCAAGGCGACCTGGATCGGTGTACTTGCCGGTGCCACCCTCTCGTCGACGCTCATGTGCTGGTCCACCGCGTTCGATGGTATTGCACCGGGCGGATGCGAACTCCCCGAAGTTCGGCGTGGGTGCAGGCGCCTTCACGCTCGGTGCAAAGATCGGTGCATGGCAACGGCTGCTCAATGGATCGAAGGCGCTCGACCGCGCACCCTCCCGAATGCGATCGCCCCGGTGCTCGTGGGCACCGGCGCCGCGGCGTCGCTCGGCGGCGCGGTGTGGTGGAAGGCGCTACTGGCACTGGTGGTCTCTCTCGCGCTGATCGTGGGAGTCAATTTCGCCAACGACTACTCGGACGGAATTCGCGGGACCGACGACGAGCGGGTCGGACCGCTGCGGCTCGTCGGGTCCAAGCTCGTGAAGCCGTCGGCGGTGAAGGCCGCGGCGATCGCCTGCTTCGCCGTCGCCGCCGTGGCCGGTCTGGCGCTCGCGATCACCACCGCCTGGTGGCTGGTACTGATCGGCGCCCTGTGCATCGTAGGCGCGTGGTTCTACACGGGCGGCACGAAGCCGTACGGCTACAGCGGCTTCGGTGAGGTCGCCGTCTTCGTGTTCTTCGGTCTCGTCGCCGTGCTCGGCACCCAGTACGTGCAGGCCGAAACGGTGGACTGGGCCGGACTCGTGTCCGCGATCGCCGTGGGTTCGTTCTCGAGCGCGGTACTCGTCGCCAATAATCTGCGGGACATCCCCACCGACACCGAATCCGGCAAGCGCACGCTCGCCGTCCGGCTCGGCGACTCCCGTACCCGCATCCTGCATCTCGCCACGCTGACGGTTCCGTTCGTCGTGACTCTCGTCCTGGTGCTGCGCACACCCTGGGCGCTCGTCGGGCTGCTCGCACTGCCCCTCGCGGTCCGGGCGAACGCACCGGTCCGCTCCGGCGGCCTGGGCCTCGCACTGATTCCCGCGCTTCGGGATTCGGGGCTGGCGATGCTGATCTGGGGCGCCGCCACCGCCGTGGCCCTGGCCGCCGCCTGACCGGCTCAGTCGCCGTCGGGGACGACGATGCTGAGCAGGAAGTTGACGATCGAGATGATCAGGCCACCCCACAGGGCGGTCCAGAAACCGTCGACGGTGAGGCCGTACTCGGTCAGGGAGCTCAGCCACGCGGTGAGCATCAGCATCAGGGCGTTGATCACCAGGGTGAACAGCCCCAGCGTCAGGATCAGCAACGGCAGCGACAGCAACTTCACCAGCGGCTTGACGAAGATGTTGACGACGGTGAACACGAGCGCGATGCCGAGCAGCACCACGATGTCCCACCCGGTGCCGTTGCCCGAACTGGAGATGTCGATGCCCGACACCCAGGCTGCCGCAAGCCAGATCGCGAACGCGTTGATGACGAGGCGTACCAAGAAGGTCATGCGTGCATGCTGGCACATCGATCGGACAAACGGGAACCGGCCGATCCGGGATGCAGACGGTCAGGCGGCGCGATCGTCGAGCGCGGCGTGCACGCGGCGCCGGAGTTCGTCCACCCCGACCCGGACTTCGAGGATCTGCCTCGTCGTGCCGTCGGCCACCCGCAGCACCCCGAGGAGCACGTGCTCGGCGCCGATGTGATCGTCCTTGCGCGCCAGCGCCTCCCGCAGTGAGAGTTCGATCGCCTTCTTCGCGTCGCGGGTGAACCCGACGTGCCCCGACTTCCGGCCGAACCAGCCGCGCTTCTCGGCGGGCCCCTCGGGATCGAGCACACCCTTACCGAAGTTCTGCTCGAGGCTCCGGCGCACAGCCTCGAGGTCGATGCCGATCGATTCGAGCGCTTCCGCGTCGGCGTCATTCAGGGCGGTCCCGTGTGTCGCGACGGTTGCTCGCGAGGTCTCCTCGTCGATGCCGGCGGCGGAGAGAATGCCGTGAACCGGTTGGGTTCTCACGGACAGTAGGGCGAGGACGAGATGTTCGGGCCCGATCTGCGGTGACTTCAGTTCGCGCGCTTCCTGTTGCGCGCCGATCACCACGGCCCGTGCGTCGGTCGAGAATCGTTCGAACATGCGCCGTTACCTCCCTGTCCGGTTGTGCTTCTGATGGACGGCCTGCCTGCTGACCTCGAGGGAGTCGGCGATCGCCTGCCAGGACCAGCCCTGGGCACGGGCGTTGGCGACCTGGATGGATTCGAGCCGTTCGAGGAGACGCCGCAGCGCACGCACGGCCCGCAGACCCTCTGCGGGGTCGGGGCTGCCCGCCGCTGCGGCGAGCGTGGTTGCTTCGGTCATGCATGTCAATCTAGGTTGACACCCATGCGGGTGTCAACCTTCCTTGACAGATTCCGGGCCGGTCGTCAGTACGCCGCGACTGCCCCGTCGACGGCGATCTGCAGGTCCTTCTGCACGATGTGGGCGATGTCCATCGGTTTCGCCGGAAGGTCGAACAGCGGCTCCCCGACGAAGACGCTGGCTCCCTTCACGTTCTCGGTATCGGGCCCGGACGCGTCCGGTCCGTAACTGATGCCGATGGACAGCAGCACGGGCGACACTCCGCGATCCGCCGCACGTTTCGCGATGTGACCGATGCCGCTGTTGATGTGCTGCAGGCGGGTCGGGTCGTCCTCGTTGCACGTGCCCTCGGGAAAGATCGCCAGATTGTCGCCGCGGCACAGCCGCTCGGCGGAGATGTCCATCATGAGCCGGCCGGCGTCCGCGACCGCCCGGAGTCCGTAGTTCTTGCTGCGGAACACGGGAATGCCGCCCATCATGTCGACCTTCTTGTGCAGATCGGGGTCGACGAACAACTCGTCCTTCGCGAGCACCCGGGTGCGTCCGATCGCGCGGCGCAGCGGGGTCTTCCAGGCCGTGGCCGCGAGCGTGTACTGATCGCTGTGAGTCACGTGATTGGCGGCGACGATCAGCACCCTGCCGGACTTCACCAGACCGGCCAGCTGCGCCTTCGCGTCGTTCGAGTACACGATCCGCGGGCGGTACTTCGCATACAGCGAGGCGTACGCCAGCGTCGCGAGCACCCGATTCTGCTGGTGATCGCGGTAGTACGCGTACACCGCTTCGTAGTTCTCGAGAGTTACCTCGGGCTTGTCCATGCTCGTCCCCGATCCGTCGTCCTATCGCCAGGCTACCAACCTACGGTCGCGTAGCCTACGGAGGAGTAAGTATCGGGAAAGTGCAGGGAAACTGGGCGAAGGGCGCGATTTCGGGTACAAAAGACCTGTGATCCGCCCGGCCGTTTCCACCGACCTGCCCGTTCTGCAAGACATCGAAATCGCGGCGGGTGCGCCGTTTCGTGACATCGGAATGGACGCCGTCGCCGACGATCCCCCGTTCACCCTCGACGAGCTCACCGAGTATCTCCGATCGGACTGCGTCTGGGTCGCGGTCGGCACCGACGACGCACCGGTCGCGTACGCGCTCGCCGTCGTGATCGACGGGGGCGCGCACATCGAGCAGGTGTCGGTGCATCCCGACCACGCCCGTCAGGGCCTCGGCGCGCAACTCATCGACGAGATCGCGTCGTGGGCCGCGGTGCGCGGCCTGCCCGCCCTCACCCTCACGACGTTCGTCGACGTGCCGTGGAACGCGCCCTACTACGAGCGCCTGGGATTCCGCCCGCTGCCGGACACCGACCTCACCCCGGGACTGTCCCGCATCCGCGACGACGAGGCCCGGCACGGCCTGGCCGCGTGGCCGCGCGTCACGATGTCGCGGCCGGTCACCGCGCCGGTGGCCGCCGCGACTCAGCCGGGCTGACCCGGCCACCGTCCGGTCGCCGCGAAGCTGTCGAGCGCGGCGGCAGGGCCGGTGAGGTCGATGCCCTCGCCGGCCACCCAGTCGTCGTCGAAGTAGGTGTCGGCATACCGCTCACCGCCGTCGCAGAGGATCGTGACCACACTGCCGGACCGTCCGGCCGCGAGCATCTCCGCGACGACGGTGAACGCACCCCAGAGGTTCGTGCCCGTGGAACCACCCACCCGGCGCCCCAGTACCGCGCTGGCGTGCCGCGCCGTGGCGATGGACGCGGCGTCCGGCACCCGCATCATCCGGTCGATGACCTGCCCGACGAACGACGGCTCCACGCGCGGCCTGCCGATGCCCTCGATGCGCGAGGGCATCCCCGTCGCGTACTCGCACGAGTTGGTGTCGTAGCCGCCGAAGAACGCCGAGTTCTCGGGATCGACCACGAGCAGACGCGTCGCGTGCCTGCGGTAGCGGATGTACCGGCCCAGTGTCGCGCTGGTGCCACCGGTCCCGGCGCTCATGACGAGCCACTCCGGCACCGGGTGCTCTTCCTGCGTCATCTGCTGGTAGATCGACTCGGCGATGTTGTTGTTGCCCCGCCAGTCGGTGGCCCGCTCCGCGTGCGTGAACTGGTCCATGAAGTGACCGTTCGTCTCGGCGGCGAGGCGGCGAGCCTCGCTGTAGATCTCCGGGGGCCGGTCGATGAAGTGGCAGCGACCGCCCTGGGCCTCGATCAGGGCGATCTTCGCACCGCTCGTACTCCGCGGCATGACGGCGACGAAATCGAGGCCGAGCATCTTCGCGAAGTACGCCTCACTGACCGCCGTGGACCCCGACGACGCCTCGATGACCGTGGCCCCCTCGGTGATCCAACCGTTGCAGATCGCGTACAGGAACAGCGAGCGGGCCAGGCGGTGCTTGAGGCTGCCCGTGATGTGGGTGGACTCGTCCTTCAGATAGAGCTGCACACCCCAGTCGACAGGCAGCGGGTAGCGCAGCAGATGCGTGTCGGCGCTGCGCTGCGCGTCGGCGTCGATGAGACGGACGGCGTTGTCCACCCAGTCACGCGGCAGGCTCCGGTCGATGACGACGCAGTCGCCGACCGTCACCGGGCCGTACCCTCACCGCGAAGCCGGGCGCGCAGGTCGGCCTGATCCGCGCGACGCTGTGCGTCGAATGCGGCGATGCCCTCGTTGACCCGCCGGCGGAGTTTCGCGAACAGCAGCAGCGACAGCGGGAGCGCGATCAGGACCGCGAAGATGGCCGCGACGAGCAGCGGGACGGCGACACCGACGAGGGCGGCCACCCCGAGGATGATGGCGCCGATGAGGACCACCAGCAGCAGCCGCGCGATCGAGTAGATCGCGACGTCGCGCGCCAACTGCCCCTTGGTCACCCGCCCGTCCGACTTGGGCGGCGCGCTCGAATCGGCGGCAGCGGGGCGCTCGACCTGGTCTTCTGGCTTCTCGGATGACTCGCTCACGCTCCCAGGTTACCCATCGCCAGAGCCGCTCCTCACACGTCCGACTTATCCGATTTGTCTATTACCTCCCCTTTACCAACATTAGATCGTTCGAGTACCCGGGGTCTCGGATGTCACGATGACCGAGATCAGTCGCAAACAGCGGCCGGCTTCAGCACAGACCAGTCGAAAGCAGTGGAGGATCGTCGATGAGCGCACCCACCTACAACGGACCCGGATTCAGCGGATCCAACGAAGCCCTCATGACCCCGGGCCAGGTGGCTGCCCTGTTCCATGTCGACCCGAAGACCGTGACGCGATGGGCGCACGCGGGCCGGCTCGGATCGCTGCGCACCCCGGGCGGGCACCGGCGCTTCCGTGAGGCCGAGGTCATGCAGTTGCTCCGCTCGCTGACCACGGAGGCGGGCCGACCGTAGCTGCGGAGGCGGGCCGACCGTAGCTGCGGAGGCGGGCCGACCGTAAGGCTTAGTGCCCGATGCACCCGGACGCCCTGCGACCCGGGTAGGTGCCCTCTGCCGCCGTCGCGGCTACGCTCGAGGCATACCGGCTACCCTCGAGCGGTGTAAGGAGGTGCGCGGTGATCTATCTGTTGGCGCTCATCGGGCTGGTGACCGTGGCGGTCCTGCTGTGGAAGGCCTTCGGCCCGAATACGAATCCGGTGCTCAGCAAGCGGGTGCTGGGTCCCGACGACGATCCCGACTTTCTGTGGAAGGTGGATCGCGAGGCCCGTCGGAAGAAGTCCGACGAACCCGATACGGGTCCGGCCGACCAGGCCGGGTGACGCGACGCCGGAGGTGCCGGGCTGCCCGGCACCGTCCGGCGCCACTGCGTCAGCGACGGTCCTGTAGCGCGAAACTGGACGCCGGGAAGTCCGCGGCGACCGCGGCCGCCAATTCGAGGAGAGCGTTGCGCGTCTTCGGGCGCAGCCGCTCGAGGTCGATTTCGGCGCCCTCTTCGAGGTGCGGATCGAACGGGATCAGCCGGACCAGGCGGCACCGCTGCTCGAAGTGCTCGACGACCTTCGGCAGATCGACCTTGCCCGACCGCGGGCGCACCGCGTTGACGACGGCCACCGACCGGGCCACCAAATCGCGGTATCCGTGGGCGTCGAGCCAGTCGAGTGTGGCGGAGGCGCTGCGGGCGCCGTCGACGGAGCCCGAACTGATCACCACGAGCGCGTCGGCCTCTTCGAGGATCGTCTGCATCGCGGAGTGCATCAGTCCGGTACCGCAGTCGGTGAGGACGATGCTGTAGAACTTCTCGAGCATCGTGACGGTTCGCGCGTAGTCGTCTGCGCTGAAGGCCTCGGAGACCGCCGGGTCGCTGTCGGAGGCGAGCACTTCGAGCCGGTGCCGGCTCTGCGACGTGTAACTGCGGACGTCGCTGTACTTTTCGATGCTCTGCTCGTCGCGCAGCAGGTTGCGGACGGTGGCGGGGGTCTCGAGCGGAATCTTCTGACTCAGGGTGCCGCGGTCGGGGTTGGCGTCGACGGCGATGACGCGGTCGCCGCGCAGCGACGCGAAGGTGGACCCGAGGGTGGCGGTGGTGGTGGTCTTGCCCACTCCGCCCTTGAGACTCAGCAGGGCGATCTTGTAGCACCCCTGCAGTGGCTGGTTGACCTGCCGGGTCAGTTCGATACGACGCTGTTCCTTGGGGCTGTTGCCGACGTTGATGTAGCGGCCGGAGAGCCGGTACAGCGCCTTGCGCCATCCGGTGGTGGGGGCGGGCTTGACCTGCTTGAGGAGCAACGAGGTCGACAGGTCACGGGCCGACACCGCGTACTGCTGATCGGCATTCGAAACGGGCTGCCGGTTCGCGGTCGGTACGAACTGCTGCTGCGGCTGGGCAGGGGCGGCGGGCGCAGGGGTTTCCTGCGGCGGCGTGGGGGCCGCCGGTGCCTGGGTCTGTGGCCGCGTGGGTGCGGCGGGGGCCTGGGCAGGGGGCTGCGCGAACGGGTTGGGACCCTGCGGCTGAACGTACGGAGCCTGCCGCGCGGCGTTCCAGGCCACGGCCGATCCGGCGTCGTCCGCGGGCGGGTTCGATGCCGGCCGTACCGGCTCCCACAGGCCGGCGTTGTTTTCGGACATGGCTGAACATCCCCCTCGTGAAGTCTCCATCGCCCCCACCGGATTTCCACCGGACGGAGACGTCGCGGCGGAAGGATATCAGTCGATGGCGACCATCAGTTCAAGCCCGCGTACGAGTGCAACCCCGACACCACCATGTTGATGATGAACAGGTTGAACAGCATCGCGACGAAGCCCGCCACGTTGATCCACGCGGCCTTGGTGTCGCGCCACCCGGACGTCGCGCGGGCGTGGAGGTAGGCGGCGTAGATGACCCAGGCGATGAACGACATCGTCTCCTTGGGATCCCAGCCCCAGAAGCGGCCCCAGGCGGCCTCGGCCCAGATGGCTCCGAGGATGACACCCGCACCGAACAGCGGGAACCCGATGATCGTGGTCTTGTAGGCCAGCCGGTCCAGGGTCTGGGCGTCGGGCAGGCGCTCCGCGATCCGCCCGAAGACGCCGGTGCCCTCCTCGCCGCGGCGGTACCGCATGCGCAGCAGGAACAGCAGGCTGGCGATGCCCGACACCAGGAAGACGCCGGAGCCGACGCTCACGATGGTGACGTGGATCGGCAGCCAGTACGACCGCAGCGCGGGGACCACGGGAGCCGCGTCCGCGTACAGCACGGTGGCGGCGAGGAACATCAGGATCAGGACCGGGACGAGCAGGAACACCCACATCGCCCGGTAGGCCGGCTTCGACAGCAGTGCGAGTCCGACGACGAGCGTGGCGGCGCAGGCCATGGTCACGAACTCGTACATGTTGCCGAGCGGGAACCGTTCGGTCGCGAATCCGCGGAGCACGATCGAGGCGAAGATCAGGACCGTGCCGACGACGAGCACCGCAGCGCCCATGCCACCGAACCGCTCGGACAGCGGTTTCTTGGGCTGCTCGATCAGCCGGCCGGGAACGGTGGCGTCGGCGGCCGGGGGTGCGCCCGCGCCGGCCGCCACGAGTTCGCGGTCCTGCACGGCCTGCGCCCGCGTGGACGCGTACTGCACGATGAGCAGCACGAGCGCCAGCGCCAGCACGGTGAAGGCTGATCGGAAGGCCCAGTCGCTGTACTGCGCCAGTGTCTCGTTGGTCGTCATCGTTGGCTCTCCTGCGCGTCAGGCTTCGTGTCGTCCGTGAGCAGACGGGTGCAGAGCCGGCCGAACTCGTCGCCCCAGCCGGCCTGATCGGTCCGGGCGAGTCCACCAAGCTCTACTACAGTACGTCGTGGCCCGCCCGCCGCGGCGTCCGCGGGGTAGATGCGGGCCCAGATGCGGCGGCGCTTGACCAGGAGCGAGACGAGAAGTCCCGCCATCATCGTCAGGGCCGACACCAGCACCCACTGCTGCGCCGGGTCGTGCGACACCTGCAGATTGACGAAGTCCACGGCGCCGTCGAACCGCACCTGGGTGCCGTCGGCGAGGGTCGAGCTCTCCCCCGGTTTCAGGTTCACCCGGTCCTGCTTCACGAGCCGGCCCTGGTTGATCAGTTCCGTGTTGAGCGAGAACAGCGACTGCGGGTTGCCCGTGTCGAGGCCGGTGTCGCCCTTGTAGATGTCGATGGCGACGGCCGGGTCGTTCATCGCCGGGTAGCTCGACGCCAGCAGGCTGCCGTGGAGCAAGGCGGTGGGGGCGAACAGACCCTCGATCGCGATCTGATTCTTCCGGCGCTCGTCGGTGTCGGGGTACATGCCGCCGGGCGGGTCGAACCGCATGGCGCCGCTGCTGAGGAATGTCGTCGCGTCGTCCGGACGCCACTGCAACGTCTCGGTGCGGGTCTCGCCGTTCGGGAACGTGACGGTGAACGTCGGCGCGTACCCATGGCCCTGCAGGTAGACGCGGTCACCCTCGACGCGCAGCGGGTGGTTGACCTGCAACTGTCCGTCCCGCCACGTGTTGGTCTCGAGGTCGTCGCCTGCCTGGTAGGAGATGTTGGACGTGAACATCTCGGCCTGACCGCTGTCGAGGTAGTCGGCCGCGAAGTCCTTGACCTTCACGCACAGCGGAGTCATGCCGGTGCCGTCCTGCGTGTTGCCCGCCTTGAACGAGTCGAAGACCGCGGGCGACGTGGTGCAGAAGCCGGGACCGTCGTTCGCGACCACGATCACGTTGCCCTCGTATCCGAACAGCTTGCCCACGGCGATCGCGACGAGCAGCCCGACGAGGGACAGGTGGAAGACGAGGTTGCCGAGTTCGCGCAGATATCCCTTTTCGGCGGAGATGGTGATCTCACCGTCGTGCGCCGCACGTTCTCCGCCCTGGCGGGTCTGGATCCGCCACCCCTTCAGATGGGTACGGATGCGGGCGGCGAGTTCCTCGGGTGTCTCGTCGACCCGGTCCTCGTGGTGGTGCGGAAGTCGCGCGAGGTTCCGCGGGGCAGGCACCGGACGCGTCCGGAGGGCCTTGGCGTGGTCGACGCAGCGCGGCAGGATGCAGCCGACGAGGGAGATGAACAGCAGGACGTAGATCGCGGTGAACCAGAAGCTGCCGAACACGTCGAACAGTTCGAGCTTGTCCATCCACGGGCCGAGGGTCGGCCGGTTCGCGATGTACTCGTCGACCTTGCCCGCGTTGAGGCTCCGCTGCGGCAGCAGCGCACCGGGAATGGCCGCGAGCGCCAGCAGGAACAGCAGCACCAGCGCCGTGCGCATCGACGTGAGGCCGCGCCAGGTGTTGCGGACGAGCGCGAACGCGCGGCCCGGGAGCGATTGACGGGGTACCGGTGCGGCTTCCGGGGCCTCGGGGGTCTGGATGTCGCTCATATGGGGAGGGTCACTTCCGAGATAAAGGCGTCGCGAACCCAGCCGACGAACTGGTCCCACGCGCCGGTGACGAGGGCGATACCCACGGCCACCAGCATGATTCCGCCGAAGATTTGGATGATGCGCGCGTTGCGGCGCAACCAGCCGACACCGCGCAGCGCACGGGACGAGCCGAGCGCCAGGATCACGAACGGCAGCCCGAGGCCGAGGCAGTACGCGACGATGAGGGCCACACCGCGGGCCGCGGTGGCGCCGTCGGTGCCGGCGGCGAGGGAAATGACACCCGCCAGTGTCGGGCCGAGGCACGGGGTCCAGCCCAGCGCGAACACGGCGCCGAGCAGCGGGGCACCTGCGAGGCTGGAGATGCGGCGCGGCTCGAGACGGGTGTCGCGTTGCAGCGCTGGGATCAATCCGATGAACACCAGACCCATGGCGATGGTGACCACACCGCCGACGCGCATCAGGACGTCGCGGTTGATCGCGAGAGCCGAGATGGCACCGAACACGGACGCGGTGGCGAGCACGAACACCACGGTGAAACCGGCGACGAACAGGGCGGCCGCACCCGCGACCCGCAACCGTCCGTCCGACACGGTCTTCGTGCGGGTGGCGGCCTCCTCCGCGGTGACGGCCGGGGCATCGGCGCCGACCACACCCGCGAGGTAGGACAGGTATCCGGGAACGAGCGGCACGACGCACGGCGACGCGAACGAAACCAGACCGGCGAGGACGCACGCACCGAGCGCGAGGAGCAGCGGTCCGGATGCCGCGGTGGTCTGGAAGGCGTCGCCGACACCGCCGGCGAGAAGGGTGGTGCTGGTGTTCACGATTCCTGCGCCACCCGTTCGACCACCGGCTTCAGGTCCTCGACGAGCAGTTCCTTGAGGAATACCGCGGCCACGCGGTGTTCCCGGTCGAGCACGATCGTCGTGGGGATGACGCTCGTGGGGTAGTTCTGGCCCAGTGCGATCATCGTCCGCATCGCGGGGTCGTAGATCGACGGATACGACACCTTGTTGTCGATCACGAAGTCCTGCGCCTTGTCCTGCTGGTTGTCCCGCACATTGATCCCGAGGAACGCCACACCCTGATCCTTGGTCTCCTCGTACACCTGCTCGAGGTCGTTCGCCTCACCCCGGCACGGACCGCACCACTGCCCCCACACGTTGAGGACCACGACCTGGCCCGCGAAGTCGTCGAGCGAGGTGGTCTTGCCCTCGGTCATCAGGTCGGGTCCGGACACCGTGCCGATGGTGCCGCGGTCGGACGGCGGGTCGTAGAAGATCTCCGTCTTCCCGCCCGGCGACACGAAGTCGAACGTGCCGCCCTGAGCCACGGCGTCGTCGCCGGACGCACACGCCGACAGTGCCACCGCGGCCGTACAGATCACCGCGAGAAGCCCGGCGAAGCGCCCCCGACTCATGCCCCGGTCACCCTCGGATCCGATGCGCCCGCGGGCTCCGAGTACACGATGTCGATGAGGGTGTCGCCCTCGTAGACGAGCGACGTCAGGGACGCGAGACCGCACTGACGGTGGCGCGGGTCGTGCCACAGCCGCTCGCCCTGGAGGAAGCGGCGGAGGGTCCAGACGGGGAGCTGGTGGCTGACGACGACGGCCTCGTGGCCCACCGCCGACACGCGTGCGCTGTTGACGGCGGCCAGCATGCGGTGCGCGATCTGCAGGTACGGCTCACCCCACGACGGCGTGAACGGATCGCGCAGTTTCCACCAATGCCGGGGCCGGGACAGCGCGCCGTCGCCGACGGACACCTTGAGACCCTCGAATTCGTTGCCCGCCTCGATGAGGTTCTCGTCCGTGGCGATCTCGACGCCGTGCGCGTCGGCGATCGGGGTGGCCGTCTCCTGCGCCCGCTGCAGCGGCGACGACACCACGTGCGTGATGTCGTGCTTGGCCAGCACCGACGCCACGGCCCGCGCCTGCGCCTCACCCGTCACCGACAGCCGGAACCCGGGGAGCCTGCCGTAGAGGATTCCGCGCGGGTTGTGCACCTCGCCGTGCCGGAGCACGTGCACGATGGTGCGGGTCTGGGCGTGGTCGGGATGATCGGCTTCGGTCACGTTGCAGTTCCTCGGGTCGGGGCGGGAGGTGAGGTGGGTGTCGGCGGCGGGACTGCCGGTCACCGGAGGGGACGACACGTCAGGGCTGGACGGCCGCGGCGGCGGCCTCGGCGGCATGGGGCAGTGCGTCGGCGATGATCGAGAACGCCTTGTCGTCCATCGCGGCGGAAACGAACCACGCCTCGAACGCGCTCGGCGGCGGGTACACCCCGCGCGAGAGCAGTCCGTGGAAGAACGCGGGGAAACGCCAGGTCTGGGCGGCCTTGGCCCCGGCGTAGTCGGTCACCGGGTCTTCGGTGAAGAACACGCTGAGCATCGTCCCGGCGGTCTGCACCCGGTGCGGCACGCTCGCCGCGGTCAGTGCGTCGGACAGCAGGGTCCCGAGGGTGGCGCTGTTGCGCTCGAGGGCGTCGTACACGCCCCGGTCCGCGGCGCGGAGGCTGGCGAGCCCGGCCGCGACGGCGACGGGGTTCCCGGACAGGGTGCCCGCCTGGTAGACGGGCCCGGCCGGCGCGAGATGGGCCATGACGTCGGCGCGACCACCGAATGCGGCGGCGGGCAGCCCACCGCTCATCACCTTGCCGAACGTGTACAGGTCACCCGCGACGCCGTCGAGGCCGAACCAACCGGCGGAGCTGACCCGGAATCCGGTCATCACCTCGTCCATGATGAGCAGTGCACCGTTGTCGCGGGTCAGCGTGCGCAGGCCCTCGTTGAATCCGGGCTGCGGCGCCACCGCGCCCATGTTGCCCGCGGCGGCCTCGGTGATGACACACGCGATCTTGCCTTCGTTGGCGGCGAAGGCTGCGGCGACGGCGTCGAGATCGTTGTAGGGCACGACGATGGTGTCCTCGGCCTGCGCGCCCGTCACGCCGGGCGACGTGGGGAGGCCGAACGTGGCGAGTCCGGAACCGGCGTCGGCCAGCAGTGCGTCGACGTGTCCGTGGTAGCAGCCGGAGAATTTGAGGACCTTGGTGCGGCCGGTGAAACCGCGGGCGAGGCGGACGGCGCTCATGGTGGCTTCGGTGCCGGAGTTGACCAGGCGCACCTTCTCCACCGGCGCGACGCGGGCCACGATCTCTTCGGCCAGTTCGATCTCACCCTCGGTGGGGGCGCCGAACGACAGTCCGGTGGTGGCCGCCTTCTGCACGGCCTCGACGACGGCGGGGTGCGCGTGCCCGAGGATCATCGGTCCCCAGGAGCAGATGAGGTCGACGTAATCGTTGCCGTCGACGTCGGTGAGTGTGTAGCCGGACGCTTCCCTGATGAACCGCGGGGTGCCGCCGACCGAGCGGAACGCCCGCACCGGGGAGTTGACGCCGCCGGGAATGACCAGATCAGCCCTCTCGAAGAGCTGGGCGGAACGGGATGCGTGCACGTCGGGGTCACCGGAGGAAACAGTCACGGCCTCCAGTGTCCCAGTTCTGTCGAATTTGCCAACGACAGGGTGTAGTGGGTGGCCAGGATCACTCCGCCGAGCCCTCGAACCGGCCGTGCCGCGCCACCGGCGGTCACAGATTGCCGCGGGCCGCCTGCTCACGTTCGATGGACTCGAACAGGGCCTGGAAGTTGCCCGCCCCGAATCCGAGCGAGCCGTGCCGTTCGATCAGCTCGAAGAACACGGTCGGCCGGTCGCCCAGCGGCTTGGTGAAGACCTGCAGGAGGTAGCCGTCCTCGTCGCGGTCGACGAGGATTCCGCGCTTCTGCAGTTCCTCCACCGGCACCCGCACCGTGCCGATGCGGGCGCGCAGCTGTGGGTCCTCGTAGTACGCGTCGGGGGTGTTCAGGAATTCGACGCCCTCGGCCCGCAGCGCGTCCACCGTCGCGAGGATGTCGCCGGTCGCCAGGGCCAGATGCTGGCAGCCCGGCTCACCGTAGAACTCGAGGTATTCGTCGATTTGCGACTTCTTCTTGCCCACCGCGGGTTCGTTGAGCGGGAACTTCACCCGGTGGTTGCCGTTCGCCACGACCTTCGACATGAGCGCCGAGTACTCCGTCGCGATGTCGTCGCCGACGAATTCGGCCATGTTCGTGAAGCCCATGACCTGGTTGTAGAACCGCACCCAGTGGTCCATCCGGCCCATCTCGACGTTCCCGACCGCGTGATCGAGCGCCTGGAACAGGCGGGCCGGCCTGCCCGGTCGCCCCGCGAAGCCGCTCGCGCGGGCGACGAACCCGGGCAGATAGGGCCCGTCGTACCGGCTGCGGTCGACGATGGTGTGGCGGGTGCTGCCGTAGGTGGCGATCGCCGCCAGTCGCACGGTGCCGAACCGGTCCGTGACGTCGCGCGGCTCGTCGAGAATGGTGGCGCCGTGCGAGCGCGCGTGCGCGATGCAGCGGTCGACGTCGAGAACTTCCATGGCCAGGTCCACCACACCGTCGCCGTGGGCCCGGTGATGGTCCGCGAGCGGGCTCTTCGGATCGACGGCGCCGTGCAGGACGAACCTCGCCGACCCGGACTCGAGCACGAACGACTTGTGCGCGCGCTGACCGGTCTCCGGTCCGGCGTACGCGACGAGGGTCATGCCCCACGTGGAGACGAAGTACTGCATGCTCTGCGTCGCGTTGCCGCACACGAACACCACGGCGTCCATCCCGACCACGGGAAACGGGTCTGCGGCGTCGTCGTGTTCGACGAGCCCGACCAGCTGTCGGAGTTCGTCGGTCTCCAGGTGCGCGGCCACTTCGTGCGGCGTCAGGCGGATGTCGGCGATAGTCATATCTCACTGTGATCCAGCTCACACCACTGCGCAATGGTGCGTCTTGCCGCTGTTCAATCTGTACACAATGCTGGATCGAAAGACGGTTCGACACTACACAGTGACCAGGGACGCCATGAGTATCGATCAACTCGACGCCGCGCTGCTCGACCTCCTCCACGCCGAGCCGAAGGTCGGCGTCCTGGAGGCGTCGCGACGCCTGGGGGTGGCGCGCGGCACGGTTCAGGCGCGGCTCGACCGACTCGAACGTTCCGGTGTGATCACCAGTTCCGCCCCGACCCTCGACCCGGAGGCGCTGGGGTTCCCCGTGGTCGCGTTCGCGACCCTCGAGATCGCCCAGGGCAACGGGCACGCCGCCGTCGTCGAGCATCTGACCGCCATCCCCGAAGTGCTGGAGGCGCACACCATCACCGGAGCCGGCGACGTCCTCGTCCGCGTCGTGGCACGCACTCACGCCGATCTGCAGCGAGTGATCAACTCGATCGTCGACGGGCACAACGTCCTGCGTTCGTCGACCGTCATCGCCACGCAGACGCAGATCGCTCTGCGGCACGATCAACTCGTCCGAGCGGCGGTCCCCCCGACCTCCGTCAACGCTCCTCGGGACTCAGCTCGTCCAGCAGCGCACTGAGCAGGTAGCAGGCGTCGTCGAACCGGTCGTGGCCGACGATGCCACCCCAGTGGCGCTCGATCTCGGCGACTCGCACCGCGGCATCCTGCAGCGCCTGCCGTCCGCGCGCCGTCGGGACGACCAGCTTCGCGCGCCGGTCCCGAGCGTCCGGAACCCGTGCGACGTACCCCAGATCCTCGAGATCGTTGATCAGTTCGGACGTGGCGGACAGGCTCAATTCGGCACGGGCCGCGATCTCCGTCAACCGCCGGCCGTCCCAGCCGATGTTGCCGAAGATCTGCAGATGCGGCGGCCGGATGTCGCCGTACCCGCGCTCCGCCATGGGCTCGCTCAACTCGCGGCGGAACTCGTGCAGCAGGCGCACCAGCAACTGTCCCACCGCCGGCCGATCGGAGGGCAGACCTCTTGACCGTTCCATGACACAGGAGAATACTACGGTTACCGAAGTTTCGGTTTCCGAAGCAACACTCGACCACACGCACCTGGGGCATCCCATGGACACACAATCGATTACCCGGACCGTCCCCACGACCGTCGGGAACCTCGCCGTCCACGTCATCGGCAGCGGACCGCCGGCCCTACTCTGGCACAGCCTTTTCGTCGACTCGACGACGTGGACGCCCCTCCGCAGCCACCTGGTCGGACAGCGCCGGTTGATCTCGATCGACGGACCCGGACACGGGGCCAGCACCGCCGTGCAGCGACGGTTCACGATGGAGGAGTGCGCGGAGGCGGCCATCTCCGTCCTCGACGCGCTGGGCGTCACCGAACCCGTCGACTGGGTGGGCAACGCCTGGGGCGGGCACGTCGGACTCGTCGCGGCCGCTCACACTCCCGACCGGTGCCGCAGCACGGTCACCATCGGAACGCCGCCCCAGGCCCTCACCCGGCGGGAACGCGCCGAGATCGTTCCCATGGTGTGGGCCTACCGCATCGCCGGACCGATACCACCACTCACGACCGCCGTGATGAACGTCGTTCTCGGCAAGGAACTTGCACGAACGCACCCGCAACAGTTCCAGGCTGTAGCCCATACCTTCCGGCAGGCGCCGCGCCGTGGCATGCACGAGGCGATGCAGTCGATCATGTTGCACCGCAAGGGGCTGGAGCCACTTCTCCCCCGGATCGGAGTGCCGACTCTGATGGTCGTCCCCCGCGCAGACACGATGATTTCCCTCGACCAGGCCCGGGCCGCCGCGGCGACGATGCCGCACGCTGCGGCCACCGCGGTGGACGGCGCCGGCCACATCACACCCCTGATCTCCGACCCGGCCGGACTCGCCGACCTGATCACCGCGTTCTGGCGCGACCCTTCGGGATACCTCGCCGCGTCGGCGGACGTACGGTGACCGGCGGCCGCCCGGTGCCGGATCCTGCCGGTCCGGGGCAGGAGTCGGTGTGGGACTACCCGCGGCCGCCGGTGGTGCAACCGAGCGACGAACTGGTCGAGGTGTGGTTCGGCGGACAGCTCGTCGCACGCACACGCAGCCCGCTGCGACTGCTGGAGACGAGCCACCCGCCGACGTACTACCTGCCGCGCGCGTGCTTCGCCGAGGGGGTCTTGCGTTCGGTCGACGGGAGCACGGTGTGCGAGTGGAAGGGGCGGGCCGACTATTTCGATGTCGTGGCGAACGGACACGTCGCCGACCGTGCGGCGTGGCATTATCCGCGGCCGGTTGCCGGATACGAGTCACTCGTCGGGCACGTGGCAGTCATGCCGGGTTCGATGGACGGCTGTTTCGTCGACGGGGAGCAGGTCCGGCCCCAGACCGGGGGCTTCTACGGCGGGTGGATCACCGATCGGGTAGTCGGTCCGTTCAAGGGCGGTCCCGGCAGCCGATTCTGGTGACGGGCCGGACCCGTGACGGCGGCACGGTGCGCGGGAAGTCCGGTGGTCCGACACGGCGAACGGCGCATTGCGGAGTGCGGCACGCACCGCCGGTGTTACGGTCGGCCGGAGGAAGGTGGTCGCAGATGCGTAGAGCACGAATGCTTCTCGTCGGTATCGGCATCGCAACGGCGGCGGCCGTGACCGGCACGGGCATCGCCGCCGCAGCCCCCGCGCCCCAGCCGGGTGAGCGCGTGACGACGCTCCAGGTTCCGCCCATCGGCACGAGTCCGCTTCTGGCGGCCTACTTCACGGTCGAGGCGGTCACGGGCCGCGCTCCCGGAGTCGTTCTGCTGCGCACCGTGAGCGAGTGCTACGTCCTGAATCCGATCAGTGCGCAGACCTGCATACCCGGGCCGGGCAACAACATGCGGGCCAACGCCGTGCGGGTGAACTGGCTGAACGTGAACACCGGAGCGAGTGGCGCGGCCACGATCCCCATCGGCACCGTCGGCTCGACCGACTCGCCTCGCCCGGAGATCGATGTGGCCACCGGCGCCGGACGAATCGTCGTCAGCACGACGGCGCCGGCCGAGTACCCGCAGTCGCTGCTCCCGGGCTTCGGCACGTTCGACGTGCCCTGATCACCGGTCCCGTGCCTCGACTCACATCGCTCGCCTCACCGCGGCGGCTAGTGTCGAGTCATGGCCACCACAGCTGACCACCTGAGAAGCACACTCGACGGACGCTGGCGCGAGGTGCGCGAGCGCGTCCGGGCGGAACTGTCCGGCACCCCCGATTTCGCACCGCACTACACCCCCGACCTCGACGAGGCCCGCGCGAAGACCCTGGCGCAGTTGCGTCTGCTCGCGAGCAACGGTTACGCCGCCGACGGATTCGCGAAAGCGCACGGCGGCACCGGTGACGCCGGCGCCGCCGTCACGAGCATCGAGATGCTCGCGATGTCCGACCTGTCCCTGATGGTCAAGGCCGGGGTGCAATGGGGGCTGTTCGGCGGCGCGATCGAGAACCTCGGCACCGCGCGCCATCACGAGGCCTATGTGACGCGGCTGATCGACCTGGATCTGCTGGGCTGTTTCGCGATGACCGAGACGGGGCACGGCAGCGACGTGCAGGCGCTCGAGACGACCGCCACGTACGACGCGGATGCGGGCGAATTCGTCGTCCACTCCCCCACCCCGTCCTCACGCAAGGACTACATCGGCGGCGCGGCGCAGCACGCGACGATGGCGGCCGTGTTCGCGCAGTTGATCACGGGCGGCGAATCCCAGGGCGTGCACTGCTTCGTGGTGCCGATCCGGGACGAGGACGGCAACGACCTCCCCGGCGTCCACACGTCGGACTGCGGCTACAAGGGCGGGCTCCCCGGCGTCGACAACGGCCGAATCACGTTCGACCAGGTGCGGATTCCGCGGGAGAACCTGCTCAACAAGTACGCCGACGTGGAGCCGGACGGCACCTACACCTCACCCATCGACAACGCGAACCGCCGCTTCTTCACGATGGTGGGCACCCTCGTGCGGGGACGCGTCACCGTGGGTGGGTCCGCCGGCGCCGCCGCGCGCGTCGCCCTGTCGATCGCCACCCGGTATGCGTTGCAGCGCAGGCAGTTCAATGCACCGAAGGCCGAGGACGAGGTGTTGCTCATGGACTACCTGGTGCATCAGCGCAGGCTGTTCCCGTTGATCGCCCGGTCCTACGCCCTGCAGTTCGCCCAGAACGAGCTCGTCGCCAAGATGCACGAGATCCAGAGCAGCGACGACGCCGACGCGCAGGAGCAGCGCGAACTCGAAGGCCGCGCCGCCGGACTCAAGGTCGCGAACACCTGGCACGCCACTCGCGCGATCCAGGAGGCCCGCGAGGCGTGCGGCGGCGCCGGGTACATGGCGGAGAACCGTCTCACCGCGCTGAAGGCGGACACCGACGTGTTCACCACGTTCGAGGGCGACAACCACGTCCTGACCCAGCTCGTCGCCAAGGAACTGCTCACGTCCTACGCGGACGAGGTGCGCGGCATGAGCCCCGTCGAGTGGATGCGCTTCGCCGCCACCACGGTGTCCGACGTCGTGAAGAAGCGCACCGCCGCACAGCAGATCATCCAGACGATCCTCGATACCCGGCAGGACAACGAGGAAGACGGGAGCCTCTTCAACCGCGGCACACAGCTCGCCATGTTCGAGGACCGCGAGCAGTACCTGCTCTCGACCGCGGCCCGCCGGCTCCAGGGTGCGCAGAAGCGTGAGGAGAACCCGTTCGACGCCTTCAACTTCGTGCAGGACCACGTGCTGCACGCCGCGCAGGCTCACATCGACCGGATCGTGCTCGAGGCGTTCGTCGCCGGTATCGACGAATGCGAGGACGACGAGGCCCGCGACCTGCTCGGCGACGTCTGCGACCTCTACGCGCTGAGCGTCATCGACGAGGACAAGGCGTGGTTCATGGAACACCGGCAGCTGTCGGTGGAGCGCTCGAAGGCGGTGCAGCGGGGCATCAACGAACGATGCCGGTCGCTGCGGCCACATGCGGAGACACTGATCGCGGGCCTCGGGGTGCCCGAGGCGCTACTCGGTTCCGCGATGCTCGACGGTCCCGGGACCGACACCGTCCGCAAGACCCAGATCTTCCGGTGACTCGTCCGGTGCGGGCTCGGCGGGTTCGCCCGCCGGGCCGGCCCGGAACCGGCGCACCGAATCGATCACCAGCAGTCCTGCGACCGTGACGAGTCCGGCGGCGACGGCGATCCACGATCCTGAATACGCGGTTCCCTCGAACGAGGGCGCGCCCGGAGCCACGGGCCCGAACTCCGACGTGACCTGCGCGTGGTTCCAGCACCACACGGCGAGAACGACGCCCACCACGGCGCCGATCCACTCGGCAGCCGCCACCACGGCGCGGCGGTTCATTCCGCCGACCCGCCCGCCGACTTGGCGAGCAGGCTTTCGAGCTGCGCGCGGAGTCCGTCGTCATCTTTCGCCCAGGCCTGCACCAGGGCGCCGCCTCGCAGTCGGAGCCCGATTCCGGTGCGTCGCCGGGGAACCGCGGACAGCTCGCCCAGACTCCGGGCCGTCTCCCACGGCTGCTGCTCGTACGCCTCGGGGTCGGCGGGGGGCATGATCTTCGAGATCTCGGTGATCGGCAGGTCTTCGGTGCCCTGCCGCAGCGACGACGACGTGAGTTCGACGCTGGCGTGCCTCCGGGCCGCGATCACTTGCACATAGACGAACCCGCTGAGCAGCACCGCGAACAGCGACAGCGCGAACCAGTGCACCACCGGGCCGGTCAGCAGTTCGATGATCAGGGCGATCAGGCAGAGCACCGGGCCGAACGCCACCATCCGCCAGCGGGCGCCGGGTTCGCTGAACAACACTGCCGGTTCGGTCACCCGCTCATCCTGCGACATCGTGCCCCGGGAGGAAAACGTAGGGCTCGTCAGGAGAGGACACCAGGGATGACGACGAGCAACAGAGTCAGCAGAACGAAAGCCACGATGATGGCGAACATCAGTGCTTCTTTGCGAGACCCGTGTGCTCGATCGTCAGCGCGCATGGAGATTAAGCCCTTCGGTCGATATGAAGTCTGTCGTCTACCCTGGTGACGCACTTCACGGTACATCTTTATGCGTCACGAGCAAATCGAAGCTACTCCGCGGACGGCGGCAGCCTCAAAAAGTAACTGTTCGAGTCCTTGCGGTGCATCAGTACGACGGCACCGACGGCCACCACGGCCTGAAGGATCTGCACCCCGCCGAGCGCGAGTGCGGTGCCGCTGCCGTCGGATCCGATGCCGAAGAGCACCGGAACCGTCCACACCACCATCATCACGCAGGCGATGGTGAGCAGCATTCTGGCCCAGTTCCTGCCCTTGCGCATGAAGTGCACGAACAGCACGAAGAGCCCGGTGAGGATCAGGATCAGCACGACCGTGAACCCGATGCCCACGTAGAACAGCGACTCCACGCTGTCGCGGCTCATGTCGACCTCACCCGACGTGACACTGGGATTGTTCATCAGCTCGTCGACGAACGTCGACTTCTCCCCCACCACCAGTACTATCGCGGCCAACGCCTGGATCAGACCGAGTCCGGCCACGGCCCACAGCAACTGGGCTGCGGTGCCCACGTCGACCGGAGCCGGACGCTCGGGCTTCGGCTGTGGCACCGGCGGGGGGTACGGGAAATTCTGCGGCGCCGGGCCCTGCTGCTGCGGGGCCTGGTGCGGCGGTGTCGGCGGCCACTGCTGGGTCATGGCACCACCGTATCCGCCGTCGCCGCGATCACAACCAGCCCGCCGCTTCGGTGGCCCAGTAGGTCAGGACGACGTCCGCACCGGCGCGGCGGATACTCGTGAGCGATTCGAGGACGGCGGCGTCGCGGTCGATCCAGCCGTTCTGCGCGGCGGCCGTGATCATCGAGTACTCCCCCGAGATCTGATACGCCGCAACGGGGACCGGCGAGCGGTCCGCCGTCTCCCGCAGGATGTCGAGGTACGACATCGCCGGCTTCACCATCACCATGTCGGCGCCCTCGTCGAGATCGAGGTCCACCTCACGCAACGATTCCCGGCGGTTCGCCGAATCCTGTTGGTACGTACGGCGATCACCCTGCAACGACGAACCGACCGCTTCACGGAACGGCCCGTAGAACGCCGACGCGTACTTCGCCGAATAGGCGAGCTGACCGACGTCGGTGTGGCCCGCCTCGTCCAGGGCCTTCCGGATGGCGGCGACCTGGCCGTCCATCATTCCGCTCGGACCGAGCAGATGGGCGCCGGCCTCGGCCTGCGCGACCGCCATGTCGACGTACCGCTGCAGCGTGAGGTCGTTGTCCACCGCGCCCTCGGCGTCGAGCACACCGCAGTGACCGTGATCGGTGAACTCGTCCAGGCAGGTGTCCGCCATGATGACCGTTGCATCACCGACTTCGTCTGCGAGCCAGCGCAATCCACGGTTGAGGATGCCGTCCGGGTCGGATGCGCCCGAGCCCTCGGCGTCCTTGTCGTCGGGACGCGGCACCCCGAAGAGCATGAGCCCGCCGAGCCCCGCCTCCGCCGCCTCCGTCGCAGCCCGCCGCAACGAGTCGGGCGTGTGCTGGAAGACACCGGGCATCGACGAGATCTCACGAGGCTCGTCGATACCGTCCGCGACGAACATCGGCAGCACGAGATGCCGTGGCTCGAGCGAAGTCTCGGCCACGAGCCGGCGCAGGGCCGGAGTGCGGCGGAGCCGGCGCGGTCGGTGGGTCGGGAACAAGGACATGCCCTCCTTCGTCGGGCCCGTGCGCCTTTTTGGTCGTGGGAGCAACCAGAAAGGCGCACAGGCGCGTAGCGCCTATCGCCGAGCGCGGGACTTCTTGCGCGGCGGGGGCAGTGCACCCTCCGCGCGCAGGCGGGCGGCGTGCTCGGCGAGAGCCTCCACCAGCGGGCCGACCTGAGCGGTCTCCGGCTGCACGTCGACGCGGAGGCCGAACTCGATGGCCGTCTCCGCCGTCTTCGGACCGATGCAGGCGACGAGGGTGCGCGCGTGCGGCTTGCCGGCGATGCCGACGAGGTTGCGGACCGTCGAGGACGAGGTGAAGCAGACGGCGTCGAACCCACCGGTCTTGATCATCTCGCGGGTCTCGGCCGGCGGCGGCGCAGCCCGGACGGTGCGGTACGCGGTGACGTCGTCGATCTCCCAGCCACGTTCGCGCAGGCCCTCGGCCAGCGTCTCGGTGGCGATGTCGGCGCGCGGCAGCAGGACCCGGTTGACCGGGTCGAACACGTCGTCGTACGGAGCGAATTCGGCCAGCAGGCCTTCGCTCGACTGCTCACCGGACGGCACGAGTTCGGGGTTGATGCCGAACGAGCGCACCTTGGCCGCGGTGGCCTCACCGATGCAGGCGATCTTGACGCCGGAGAACGCGCGGGCGTCCAGCCCGAACTCCTCGAACTTCTCCCACACGGCGCGCACCGCGTTGGTGGAGGTGAACACCACCCACTGGTAGCGGCCGTCGACGAGGCCCTTCACGGACCGTTCCATCTGTGCCGGGCTGCGGGGCGGCTCGACGGCGATCGTCGGCACCTCGATCGGGATGGCGCCGTGCGTGACGAGGCGGTCGCTCATTTCGCCTGCCTGATCCTTGGTGCGGGGCACCAGGACCTTCCAGCCGTACAGCGCGCGCGACTCCCACCAGGACATCTTGTTGCGCTGGGCGACGACCTTGCCGACCGTCACGACCAGCGAACCGACCAGTTCGGACCCGGCCTCGTTCAGCGTCGCGAGGGTGGCCTCGACGGTGCGCTGCTGGCGGGTGGTGCCGCGGACGGTGATGGCGGCCGGGGTCTGCGGGGCCAGGCCGTGCTCGACGAGCGCGCTCGCCGTCTCGGCGAGGTGACCCGACGTGGCGTGCAGGACCAGCGGTCCGGGCGCGGCGGCCAGTGCGGCCCAGTCGACCTCACCGCGGACGTCGGCCTCGGTGTGCCCCGACCCCAGCGCCATTCCGGCGTAGGACGGGACGGCGGACGAGGACGGCAGTCCGGGCAGGACCTCGAACTGCACCTGGGTGCGGGCGACGGCGGTGACCTCGGCGATCACGGAGTCGGTGGTCAGCGGGTCGCCGGACACCAGGCGCACGACGTCGTGGCCGTTCCGCGCCTCGTGGACGAGGGTCTTCGCGACCTCCGCCGGCTCACCCAGTGCGGGACGGACCTCGGCGAGGGGTTCACCGGTCTCGGCGTCGACGCCCAGGTCGGTGCCCACCAGAGCGGTAACGCCCTTGTCGACGTCGGGGTCGGTGAAGGCGAGGGTCGCTGCGGCAAGGACGTCCCGTGCGTGCACGGTGAGCAGTGCCGGATCGCCCGGTCCGGATCCCACGAACAGGATTCGTCCGGGGGTGTTCTTACGGACTCGGCTCATCGGTAATTCTCCAGTGCGATCATGTGTCGAGATGGGTACGGGAAGCGGATCGGCCGATCAGTCGGCCTTCGCACATCAAACATCGGCATCACCGGCCTCGGTGACATTCATCAGCTCCCGCGCACCGAGCTCGAGAAGCTCCCGCGCGACGGAGCGGCCGAGTTCTTCGGCGTTCTCCGGGGAGCCCACGGCCCCCGTGCGTATGACGTCGGAACCGTCGATGGCCGCGGCGCAGCCTCGGACGGACAGTTCGTCGAAGATGCGGCCGTCGTCGTCGAGCGATTCGACGACCTCGGCGATGGCGCCGACGGGCGCGGTGCAACCGGCCTCGAGCTCGGCGAGCAGCGCGCGTTCCGCGGTGACGGCGGCGCGGCTGTTCGCGTCGTCGAGCTCGGACAGGATCGCGACGAGCGCGGTGTTCGCCGACAGGCATTCGACGGCGAGCGCGCCCTGCGCGGGTGCGGGCAGCATCTGGACCGGTTCGATCGACTCGGTGATCAGGTCCAGTCGGCCGATCCGGGCCAGCCCGGCCCGCGCGAGGATGACGGCGTCGAGTTCGCCGGACTCGACCTTGCCGAGCCGGCGCTGCAGATTGCCGCGCAGCGGCTGGATGTCGAGGCCGAGGCCCAGCGCCCGGAGCTGCGACGTGCGTCGCGGTGCGGACGTTCCGACCTTCGAACCGGCGGGCAGCTCACCGAGCACCAGTCCGTCGCGGGCGACGAGCGCGTCACGCGGGTCCTCCCGGGGCGGGATGGCGGCGATGGTGAACCGCTCGTCGCGGGCGGTCGGCAGGTCCTTGTAGGAGTGGACGGCCACGTCGACGCGTCCGTCGGCGAGCGCTTCGCGCAGTTCGGCGGTGAAGACCCCGACCCCGATCTTCTCCACCGATTCCATGGACTGGTCGCCCTTGGTCTTGATGATGACGAGTTCGGCGTCGTGCCCGGCCGAGATCAGTGCATCGCGCACCGTGCCGGCCTGGGTGGTCGCGAGCTCACTCCCCCGGGTTCCGATCCGCAGAGTACGGGTGCCTACGGCGCTCATGCCTGCGATTCCTTCCCGTGGTTGTCGTCGGTGACGAAGCGGCGCAGGCGCGGGTCCTGGCCGGCGATGAAGCCGTCGGTGATGTCGATGGCACCGAGGTCGGTGGTTCCGAGGTCCATGGGCTTCGCGACGGCCTCGACGGATCCGGGGCTCAGTTCGAACAGTTCGCGCAGGGCAGCGGCGTAGGAGTCGCCGCCGGGCGCGGACGCGAGCTGTTTCACCCGGACGGTGGGCGCGTGGAGGAGTTTGTCGACCACCCGCCGGACGGTGCGGGCCACCTCGTCGCGCTCGGGATCGTCGAGTCCCGGCAGGCGCGAATCGAGTCGCATCAGTTCCGCTTCGACCACGTCGGCGGCGCGCTGGCGCAGTGCCGTGACCGTCGGCGTGACCTCGGCCAGCCGCTGTCCTGCCAGGTAGTTGGCGAGTTCGGCGGCGACGATGGTCCGGGCGGCGTCGGCGTCGGATGCGGCCGCGCCGGCGGCGGGATCGCGCTGCAGCGACTCCATGTCGAGGACGGTGACCCCGGGCAGACCCGACACGGCGGGCTCCACGTCGCGGGGCAGTCCGAGGTCGCAGATGACGAGCGGTCGTTCGGGGTCGCGGCCGGGCTGTGCCAGCGCGCGGTGGGTGTCCGCGAGCGTGACGACGGCGCCGACCGCGCCGGTACAGGTCACGAGGACGTCCGCCTGCCCCATCGCCGTGGTCAGTTCGCTCAGCTCGAGGGCCTCCGACGCGACGCCGTTGGACCGGGCCGTGTCGGCGAGGTGCTCCGCACGCTCCTTGGTGCGGTTCACGACGATGATGCGGCCGATCCCGGCCCGGGTGAGGTGTGCGACCGACAGCCCGCCCATGGATCCGGCGCCGACCACGACGGCGGTGCGTCCGGCGAGTCCGCCCGTCCCGACGATTTCGGCGGCCCGGTCGAGGGCCACGGACACGACGGAGGCGCCCGCGGAGTCGATGCCCGTCTCCGAGTGCACCCGCTTACCGACGCGCAGCGCCTGCTGCGCGAGTTCGTGCAGGGTGCGGCCCGCCGCCTGCTGAGCGTCGGACGACGCATACGCGCTTCGGATCTGGCCCAGGATCTGCTGCTCGCCGATCACCATCGAGTCGAGACCGCTGGCCACGGCGAACAGGTGCTCGGCGGCGGCTTCGCTGTACCGCACGTACGCGTGCCGGTGCAGGTCCGTGAGATCGAGTCCGGAGTGGTCGGCGAGCAGTTCGCCGACCTCGGTTAGCGCACCGTGGAACGCATCGACGACGGCGTAGATCTCCACCCGGTTGCAGGTGGAGACGATCATCGCCTCCGAGATGTGCGACGACGCCAGAAGCTTGTCCGTCAGCTTCGGGCGATCGGTGTCGGTGACAGCCACCCGCTCGAGAACCGGCACCGGGGCCGTCCTGTGCGAGACCCCGACAAGCAGAACACTCACGGCGCGATCACTGATCCGTTTCTTGGTGCGGTGGACGGGACAGCAGCATGTCCGATGCGCACGCGGGGAGCGGTGGGTACCGATTCCGTGTTGCGTGCGCTGTTGAACGAGAGAACCTGCATTTCGACGGCGAGGTCGACGCGGCGCATCTCGACGTGATCAGGGACGTCGAGTGAGGTCGGTGAGAAGCTGAGGATGCAGCGCAGTCCGGCGCGGACCAGTCGGTCCGCCACCTCCTGTGCCGCCTCGTCCGGCGTCGAGATGACACCGATGGTGGCTTCGAGTTCGGCGCAGGCCCGCTCGAGTTCGTCGACGTGCCGCACGGTGAGGTCGCCCACCGGCGCACCGACCCGGGCCGGGTCGCTGTCGAACAGTCCGACCATGGAGAACCCGCGGCGGCCGAAGCCGCCGTAGCCGGCGAGGGCCTGGCCGAGGTTCCCGACGCCGACGAGCACGACCTTGTGTCCACGATCCAGGCCGAGCGCGCGCTCGATACGGGCTCGGAGTCGCGTCACGTCGTACCCGACGCCGCGCACGCCGTTGGGCCCGAGGAAGGAAAGGTCCTTGCGGAGCTTCGCGGAGCCGACACCGGAGGCGGCGGCGAGTTCCTCGCTGGAGACGATGATCGTGCCGCGTTCCGACAGCACTCCGAGGACCCGCAGGTAGGTCGCGAGGCGGGTCACCGTAGCCTGGGGGATGTCCCGCGATTCGGGGAGCGGCGACGCACCGGCGACCGAGGGGGCCGGGGAACCGACCACAGACCGCCCGACCGCGCCCGTGACGCCAGGGGCCACAGACCCATGCGTCTGGTGCGTTTCGGTCACGGCTTGGCTCCTCGTCCGACCGGCATTTCGATGCCGTTCTTCACGATGCTCCGGGGAATTGTTCACACCACGGTAACTGCTTGTGAACCCATGCACAAAGTCGCTGCGACCGCGCGACATGCGGTCCTACCTGCACGGCATCGGAAGATCACCCTTTTAGGGTTCCCTTACTTGCGTAAATCGGAACGAAGGCGCTCTTCGTCGACCTCCCAGTAACTGTGCTCACGTCCGTCGAGCATCACCACCGGCAATCGGTCACCGAATTCGGCCCTCAGTTCGGGGTCCGTGGCCGCCGCCTCGTCGACGTCTATGCACGTCAGTTCCAGCCCGAACTCCTCGCACAGAACCAGCAGCCGCTCGCGGGCCGGCGCGCACGCACCGCACCCCGCCCGCGTGAGGAGCGTCACCTCGTGTCCGTTCGTGCACATGCCTCGTCACTTCCTTTCACCGTCTCCGGTGGAGTCACTGTGCCGTTTCCGGGTGCGGTGACGCCAATCGCCTCGGAGATGAACGTCACACAGTTCCCTCCGGGCGGCCATCCACCCGCCCCGTCCCGGACTCGGGGGATAGGCTGCTCCCAGAGGCTTCTGCGAAACGGGAGGTGCGAGTGCCTGCGCGATCACTACCGAACGGCTCGGGTTTCGGTTCAGGTCTGGCGGGGATAATCCTCCCGGGCCGACGCCAGTTCAGGAATCCGCTGGGACCCAGCGAGGCCGAGGTACGTGCCAATGTCGCGGGCGAGGCGAGCGCCGACGCGGCCCTCGCACTCCACGTCGCAGCCGGCGAGGACATCGCGGTCGAGGAACACGACATTCCCCTCGACCTGACGGCCGCCGCGTTCTTCGACGTCGACAACACGATGGTCCAGGGCGCGTCGATCATCCACTTCGCACGCGGCCTCGCCGCCCGCAAGTATCTGAAGACGTCCGACCTCGTCGATTTCGCCTGGAAGCAGATCAAGTTCCGCGTCACCGGCAAGGAGAGCAGCGACGACGTCGCGTCCGGCCGGGAGAAGGCCCTCTCGTTCGTCGCCGGACGGTCCACGGCCGAGCTCGCCCGGCTCGGTGAGGAGATCTACGACGAGGTCATCGCCGACAAGATCTGGCCCGGCACCCGCGCCCTCGCGCAGATGCACCTCGACGCCGGCCAGCAGGTGTGGCTCGTCACCGCCACCCCGGTCGAACTCGCCCAGGTCATCGCGAAACGCCTCGGCCTCACCGGCGCTCTCGGCACGGTCGCCGAGAGCGAGGACGGACAGTTCACCGGACGACTGGTCGGCGACATCCTGCACGGCCTCGGCAAGGCCCACGCCGTACGCGCCCTGGCCGTACGCGAGGGTCTCAACCTCAAACGCTGCACGGCGTACTCCGACAGCCACAACGACGTGCCCATGCTGTCACTGGTCGGCACCGCGGTCGCGATCAATCCCGACACGGATCTTCGCGAGCTCGCGAAGAACCGGGGCTGGGAGATCCGCGACTTCCGGACCGGACGCAAGGCCGCCAAGATCGGTGTCCCCACGGCGCTGCTCCTCGGCGCCGCGGGCGGTGCACTGGCCGCGATCGTCGCCCGCCGCCGCGAACAGGCGGCCTGAGGGCGGCGGTTCGGCCCGGAGCAGAGTTCAGCCGAGGAACACGTTCCGGCGTTTGGCGAGGAGCCGGTACAGCGTCTGCTGGATGGTCTCCCGAACGTGGTCGGTGACCTCGAACAGCTCCATCGGGTCGTCGGCCGCCGAGGCGTCGTACGTGTCGGTGACGATCGGCTTGCCGAACTCGATGTACCACTTCGACGGCAGCGGCACGAGGCCGAGCGGCCCGAAGTGCGGGAAGAGCGGGGTCACCGGGAAGTACGGCATCCCCAGCAGCCGGGCGAGCGTCCCCAGTTCGCCGATCTTCGGGTAGATCTCCTCGGATCCGACGATCGAGCACGGAATGATGGGCGCACCGGTGCGCATGGCGGCGGAGACGAACCCGCCACGGCCGAAGCGCTGCAGCTTGTAGCGTTCGCTGAACGGTTTGCCGATGCCCTTGAAGCCCTCGGGGAACACGGCCGCCACCTCGCCGTCCTGCAGCAGGCGGACGGCGTCCGGATGGCACGCGAGGGTGTGCCCGGCCTTGCGGGCGACACCGCCCACCAGCGGCATCTCGAACGCCAGGTCGGCGGCCAGCATCCGCAACGGCCGGTGCGCCGGATGGTGATCGTGGACGGCGACGGACGTCATCAGACCGTCGATGGGGAGGACACCGGCGTGGTTGGCGACCACCAGAGCCCCACCGGTGGTCGGGATGTTCTCGAGACCGCTGACCTCGACGCGGAACCACTTGTCGAACAGCGGCCGCAGGATCGGGAGCCACACGTTCTCGGCGAAGTGCGGGTCGTAGCCGAAGTCGTCGACGTGATAGTCGCCCGACAGCCGACGGCGCACGAATTCGGCGGTGTTGACGATCTGCTCGGCCAGGGCGTGCCGGACGGCGTCGACGGCCGAAGATTCGGTGACGGGCTCGGGTGGGGTGATCACGGCAGGTGGCGGCATCGCGGACGGATGTCGGCTCTCGCTCTGCTCACGTCTCGAACGTCCGATAGCGGCCCCGCGCGCGGCAATCGCACCGTGCAGCGGAATGACCTTCGCCACTTCGTTCACCTCTCCCCTTTCGCCGTGCCGGTAAGAGCGAGTAGTGCGTTTTCTGCTGCGTCGACCCATTCGTTCTTGATGATCGCCTTGACGCCGGCCGCGCGCGCGAAGTCGTCGAGCGCCTGCATCGAGGTCCACCGTGGCTCGAAGGATAGTTCGGTTCGCATGCGAGTGGTGTCGAGTCCGCAACCGAAATGGAAGTACTCGAGTTGTTCGGTGGTGTACGACCGCATCACCGGCCCCATCAGTGCGCGCCCGAGATTGCGGAACAGCCCGAACGGCATCGGGACCTCGATCCGCCCGGCACGCCGGATGGCCTGCGACATCATCACCACGCCGTCGCCCGCGACGTTGAACGTGCCCGCCGGACCCGACACCGTCGCCCGCTCCAGTGCGGCGAGAGCGTCCTCCTCGTGGAGCACCTGCAGGCGCGCGTCGCGTCCGAGAATCGTCGGCACCACGGGTGAGGTGAGGTACTGCGCGACCGTCGCGTTGAGGCGCGGCCCGACCAGCGGCGCGAGGCGGACGATCGACACACCGATGTCGGGACGCCGACGCCCCATTCCCCGGAGGTAGCCCTCGATCTCGATGCAGTCCCGCGCGTAGGCGCCCGCGGGACGCCGCCGGGCGCTCATCTCCTCGGTGAACTTCGCCGGATCCTTGGCGCTGCAGCCGTAGACCACGGAGGCCGACCGCAGCACGACCTTCCGTACGGTCGGCGCCTTCTGGCAGACGGCGAACAACTGCATCGCACCGATGACGTTCATGTCCTTCATCGCCGCGCGGCTACCCGACTTCGGCGGGCGCGCCAGCGTGGACGCGTGTACGACGGTGTCGACTTCGGCGTTGCGGATCACCTTGCCGATGAGGGGGTTCCGGATGTCGGCGCGCACGAACTCGGCGCGGCCCATGCGGCGCAACATGTCCTTGCTCGGCGACACCGCGTCGACCGCGATGACCCGCTCGATCGCCGGATTCTGAGCGAGCCGGGTGACCAGATATCCACCCAGGAATCTGCTTGCCCCAGTGACCAGCACGACGCGCGGCACCGCCGTTCGCGTAGTACTGTCTTCGTCACTCACAACCACAAGAACCCCCGATCACGTAGCGAGTGACGTCAACGATACGTGCAGGAGGGGGATGGCGCTTCGCGCAACGACAATTGGTCACGCGCCGAATCGGCGGGACCGGAGGTGGAAACGACGAATGCCCGCCACCTCAGGTGACGGGCATCCAGACGCGACTCTTTACTTACCGAGTTTCCTGCGCTGCACTCGGGTGCGGCGAAGCAGCTTGCGGTGCTTCTTCTTCGACATGCGCTTGCGTCGCTTCTTGATCACTGAACCCATAGCGGGTGTCCCTCACGTTCTTCTCTAGCGTTCCTGCGCACGCCGGTCACGTACGCCTGCGCCACTCTGGCGCCTGGGCCTCGTTTTAACTAGCTCAGCGCCTTACGACACCAGCTGGCTGGTACGACAGTCGCTAATCGTACCGGTGCGGGTCCGCCCGGGAGAAACCGAGGTCGCACCGCTCCCGGTGCAACCACCGAACCCTCTTCGTGCCGATCGGTCAACCGGCGTCGAAGTACGAGGTCTCGAGGTAGTCGTGCACTGCTTTCGCATGCACTCTGAACGAACGGCCCACCCGGACGGCGGGCAGTTCGCCGCTGTGCACCAACCGATACACAGTCATCTTGGACACTCTCATCAGCGTCGCTACCTCGGCGACGGTGAGAAATTGCGTTCCGGCCAGTGCCGGTTGTCCGTCCGGGGCCGAGCCCTTGGACGGCTTTTTTGCAGACGTCATCAACCACTTACCTCCGGCACGTCTCGCGCCGCCGGCTTCCCCTCCGGCGGAACAGACACGCACGTGCTACTTCGAGCTTAGCGGGACGGATGGGGTTACTGCGACGGGTGTGGGCAATCGAATATTCATTCGGTCGTCGTGCCGAGTTCGGCGGATCGAATTTTCGCCGCTTCCAGCGCATCGAAAAAGGCTGTTCGGAGTCCGTTTCCCTCCAGCTGCCGGATCGCCGCCGCGGTGGTTCCGCCGGGCGAGGTCACCGCGGCACGAAGTTCGGTGGCGCTCTCCCCTGACCGATCGAGCATCGCCGCGGAGCCGACCATGGTCTGGACGACCAGTTCGGATGCGGTAGCCCGGGTCAGCCCGAGCCCCACACCGGCGTCGATCATGGCCTCGGCGACCAGGAAGAAGTAGGCCGGACCGGAGCCGGAGACGGCGGTGACGGCGTCGATCTGCGCCTCGGGGACCACCACGACCTTGCCGACCGACGACAGGACGCCGCGCACCAGGTCGAGGTGCTCCTTCTTCACGTGCCTGCCGGGAGCGAGCACGCTGACGCCCTCACCGACCAGCATGGGCGTGTTGGGCATGACCCGGACCACCGGGAACCCGGCAGGCAGTCGCGTCTCGTAGAAGGCGGTCGGAATACCCGCGGCGAGCGACACGAGCAGCTGTTCCCGCTCGCCGTCGAGGTCCACCTTGGACACCTCGGTGAGGGCTGCCTCCACGTCACCCGGCTTGACGGCGATCACGATGACGTCGGCGCCTTCGGCGGCATCCGCGGGGGTGGTGACCCGCACCGAATACGCCGCGGCGAGCTCGTCGGCGCGCACCGGGTGCTGCTCGGCCACCACGAGATCCTTGACCGCGTGGCCCGCCTGCATCAGCCCCGAGATGAGTGCCTCGCCGATCTTGCCGCCACCGATTACCGCAATTCTCGTCATGGCGAACAGCCTGCCACGACGCGCTGCAGCGGCTTCCTAGCGGGGGATCATCGCCAGCTGCCTGCTCTGCACGACGATCGCCCCCGTCGAGTCGAGGACGGTGTGGTCCTCCTCGAACCACGCGCCGCCGAGCACCGTGCTGCTGGCCATCACCCGCAGCCAGCCCGGCGCCGGCTGCCTGCGCAGGTAGGTGGTCAGCTGGACCGTCGGCGCCCAGCCGAACATGCCCCGGTTCATCGTCACGGGCGCGCTGATGTCACCGGTCATGATCGCGAACAGGGCCGCCGTGTCGGGGTCGTTCTCGTCGCCTTCACGCGGCCGCACCCACATGCGCACCTCGGGTTCACCCTGACTGCCGGTGAGGAAGTGCGCCGACGTCCCGTCCACCCGCATGTCGCAGCCCTGCGCCACGTGGACGATCTGCCCCATCGGGTGGTCGGCGGTGAGGACGATGGCGTCGGCGGGCGGTTCGACCGGCAGCCGCGTCAGCGCGTGGTCTCCGCTGTACTGCGGCTCCCCCACGTCGGGGACGCCGAGCGTCACCGACGCGTGGACCGCCACCCGGTCGCCCTGCCGGAGCTCCACGTCGACGAACGACACCTGCTTGCCCTGCTTGCGCAGCGTCGTCGACAGCGTCACCGCGCCGGGGTCGGGAGCGGACAGGTAGTTGGCACCGACCGCCAGCGGCTGCACCCGCGACAGTTCTGCGTCGCCGGTCTCGCCGAGAAGTCGTGCGCGGGCCGCGGCCGCACAGAGCGACATCATCGAACCGCCGTGCACCTTCGGACCGATCGTCCAGATCGGGTCGATCGACGCCTCGTAGGCCCCGTCGCCGACAGCGTTGAGGACGTTGAGGTCGTGGAACGGGGTTGAGCTCACTGCTGATCCTGTTCTTCGGAGTTCCGGAGACGCTTCTGCGCGACGTCCTGATGTGCGAGCCGGCGCATCGCGGCGATCACCGGCTCATAGATGGCGGTGCCGAGCACCGCGTAGCGGATGGCGTCCTCGGCCGAGTCGGTGGGCATCAGTCCGATGTCGATCTCGGCGATCCCCCGCACGTGTCGCCCGTAGGCCTCGAGCCGTTCGTCCGTCATCGGGATCCCGGCTTCCTCGAGTCCCTCGAGTGCCCGTTCGAGCTGACCGACCGCGACGTAACACGGGTCGTACACCTGTCCTAGCCGCTCGAGGGCGGCCCGGGCCCGGGGAAACTCGTCGACGTCACCGTCGCCGGCAGCCCCGTCGAGGTACGGCGGCAGTTGTGCGATGGCCTGACCGAGCACCTCGAACAGCGAGCCGTCGGGGTGGTCGACGAGCCTGAGGATCTCGCGGATGCGCGGAATGGGAAGTCCGGCGCCGGCCAGCGCCTTGACGAGTCCCAGGCGCTGGATGTGCTCCTCGCCGTACCGGGCCTGCGTGGCGCTCGTCGCCTCGCCGGGCATGAGCAGCCCCTCGCGCAGGTAGTACTTCACCGTCGCGAGTGGAACACCGGTCCGGGCGACCAGCTCGGAAACGCGCACTGCCACTCCTTCGGCATCTCGACCACATATTGGATATCCATACTATCCAATATGGACACGAGTTTACCGCAGGATGAACACCACAGAGATTTCAGGCGCCGTCGTGATCGCCGCCGGAGTGGCCGCGCGGTGACCCGGACGCGGCCCGGCCCGGTTCGAGGTGCTCCCGGGCGAACGCCAGCGCCTGCCCGAGCATCGACGACCGTTCCCGCTGCGTCCGAGCGTTCTGAGTGTTGATCTCGATCACCGCCTGACCGTCGAAGCCGGTGTCGACGAGATGACGGCACAACTGCGCACACGGCTGGGCACCGTGCCCGGGAATGAGGTGTTCGTCCATCGACGCACCGCGGCCGTCGGCGAGATGGAGGTGCGCGAGACCCTCACCCATCCGCTCCGCCAGCTTCATCGCGTCCATCCCGGCCGTGGCCGTGTGCGACAGGTCGAGGGTGTAGTGGGCGTGCCCCGAATCGGTGGGGTCGTAGGACGGGCTGAACGCCGACAGCGCCGCCCCGGGTCCACCTCGCCGGCGGAGCCTCTCGGCCGACCGCTCCTTACTCCCGAAGAAACCGTCGGCCCGCATCGGGAACATGTTTTCCACCGCGACGATGACGTCGCTGCGACGTTCCAGGTCTGCCACCTGATCGGCGAACCCCTCGGCGTACCGACGCTGCCAGCGGAACGGCGGATGCACCACGACGCTCGTCGCGCCGAGCGACTCGGCGGTGCGGACGGAACGCTCCAGCTTCGCGACCGGGTCGGCGCCCCACACACGCTGCGAGATGAGCAGGCAGGGCGCATGGATCGCCTGCACCGGGATCGCATACTTGCGTACCAGCGCAGCGACGGCCCCGATGTCCTGGCTGACCGATTCGGCCCACACCATCAGTTCGACGCCGTCGTACCCCAGATCGGCCGCGTACCGGAAGGCCGCCTCGGTGTTCTCCGGGTACACCGAGGCCGTCGACAGGCCCACGAGCACTTTCCGCCCGCGCGGTGCCCGTCGCAGCTGCTCGTACCCACCGTCCCCGACCATGAGCAACTCAGCCCGACGCGAGCATGAAGGCGAGTGGCCCCAGAGTGACGATCATCCCGACCACGACGGCGATCACGAAACTGGTGATGTCGTCGGTGCGGCGCAGGATGCGGACCATCGCAACCAGGCCCACGATGACGAGCAGCGCCAGGATCAGCGCCACCCACGGAAAGACGTCCCACAGCTTCTCGAAGCCCTTGAAGAGCAGGGCCCCGGCGATCACGGCGACAACACCCTGACCGATGAGGACGGCCCACTCGCGCGTCGAGTTCTCGGCGCCCTCGCCCTTGCCGGCCTTCTCCGCTTTCGCGGCCTCCGCCTTCTCGGCCTTCGCCTCCTTGCGGGAGCGGCGAGGGCTCTCGGGCGTATCGGTCTCGGGTGCCCCGGTCTCCGCCTTGTCGGGGGTGGCCTCGAGGAGGTCCGTCTCCTCGGCTGCGTTCGCCGCATCCTTGTCCCGGGACTGACGCATCAGGTCGCCCGCCAGCGTCGACCCGGACAGCAGCGCCGGCTCCGGCTCGACCTTGGCGGGACCGTCGGGCTTCGGCGCCGTCGCGACCTTCGTGGCGCCGTTCGCCGGGGCGGCGGTGCCCGGCTTCGCGGTCGCTCCGGGCATCGGTGGTGTCGCGGGCTTCGCCTGCGCTGCGGGCTTCGCCGGGACCGCGGGCTTTGTCGGGGTCGCCGGCTTCGTCGGGGCTGGAGGCTTCGTCGGCGCTGCCGACTTCACCGGCTCGGCCGGCGCCGGACTGTCTGTCTTCGGTGCCGGCTTCACGCGGGGAGCGGCGACGGTCGGTGCCGGCTCCGGCTTCTTCACGACCGGGGTCGCCGCGGTGGCCACAGGCGTGGACGGGGCGGCCTCGGGTGTCGGGGGTTGCGGCCGGGCGGCCCGGCTGACCCAGGTTCCCTGGTGATCGCGCGACGTCCCGCCCGACACCACTCCGCGGCCACGGCCGGCGGGGCGACTGGCGATGGGCTCGTCGTCGTCCTCGTCGTCGTCCTCGTCGACCGGCGCCGTGAAGGCCGCGGTGCGTTCGTCGGCGCGGGCCGGTCGCGCGGCCGGAGCCGGCTTCTGCGCCGGTTCCGGGGCGGCAGGAGGAGCAGGCTCCGGTTCCGCCTCGGGCTCGAGCGCCCGCGACTCGGAGGAGTCGCGGACCACCGGAATCTCACCGGTCAGCTCGGCAACGGAGATACCGCCCTTGACACCACGACGACGTCGCCCGCCCCGGGACTCCACCTGCTGTCCGTTGCGTTTGAGCAGCTCCGATACAGAGATCTGCTGACTGTCCTCGGTCATCGAGCACCCACCATCAATTCACCGCCCATTTCCGTGTCGAGCTTGCGGAGGATCAGACCCTCGCGCAGCGCCCAGGGGCAGATTTCCAGTTCCTCTACACCCAGTGCTCTCATGCTGGCCTCCGCAACGAGTGCTCCGGCGACGATCTGCTGCGACCGGTCGGAGCTCACCCCCTCCAATTCTGCACGGTCCGAGGCCGTCATCCGCGAAATGAAAGCTATGAGTTGCCTGAGACCGCTGGCGGTGAGGGTGCGCTTGACCCGCGGGCCTGCGCCGGAGGGTGCCGCGCCGGTCAGCCGGGCCAGCGAGCGGAACGTCTTGGACGTGCCGACGGCCCGATCCCACTGCCCCGCGGCGCGCAGCTCCTTGGACGGGACCGTCAGTTCCGCGTCCAGCCAGTCCCGCAGCACCGACACCCGGCGCTTCCCCGGCGGGTCGGCCTCGAGCCAGTCCCGGGTGAGGCGGCCCGCGCCGAGTTGCAGCGACAGCGCGACGTCCGGGTCCTCGTCGCCGCCCGTCGTCAACTCGAGCGATCCGCCGCCGATGTCGAGGTTGAGGATGCGGCCTGCGCTCCACCCGAACCAGCGGCGCACGGCGAGGAACGTCAGCCGGGCCTCGTCGACACCGGACAGCACCTCGAGCGTCACCCCGGTCTCGGTGTGCACGCGCGTGAGCACGTCGTCGGAGTTGTTGGCGTCGCGCACGGCGGACGTGGCGAAGGCCATGAGTTCCCCGCACCCCGAGGTCCTCGCGATGCTGGCGAAGTCTGCCACCGTCGTGACCAGGCGATCTGCACCCTGGGAGGTGATGTCACCCCGGTCGTCGGTGTTCTCCGCCAACCGCAGAGTCGACTTCGTCGAACTCATGGGTGTGGGGTGGCCGCCCCTGTGGGCGTCCACTACGAGCAGATGGACGGTATTGCTTCCGACGTCGAGTACCCCTAGTCGCACATTGACACGGTACTGGGTCTACCGTCGGGCTTTGTGACAGCACGTAAAGCAGGGCGTTCACACAAGATGAAGCCCAGCCCTGAAGTACCCCTCGACTTCGCTCGTGAATGGGTCGAGTTTCCCGACCCCGACAACGCCGAACACATCATCGCCGCGGACATGACGTGGCTGCTCTCCCACTGGACCTGCGTGTTCGGCACCCCCGCCTGCCAGGGCATCATCGCCGACCGCCCGGACGACGGCTGCTGCTCCCACGGCGCCTTCCTCTCCGACGAGGAGGATCTGGAGAAGCTGAACGCGTCAGTGAAGATGCTCACACCCGAGGACTGGCAGTTCATGGACAAGGGCCTCGGCAAGAAGGGGTACATCGAGGAGGACGACCTCGAGGACGAACCTGCGCTGCGCACCCGCCGCTATCAGGGAGCCTGCATCTTCCTGAATCGTCCCGGTTTCGAGGGCGGTGTCGGGTGCGCGCTGCACTCGATGGCCCTCAAGCGCGGAATCGAGCCCCTCGAGGTCAAGCCCGACGTGTGCTGGCAGCTCCCGATCCGCCGCACCCAGGAATGGGTGGAACGGCCGGACGGCGAGCAGATCCTCAAGACCACCATCAGCGAGTACGACCGGCGGGGCTGGGGCGAGGGCGGCGCCGACCTGGACTGGTACTGCTCCGGCTCCCCCGACGCCCACGTGGGCGCCAAGGCCGTCTGGCAGTCGTATGCGCCGGAACTGACCGAGCTGCTCGGCAAGGCCGCGTACGCGGAGCTGGCGAAGCTGTGCAAGCGCCGGGCGGGGCTCGGATTGATCGCCGTTCACCCGGCCACCGTGGCCGCGCAGGAGCAGGCTGCCCGGTAACGCATCAGACCCACCGGTCGATTTCCCATGCACGGCCCGCTTCCGGGCACAGCCATGATGGGAGAGATCATGTTCGCTCGAATTCTGACCGGTGCCCTGCTGACCGCCGCCGCAACGACCCTTGCCCTGGCGCCGACGGCGTCCGCCGATCCCACCCCGGATTGGAACACCTTCTACGACAAGACGGCCAACTTCGTCGCACCCTTCGATCCGGGCGCCTTCGGCGACAAGGCGGACCGGGCGCTCGTGCTGAGCCCGTACGGGACCGGCCGGGTCATCGAATGCAAGGGCGACGGACACTACGTCGCGGTCTACTGCAGGCAGTTCGACGACCAGGGTCGCGAGCACGCCATCACGCAGGTCATCTCGGCACCGTTCCGCGGTGTCTACGTGTACAACCCGTTCTGACAAACGCCCACGAATTCGTCAGCCGCGCAGGAAATTTCCTGCGCGGCTGACGAATTCGTCTGCAACCGTGGCGGATCCGCGCCGCCTCAGGCCTCCAGCTTGTAACCCAGGCCGCGGACGGTGACGAGGTGTTCGGGCTTGGCCGGGTCGGTCTCGATCTTCGACCGCAGTCGCTTGACGTGGACGTCGAGCGTCTTGGTGTCGCCCACGTAGTCCGCACCCCACACCCGGTCGATCAACTGCCCACGGGTGAGCACCCGGCCCGAGTTCCGCAGCAGGTACTCGAGGAGGTCGAACTCCTTGAGCGGCAGCGTGACCGCCTCTCCGTTGACCTGGACCACGTGCCGCTCGACGTCCATCCGGACGGGTCCGGCTTCGAGGACGGCCGAATCCTGCGCGACGTCGAGTTCGCTGTCGACACCGCGGCGCAGGACCGCGCGGATGCGCGCGATGAGTTCCCGCGCCGAGTACGGCTTGGTCACGTAGTCGTCGGCGCCGAGCTCGAGGCCCACCACCTTGTCGATCTCGCTGTCCCGCGCCGTCACCATGATGACGGGGACCCCGGACCGGCTGCGGAGTTGCTTGCAGACGTCGGTTCCGCTCATGCCGGGCAGCATGAGGTCGAGGAGGACGATGTCGGCACCGGCCCGGTCGAACTCGGCGAGCGCGGACGGTCCGTCGCCGACGATCGTCGTCTCGAACCCTTCCTTGCGAAGCAGGAATGCCAATGGGTCGGCCAGAGATTCCTCGTCTTCCACGATCAGCACACTTGTCATCGCTTGGCCTCCATACCGGTTTCTCTCTTCCCGACGTGTCCGCCGTTGGCGTCCGCGCCGTTCGTGTCCACTGTCTCGATGTGTGCAGGTATCTGCAGGGTAAAGGTCGAACCCGTTCCGGGCTTGCTCCACAGGTCGATGGATCCGTTGTGGTTGGCGGCCACGTGTTTGACGATCGCGAGGCCGAGGCCCGTCCCGCCGGTCGCCCGCGCCCGCGCCTTGTCGACGCGGAAGAATCGTTCGAACACCCGCTCCTGGTCGGCCTTGGCGATGCCTTCGCCGCGGTCGGTCACCGAAATCGCCACGTTGTCGCCGCGGATCGACCGGCTCACCGAGACCGGGGTTCCCTTCGGCGAATAGGCGATGGCGTTCTGCACCAGGTTGGAGAGCGCGGTGACGAGGAGGGCGCGGTCGCCCAGCACCTCGTAGCCGCTGTTGTGGTCGGTGGTGACGGCGATGCCGGCGGCTTCCGCGGAAATCTTGCAGCGCTGCAGGGCCTCGTCCACCACCTCGTCGACCGAGACGGCCCCGAGGTCGGGCAGTTTCTCGGCGCCCTGCAACCGCGACAGTGCGATCAGTTCGGTCACCATCTTGCCGAGCCGGACGGATTCACTGAGTACGCGTTCACCGAAGTGCCGCACCGACTCGGGGTCGTCCGCCGATTCGAGGAGCGCCTCCGCCAGCAGGCCCATCGCGCCGACCGGTGTCTTGAGTTCGTGGCTGACGTTGGCGACGAAGTCGCGGCGGGTCGCCTCCATGCGCACCTGCTCGGAGTCGTCGTCGGCGAACAGGACCACGAAGTTGTGGTCTTCCTTGCTGAGCAGCCGGGCGGTGCCGCGCACCGCGATCCGGTCGCGTCCCCGTTGCGGGTTCTTCGTGCTGAGGTCGACCTCGACCGGCTCACCGGTTTCGAGGACGCGGAGCGCCGCGACCCAGGCGCGGTCGTCGACGAGCCGGTTTCGGACCAGACCCAGTTCCTCCGCACGGGGATTGAACAGGACGACGTCGTGGAACTGGTCGACGACGGCGATGCCGCTCTCCGACGCCAGCACGATCAGGTCGAGCACCTGCGACATCGTCAGTCCGGAAGTCTCTTCCATCCGCTGCGCCTGCCGGGTGGACAGCATCGGGATCAGGACGCCACCGACGAGGTAACCGACGAAACCGCCCACGATGGCAAGCAAGACGGCTTGAACAACACTCACGCCTGAATCGTACGTTCGCACGGCGGCCCGGTTACGCAGGGTCCAGGCATTTCCGCGCACGTCACACTCGGGAACCGGACTCTTCGTGCGCAGTTAACCTGCCGTTGGCCGGACGTCCCGCGAACGGGACATCCGGCCGACCGCACGGGTTACTTCCCGCCCTGGTTGGCGACCGCGGCGGCGCCCGCGGCGGCCGCCTCGGGGTCGAGGTACGTGCCACCGGGGTTGAGCGGCTTCAGGTTCTCGTCCAGGTCGTATCGCAGCGGGATGCCCGTCGGGATGTTCAGTCCGGCGATGTCCTCGTCGGAGATTCCGTCGAGGTGCTTGACCAGGGCGCGCAGCGAGTTGCCGTGCGCGGTGATCAGAACGGTCTTGCCGGCCTTCAGGTCGGCGGAGATGGTGTCTTCCCAGTACGGGATCAGACGGACGACGACGTCCTTCAGGCACTCCGTGAGCGGGACCTCGTCGAGGTTCGCGTAGCGCGGATCGGTGTCCTGGCTGTACTCGCTGCCCGGCTCGATCGTCGGCGGCGGGGTGTCGTAGCTGCGGCGCCACAGCATGAACTGCTCGTCGCCGTACTTGTCCTTGACCTGCGCCTTGTTGCGTCCCTGCAGGGCGCCGTAGTGGCGCTCGTTGAGCCGCCAGTCGCGGATGACGGGAATCCAGTGCCGATCAGCCGTGTCGAGCGCGATGTTGGCGGTGCTGATGGCGCGGCGCAGCAGCGACGTGTACAGCACGTCGGGGAGCAGGTTGTGCTCGAGCAGCAGTTCGCCGGCGCGCTTGCCCTCGGCGATGCCCTTATCGGTCAGGTGGACGTCCACCCAGCCGGTGAACAAGTTGAGCGCATTCCATTCACTCTCGCCGTGGCGGAGCAGCACAAGGGTTCCGGTACTCATGCCGTTCATCCTGGCATGCCTCCCGGAACCCTCGCGCCGTGAACCCCCTGCCGTCAGCTCCGGCCGGCTTCGCTCGCCCGCAGATCCTTGCGGAGGATCTTGCCCGCGGCGGACTTCGGGACGAGGTCGATGAACTCGACCTTGCGGACCTTCTTGTGCGGGGAGACCCGCTCGGC
>NZ_JBHURF010000043.1:0-48514 GCF_042674125.1 Rhodococcus sp. NPDC056960 | reverse complement strand
AGCCGCGCCTGCTCCGAAGCCGGCGGCCGACCGATCATCACCATCTCAAACACCCCTCATCATCAGGGATGTTGCAACGACCGGTTGAACCCGCCCAACCACAAAGGCGCACGGGCGGCGGAGCCGCCTACAGCCCGGGACGCTTGCCGATGGTGAGGGTGGGCGTGGAGACGCCGGCGAAGAAGTCCTCACCCTTGTCGTCGACGACGATGAATGCGGGGAAGTCCTCGACCTCGATCTTCCAGACCGCTTCCATGCCGAGCTCTTCGTACTCGACGATCTCGACCTTCTTGATGCAGTCGAGGGCGAGACGCGCCGCGGGACCGCCGATGGACCCGAGGTAGAAGCCGCCGTAGGACTTGCAGGCGTCGGTGACCTGCTTGGAGCGGTTGCCCTTCGCGAGCATCACCATGGAGCCGCCAGCGGCCTGGAACTGCTCGACGTAGGAGTCCATGCGACCGGCGGTGGTGGGACCGAAGGAACCGGACGCCATGCCGTCGGGGGTCTTGGCCGGCCCGGCGTAGTAAACCGGGTGGTCCTTGAGGTATTGCGGCATCTCCTCGCCGGCGTCGAGCCGTTCCTTGATCTTGGCGTGGGCGATGTCGCGGGCGACGACGAGCGGGCCGGTGAGCGACAGCCGCGTCTTCACCGGGTGCTTCGACAGCTCGGCGAGGATCTCGGGCATCGGCTTGGTGAGGTCGATCTTCACGGCCGCACCCTTGCCGGTGCCGGAGACGCCGTCGGTCTCGGCGTCGAGCTGGGCGTCGGTGACCTCGGGGAGGAATCGGCCCGGGTTGAATTCGAGCTGCTCGAGGAAGACGCCCTCGGGGGTGATCTTCGCCTTGGCCTGGCGGTCGGCCGAGCAGGACACGGCGAGCGCGACGGGCAGCGACGCGCCGTGGCGGGGGAGGCGGATGACGCGGACGTCGTGGCAGAAGTACTTGCCGCCGAACTGGGCGCCGATGCCGATCTGACGGGTCAGCTCGAGCACCTTCTCCTCGAGGTCGAGGTCGCGGAACCCGCGGCCGGTGACGGCACCCTCGTTGGGAAGTTCGTCGAGGTAGTGCGCCGACGCGTACTTCGCCGTCTTGAGGGCGAACTCCGCGGACGTGCCGCCGACGACGATCGCGAGGTGGTACGGCGGGCAGGCTGCGGTGCCGAGGGCGCGGATCTTCTCTTCGAGGAACCGCATCATGCCGTCGGGGTTCAGGATCGCCTTGGTCTCCTGGAACAGGTACGACTTGTTGGCGCTGCCGCCGCCCTTGGCCATGTACAGGAACTTGTAGGCGTTCTCGTGGCCGGCCGCCGTGTCGGCGTACAGCTCGATCTGGGCGGGGAGGTTGCTGCCGGTGTTCTTCTCGTCCCACATCGTGATCGGCGCGTTCTGCGAGTACCGCAGGTTGAGCCGCGTGTAGGCGTCGTAGACGCCCCGCGCGATGGCCTTCTCGTCGTCGCCGGGGGTGAGGACGTGCTGGCCGCGCTTGCCCATCACGATCGCGGTGCCGGTGTCCTGGCACATCGGCAGTACACCTGCCGCGGAGATGTTGGCGTTCTTGAGGAGATCCAGCGCCACGAACTTGTCGTTGTTCGAGGCTTCCGGATCGTCGAGGATGCTCGCGAGCTGCGTCAGATGATCGCTGCGCAGGTAGTGCGAGATGTCGTGCAGCGCGGTCTCGGTGAGCAGGCGCAGCGCCTCGGGCTCGACGGACAGGAAGGTGCGGCCGCCGGGTCCTTCGACAGTCGACACCCCCTCGGTGGTCAGCAGCCGATATTCGGTGGGGTCCGCACCGATCGGCAGCAAGTCCTCGTAGAGGAAGTCGGCCATTCTATCTCCTGGACAGCGGGTTGTGTGAAGTTCGTATTCAGGCTAGACGCGGCTGCGTGAGGCGGCAGAGGCCGGGGGCCGTGTTGTGGCGGCAGTCACAGGGTTTTCACAAACAAATCCGTACACTTGACTGGATGCGCGAACACGAACGAGATCGGCCGGCCGAATGACCCTCGAAGTCCAGTACGCCGGAACCGTCGACGACGAGAAGCCCGGTGCACGCGCCCAGCGGCCCGTGCTGCACGCCTACCTCGACGTCGCAATCGTGGTGGTGGTCCTCGCGGCCACGAATCTTATTGCGCACTTCACCACGGCGTGGGCCAGCATCGCGACCGTTCCCATTGCGGCCGTCGTGCTGCTCGTGCTCACGCGTCGCCGCGGTCTCGGGTGGACCGAGCTGGGCCTCTCGCCCCGGCACTGGCGACGGGGTTCGCTGTACGCCCTCGCGGCGATGGGTCTCGTCATCGGCGTCGTGGCTATCGGCGCAGCCCTGCCGATCACCCGTCCCTTCTTCATGGCCGATCGCTACGCGACCCTGTCCGGCGCGCTCATCGCGTCGATGATCGTCATCCCGTTGCAGACCGTCATCCCCGAGGAACTCGCGTTCCGCGGCGTGCTGCACGGCACCCTGGACCGCGTGTACGGCGCACGCGGCGTCTTCGCAGCCGGATCGCTGATGTTCGGTCTGTGGCACATCGCGTCCTCGCTGGGACTGACCTCGGGCAACAAGGGGTTGTCCAGCTTCCTGGGTGGCGGCGTGCTCGGGCAGGTTCTCGGCATCGTGGCGGCCGTGATCGCCACTGCGGCCGCGGGCGTCGTGTTCACGTGGCTGCGCCGGCGCAGCGGGAGCCTGATCGCCCCCATCGCGCTGCACTGGTCGCTGAACGGCGCGGGTGCACTCGCCGCAGCCCTCGTCTGGCACGCGACCATGGCCTGAGTGTCGCCCGCGACCGTGGCCTGAGTGTCGCCCGCGACCGTGGCCTGAATGCGGATCAGCCGACCTCCGGCGCACCGAACCATTCGAGCAGCTTCTCGTACACCGACTCGTGGTTGAGCATCGTGAAATGGTTCGCGGGCGCGAGGTGCATGCCGTCCTCGTCGCGGAAGCCGATCATCCGCGTCTTGTTGCGCCCCGAGGCGCTCGGGACGAGCACCATGCCGTCGCCGAACATACGACCCAGTGGGTGCTTCGGGCTTCGCGTGATGGTCGCGGAGACGAAGCAGTAGGTCACCCCGTCGAGTAGTGGGACCTCGCTGCACGCTGTGGCGCGCAGGGCATCCGGATCGCGGCCGCGCCAGTCCTCGTCGACCAGCGACCCCTGATTCAGATCCCGGATGCCCGCGCTTCTCCGGCGGAGCAGCGCGGAGATCGCCCGCGTCTCCGGCAACGCCGCCAGGCCTGCGCTCGCGTAGTGCACGGCCTGTTCGAGTGGGGCTCCGAGGTGCGGGGAGCCGAGGCTCACCACCTGCCGCACGCGTCCGACCCACGGGCGATCGTCGAGAAATGCCACCCGGCATCCGCTGCGGGCGACGAGGCCACCCATGGAATGCCCGACGAGTGCGATCGACTCCACCTCGACCGGCCAGTGCTCGGTGACCGTGTCCAGAAGGTCGGACAGGCTTTTGCCGTTGTCCGAGATGTGACGGCCGGAGTTGTAGCGGATCTGCAGCGCCGTGTATCCGAGGTCCGTTCCGAGCCGTTCACCGTAGGTGGCTCGGCCACCCAGTGCCCAGGCGCTCTCGGTCTCGACGAGTCCGTGCAGGAAGACGACGATGCGGCCGCCGGCATGCGGGAACGCCTCTGCGAGCGTTGCCGCATCCGGCGTGAGCGCGACCCCGTTCACCCGGATCGCCATGGGCTCGGCGAGCGGTGACCCCTGGGATTCCAGAACGTCGCCGATCAGCCCCTGAATCGCGGCGATGGCCTGAGCGCCGCGCCGCGTCTGCGAGGGTACGACGTTCTCGGACGACGGAAGGTCGAGAAACCGTCCCGCGAGGGAACCGCCGAGGCGCGCGGTGTCGGAGACCAGCGCGTACACGGCCCCCGAGATGCCGTCGTGGAGGGCCTTGACAGGGAGCGTGCGGGTGCCGAGTCCGAGTCGTGCGCCGGCGAAGACGCGGTCGGAGATCGCGCGGTGGATGCTGCCGATTCCGCCTGCCGCGCCCCCGATTTCCTCGAGCGCGAGTTGCGCGAGTGCCCGCACTTCCGAGCGGCGTCTGATCTGCGGGTCCGTCACGGGATTTGAGTGTACGCATGTGCACTGAGATGCGCGCGCGATACGAAAAGTAGAGGGGCGCGGGCTGTTTCCGATTATTTCGGCAATTAATTACCGATGAACGGAGGGGGTGGTCCTCCGCAAATTAGTGGAATTGGTCGATCGACCAGTCCGGAGAAAGTGCTGGTGGGGAGATAATGAACATGTTCATTTAATTAGTTATCACATTGTGATAGTCGCAGCATTGGTGCTCGCGATGGTGCAGACAAGGCCGCGACGGGGCTCGCGCGCCTGAGCGCGCGAACCCCGTCGCGGGTGTTCAAGTCTTGTACCAGCGGAAATGCTAGCCAAGCGTGGCTGCGGCCGCGGTTGCGGCGTCTGCGCCACCGCCCACTGCGTCGGCGGAACCCGAGAAGAAGTCCAGGGCGCCGGCGAGGTCAGCGAAGGCGGAGAAGAAATCGGACAGGAAGGCGAGATCCATGCTTTTAACTCCTTGCTCGGTTGTGGGCATTTGCGTTTGGCGCTGAGCGGGCGCCGGATTCATTCCTACCGTTATTGAAATGAGATCGCAATCCGAGGGATTAACTGAAATGAAACGCGGCGCGAATTGCCGGGTTCATGCCAGGTGAGAAGCCTGTGTCCGGCTTCACATCCGTCCCGCCGGATCTCACGATGTGGGAGTGCGGCAGTGCTCGAATACCGCCGTCGAGGGGTGCCGACGGGGCTATCCTCGTCCCACGACGTGTAGCGCCTTCCGGACATCCGACGTTTAGGGGAATCCATGATTCGCAAGACGATCGTCAGCAGCCTCGCGGTCGCGGCCATCGCGGTGCTCGGCGTGGCCGGCTGCTCCGACGACAGCTCGAACGAGGCTCCGATCGCGACCACGACCACCTCCTCCGCATCGGAGCGGGTGGAAGGCGCGATCAGCAGTGTTCAGGCCACGGCGTCGTCGGCCGTGAACACCGCGCGCGAGGCCACACAGAATGCGATCAACTCGGCCATCGCGGCGGTCCCGATCGGATTCGAGTCGGGCACCGCCGAGCTCAACGCCGTCTCGGACGTGACCGTCAAGGCGGTCGCCGCCGCGATGAAGGCAGGCGACAGCAAGATCAACATCGAGGCGTACGCCACCAACACGGACGAGGCGGCCGCCGAACTGCTGGCCGACCAGCGCGCCCAGGCCGTCGCGAACGCACTCGAGGCGCAGGGCGTCGACAAGAGTCGCATCTCCGTCGAAGGAACCGCGAACCCGCCCGAAGGCGTGAACGCGGATCAGGTGGAGATCACCGTCGAAGACAGCTGACCGGCACGGTCAGTGCAGGACCGACCGGTGCTCGTTGCTGTAGGGGACGTGCTCGGCGGTTCTGCCGTCGCGGAGCTTGTTCACCCACTCGGGATCGGACAGCAGCGCACGCCCGACCGCGACGAGGTCGAACTCGCCGTTCTCGTACTGCTGGAGCAGGCGGTCGATACCGGCGGTGTTCGACGCGCCGTCGGACGTGAAGGCCGTCGTGAACACCTCGTCGAGACCCACCGAGCCGACGGTGATGGTCGGAAGTCCGGTGAGCTTCTTCGTCCACCCGGCCAGACCCAGATCTCCGTCGTCGCTGGCGAGTTCGGGGAACGCCGGTTCCCAGTGCCTGCGGGTGGACGGGTGCAGGACGTCGACACCGGCGGCGAGCAACGGTGAGAGCACCGCCGCCAGGTCGTCGGGCGTCTGCGCGATACGTGAGTCGTAATGGTTCGACTTCCACTGGGAGAACCGGAACACGATGGCGAAGTCCTCGCCCACGGCCTCGCGGATCGCGGTGACCACCTCGGCGGGGAACCGGGTGCGGGCCTGCGCCGATCCGCCGTAACCGTCGGTGCGGACGTTGGTGCGGTCCCACAGGAACTGGTCGAGCAGGTAGCCGTGCGCGCCGTGCAGTTCGATGCCGTCGAAGCCCACGTCGCGTGCGTTCACGGCGGCCGCGACCCAGGCCTCGCGGAGTGCGTCGAGATCGGATTCGGTGAAAGCGCGTCCCAGTGGGGTGCCGTCGAGGGCGATTCCGGACGGGCTGGCGGTGGTCACTTCGGGATGGAGACGGGGTTGCGGGCCGCGTTCGACGCCGAGATGCCACAGCTGCGGGATGATCTGGCCACCCTCCTCGTGGACGGCGTCGACGACCGATTTCCAGCCCGCGAGACTGTCCTGTCCGTACAGGAGCGGCACCCGGGTGTGTGATCCGGCGGCCGGGTCGGGAATGTATGTGCCCTCGGTGATGACCAGACCGACCCCACCCGCCGCACGCCGGCGGTAGTACGCCGCCACATCGTCGCCGGGGACGCCGTCTGGGGAGAAAGCCCTGGTCATGGGGGCCATCGCGAAGCGATTCCGGAGCTCGAGTGATTTGACGGCAAACGGCTCGAAGAGGCCGTCGACGGGCAGCGGTGTTTCGGTCATGCCTGTCTGGAACTCGTCCGGCTTCCGCACTATTCCTGCATATGACCTGCTCTGTAGTTGTAATGTGAAGTCACAGTCGACACTCGCTGCCGGCGCATGGGCCCTCGCCCGCGCCCGGTCTGACGGGAGGGTGCACTGATGGGCACGAACGACGCACAACCTGCCGATCTGGTGCTGTTCGGTGACGTGGTCACCATGAACGACGCCGCCCCACGCGCTCGGGCCGTCGCGGTGCGTGACGGTCGCATCGCCGCCGTCGGCAACGACGCCGAGGTGTTTCCGCTGATCGGACCGGCCACGATCACGGTCGACGTGCACCGCGCCTGCATACTTCCGGGATTCATCGAGGCGCACGGTCACCCGCTGAACTCCGCGGTGCTGCTCGGCGAACCGGTCGTGGACATCAGGCCGGTCACCGTCGCCGACGCGGCGGACGTGGTCGCCGCCGTCCGCCGGGCGGTCGACGAACACCCTGACGGCGCCGTGCTCAACGGGTGGGACCCCCTGCTCCAGAAGGGGTTGCCCGAACCGACCCGGGAATGGCTCAATTCGGTCGCTCCAGATACGTCCCTGGTCATCCTCCACAACACCGGGCACGTCGCGTATTTCAACGACGTCGCCGCGCGAGAGTCCGGGCTGACGAAGGACACACCGGACCCCGAGGGCGGCAGCTTCGGCCGCGACAAGTCGGGGGAACTGGACGGTTCGGCATTCGAGGCACCGGCCGTGATGGCGGTGGCCGCAGGCATCCTCGCCGGTGCCACCGAACGGTTGCCCGAACTCCTCGCCGCCGAGTGCGCCCGGATGAACGCCGCCGGCATCACGACCGCCAGCGAGATGGCGTTCGACCCCCGGTTCCGGGGTGCCCTCACCGCGATCGCCCGATCCGGTGTGCTGACCGCCCGGCTGCGGTTGTACGAGATGTCGAACCCGCAGCGCGCCTCGGAGGTCTCGCCCGGGGTCGGGAACGACCTGCTCCGCCAGGTGGGCATCAAGATCTGGTCGGACGGCTCGCCGTGGGTGGGCAACGCGGCCACCAGTTTTCCGTACCTCGACACGGAGGTGACGCGGTCACTCGGTCTCGCGGGCACCCGCGGCAAGGCCAACTACACGGAGGACGAGGTCCTCGAGATCAGCAGGCCGTACTTCGAGAACGGCTGGCAGATCTCCTGCCACGCCAACGGTGACGCGGCGGTCACCCTGGTCCTCGACGCGTGGGCGCGAATGCTCGCCGACACCCCGCGGGAAGATCACCGACTCCGGCTCGAGCACGTCGGCGCGATGACCCCGGACCAGTTCCGTCGAGCGACGGAACTCGGTGTCACGTGCAGCTTGTTCGTCGATCACCTCTACTACTGGGGAGACGTGCTCGTCGACGACCTGTTCGGCCCCGAACGCGGAGCACGATGGGCGGCTGCCGCGTCCGCGATCGCAGCGGGGCAGCGGATCTCGTTCCACAACGACGGGCCGGTCACCCCGACCAACCCGCTGCGCAACATCGCCGACGCCGTCACCCGCCGCACGCGATCGGGACGCGTCCTCGCACCCGAGGAACGCATCTCCGTCCCGGATGCGTTGCGCGCCGAGACGATCAACTCGGCGTGGCACCTGCAGAGCGAGGATGCCATCGGGGCGATCGTCCCCGGCATGCATGCCGATCTCGTGGTGCTGTCGGCGAATCCGCTTCTGGTGGACCCCGAGGACATCGCGGACCTGGAGGTGCTCGCCACGATCCTGGAGGGTCGAACGGTCTTCGGAAAGCTGGAGTGATCCGGGTGGCGCCCGGGTCCCGGGCCCTGCGCTCGATCGGGGCGTCGGCGGGAACCTGGATTCGCAACGCGGGCTACACCCGCAAATGGCTGGTTCTCGGCGTCGTGATCGGCCTCGTCGCCGGACTCGGCGCGGTCGTGTTCTACGTCGCCCTGTCGGAGGCGACGCAACTGCTGATCGTCGACATCGGTGGCTACCACCCGCCGACCGCGGCGGGCGACGGCGGGGCGGCAGGCAGCCGCGAGTTCACGAGACCGTGGGCGATTCCCCTCGTGGTGTGCCTCGGTGGTCTGGTGTCGGGGATCATCGTGTTCACCCTGGCGCCCGAGGCGGAGGGGCACGGCACCGATGCGGCGATCGAGGCCGTTCACCGAGATCCGCGCATGATCCGCGTCCGCGTCGTCCTCGTGAAGCTGGTCGCGTCTGCGATCACCATCGGGTCCGGCGGGTCGGGCGGCCGCGAGGGACCGACCGCGCAGATCTCGGCGGGTTTCGGTTCGCTCCTCGCCCGCAGACTCGACCTGTCGCCGCGGGACGGCCGAATCGCCGTGGCGATCGGCATCGGTTCCGGCATCGGTGCGATCTTCGGTGCCCCGCTCGGCGGCGCGGTGCTGTGCTGCACCATTCCGTACAAGGAGGACTTCGATTTCGAGATCCTGGTGCCGGCGCTGGTCACGTCGATCGTCAGCTACACCGTGTTCGGCAGCTTCCTCGGGTTCGGTCCGCTGTTCGGATACGCCGCGCAGGATTACGTCTTCGACGATCCGGTCCAGTTGGTGTGGTTCGCGCTCATCGGTGTGCTGGCCGGCGTGATCGGACTGCTGTACAGCGGAACGTTCTACACCGCCGTCGATCTCACCCACCGTCTCCCCGGCAGCCGGATCGTCAAACCGGCGGTCGGCGGGCTGCTCGTGGGACTGATGGCGCTCGTGTTGCCGGAGGTGCTGGGCAGCGGGTACGGCTGGATTCAGCAATCGATGGCCCGCGGCGCCCTCACGGACATCCCGTTGTGGGTGGTGCTGCTGTTGCCGTTCGCGAAGATCCTCGCGACGTCGCTGTCCATCGGCTCGGGCGGGTCCGGCGGCATCTTCGGACCGGGGATGGTGATCGGGGCGTTCACCGGAGCCGCGGTGTGGCGTGTGCTGGAACCGATCGCTCCGGCCGTTCCCGACAATCCGGCGCCCTTCGTCATCGTCGGAATGATGGCCTGTTTCGGCAGCATCGCGCGCGCTCCCCTCGCGGTCATGCTGATGGTCGCGGAGATGACGGGAAGCGTCGGCGTCCTCGTGCCGGGAATGATCGCGGTCGGGCTCGCGTATCTCATCGTGCGCCGATCGGGGAAGACGATCTACCGCGCGCAGCTCGAGAACCGTGCGGCGGCGCGGCTCGCCCACGGTTCCCCGGGATGATCGGATCGGGGTCCATGTGTGGGTGCCCGGTGGAATCCGGGTCCCTGTGTAGAGCGCCTGGCGGATTCCGGCATGCTTGTGGCCATGACTGTTCACGTTCCTCAGTACGTCGACCTACTCTGGCCAGCGCTTCAGGCTGCCATTGCTCTCGGTGGTTCGGCGTCCAACGAGGAGCTCGACAGCGCCGTCGTTGAGCGCGAAGGGCTTTCGTCCGACGTTCAGGGTGTGCTGCACGGAGACGGCCCCAGCACGGAGATCGAGTACCGGTTGGCGTGGGCGCGCACCTACCTCAAGGGGATGGGTCTGCTCACGAACAGCCGGCGCGGGGTGTGGAGTGTGACGGAGAAAGGCCGCGAGGTCGGCGAGAGCGAGATCCGCCCTCTGCACGCCGAATTCTCCGCCGAGAATCGCAAGAAGAATGCGGCCCGCAAGTCGGCGAAGGCGGCGTCCCGCCGGACGGACGAGCCCGACGCGAACATCGCCGAGGCGGAGAACGACGCGGACTGGAAGGACCTCCTGCTCGACACGGTCCTGAAGATGTCGCCCCCGGCGTTCGAGCGCCTGACCCAGCGGCTGCTGCGGGAGGCCGGCTTCTCCAGCGCGTCCGTCACCGGGCGCGGCGGCGACGGAGACATCGAGGGCCTGGGGGTGTACCAGCTGTCGCTGCTCAGTTTCCCGGTGTTCTTCCAATGCAAGCGGTACAGCGGCAGCGTCGGCGCCGGCGCGGTGCGTGACTTCCGCGGGGCGATGGCGGGCCGCGGCGAGAAGGGTCTGCTCATCACCACCGGAACGTTCACCGGTGACGCCCGCTCGGAGTCCAAGCGGGACGGGGCGCCGCCGATCGACCTCATCGACGGCGACCGGCTCTGCGACCTGCTGAAGGAGCATTCGCTGGGTGTCCAGACCACGACACGACTCGTCGAGGACGTCGAGGTCCGGTCGGACTATTTCCACTCCCTGGAACCGAAATGATCAGCATCGAGTAACCCACCACCGCCGGGACACTCTTTCCCGTTGCGGTATGGCCACGAAGCGATCACACCGACTCTGAAGCGATGCCGCCGGCGTCCTGCCATGTGTAAAGAGGAAGTTAAATGCACATGTCATTGATGTGAAAGACGACCGAGGGAAGTCGATATGACGACCACGACGCCGTGGCCGTTGATGGGCCGCACGGTCCGGCCGCCGGCGGGAATGCTGGTGGACCGGCGGTTCGGGATGCTCGTCGACCAGTTCTTCGGACTCTTCCACGACGCCAGCCAGGGCGGCGGTGCGCTGGCCGTCTATCTGCACGGCGAACCCGTCGTCGACGTGTGGGCGGGATGGTCGAGCCGCGACACCTTCTGGCAGGCCGACACCGTCACCCTCACGTTCTCCACCGGCAAAGGCGTCGCATCCACCGTTCTGCACCGACTCGCCGGTCGCGGGATCATCGAGTACGACGAGCCGGTGGCGCGGTACTGGCCCGAGTTCGCCGCCGAGGGCAAGGACGCGATCACGGTCCGTGAGCTGTTGTCGCACCGTGCCGGGCTGCACCGGGTTCGCGGGCTCGTGCCCGGTCCGCTGAGCCTGATGGACCATTCGCTGGTCAGTGCCGCGCTGGCCGCCGCGACCCCCGACCGGCGCAGGCTGAAGGTCCCCGGCTACCACGCGGTGACGTTCGGCTCGCTCGTCGCCGAACTGACGTCCCGCGCGGCCGGCGCATCGTTCACGGACCTCGTACGGACCGAGGTCGCCGAGCCGCTCGGGGTGAAGGAGTTCTGGTACGAGGTACCGCTGACCGAACGCGACCGGATCGCCAGGACCTTCCCGCACATCAACCCGTTCGGCGTTCCGTGGGGTGCGACGTCGTTCGCGATGTCGCGGCTGCCCGGGCTCCGCAACGTGGCCGACGCCGGCATGCCCGCCGGGTTCGACGCCCTGGTTCGCAACCCCGCGATCCACGACAGCGTGATGCCGGGGTGGAACGGCGTGTTCAGTGCCCGGGCGCTCGCGCGGATGTACGGGGCGCTGGCGAACGGCGGGACCGTCGGCGGTGCGAAGTTCCTGCAGCCGGAGGTCGTCGCGCAGCTCAGCGAGGTGCAGACGACGGCCCGCGACTACGTTCTGGGTATTCCGATGAACTGGCGGCTCGGCTACCACGCGGGGATGGTGGCGCGGCGCAGGCAGCCGTCGAATACCTTCGGCCACTACGGTTTGGGTGGGTCCGGTGCGTTCGCCGACGCGGAGACCGGGCTGTCGATCGCGTTCGTCACCAATCGGCTCGGCAACATGCTGACCCCCATCGCCGATCTCCGCCTGCCGAAGCTAGGTTCGACGGCGCTGGCCCTGGCCGGGCGGCTGTAGCCGAACACGACCGGCGGCGGGCCGGACCAATTCGAGGTCGACGCGCCGCTTTTCGATCGGCCGCGTGCCGCCGGTTCCGGACGGCGGGCGACCGGTAGCATCGTGTCCGTGACCGACGCGACCGCCCACACCAGCCGTCCTGATCGGTTGCGTGTCCTCGTCTACAGCGACGACGCGAGTACCCGACAGAAGGTCGTTCAGGCCCTGGGGACGCGTCCGCACCCCGATCTGCCGGAGTTGGAATACCTCGAGGTGGCTACGGCTCCGGTCGTGTTCACGAACATGGATGCCGGCGGTATCGACCTGGCGGTTCTGGACGGGGAAGCGGTGCCCGCGGGCGGGATGGGCATCGCCAAGCAACTGAAGGACGAGGTCGACGGCTGCCCGCCGATCCTCGTCCTGACCGGACGTGCCGACGATGCCTGGCTGGCCTCCTGGTCGCGGGCCGAGGCTGCGGTGCCGCATCCGCTCGACCCGATCCGGTTGTCCGATGCGGTCATAGCGCTGCTGCGCACCCGACTCTCCGCTTAGGGTCTCCTGACTTCCTTCCCCGCTGCCCGCACGCGCATCGAGCGCCTGTGCCGCAGGGGTTTTCCGTCGTTCGAGATCGCCCGGAACTGACTCGGTCAAATCGACCGGGCCCGACGACTTCCCTTGTACGCTGTGGCATAACTCACAAGAGCGTAGCTTCGGAAACGACCGTCCGGGATTCGGGCGGGCAGGCTCGGGAAGAGGGGAGCTGAGACGGCATGAATGTCTATGTGCCGATCCTCGTGCTCGGGGCGATTGCTGTCGCGTTCGCGGTGTTCTCCGTGATCGTGGCGAGGATCGTCGGTCCGAGGCGTTACAACCGTGCGAAGCTCGACGCCTACGAGTGCGGCATCGAGCCGACACCGTCGCCTCTGGGCGCGGGACGCATCCCGGTGAAGTACTACCTGACGGCCATGCTGTTCATCATCTTCGACATCGAGATCGTGTTCCTCTATCCGTGGGCGGTGCATTTCGATGCCCTCGGCTTCTTCGGTCTCGGGGCCATGGCCCTGTTCATCTTCAACGTCTCCGTCGCCTATGCGTACGAGTGGCGGCGTGGCGGTCTCAGTTGGGACTGATCTGCCCTGTGAGCGATCCAAAAGCTAAGTCGGAAGAGAAGAGTCGGATATGGGCATCGAGGAGAAGCTGCCGAGCGGCTTCCTGCTGACCACGGTCGAAGGGCTCGCGGGGTACGTCCGCAAGGGCTCACTGTGGCCGGCGAGTTTCGGGCTCGCGTGCTGTGCGATCGAGATGATGGCCACCGCCGGCGGACGCTTCGACATTGCCCGCTTCGGTATGGAGGCGTTCCGCGCCTCACCTCGGCAGGCGGATCTGATGATCGTCGCGGGCCGGGTGAGTCAGAAGATGGCTCCGGTGCTGCGGCAGATCTACGACCAGATGGTGGAGCCGAAGTGGGTGCTGGCGATGGGCGTGTGCGCGTCGTCGGGGGGCATGTTCAACAACTACGCGATCGTGCAGGGCGTCGACCACATCGTCCCGGTCGACATCTATCTGCCCGGTTGCCCGCCGCGGCCGGAGATGTTGCTGAACGCGATCCTGACGTTGCACGAGAAGATCCAGCAGATGCCGCTCGGCGCCCACCGGGAGGAGGTGGCGCGTGCGGCGGAGCAGGCCGCCCTGGCCGCCACCCCCACCATCCAGATGAAGGGGCTCCTGCGATGAGCGCCGCGCGAACGAGGGAGCGGAGCGAACCGAGCAGTTGGCGCCGGGGCCGTGTGGTCTGGACTGAGGAACGAGGGAGCGAAGCGAGCCGAGCAGTTGGTGCCGGGGCCGTGTGGTCTGGACTGAGGAACGAGGGAGCGTAGCGAGTGAGTGACGAGGGAAGACCACACGACCAAGCCCCGGCACCCGCGAGCGAAGCGAGCCATGTGATAGCCGTACGCCGGGGGTTGTTCGGGGTGCGGGGCACGGGGGATACGTCGGGGTATGGGCGGTTGGTGCGTCCGGTGTTGTTGCCGGGGAGTACGCCGCGGCCGTATGGGGGGTATTTCGATGAGGTGGCCGATGGGCTGGCGGAGGCGTTGGGGGAGTCGGGGGTGGGTTTCGAGGCGGCGTTGGAATCGGTGGTGGTGTTCCGGGGTGAGGCGACGTTCGGAGTGCGGCGGGAGTTCTTGCCGTTGGTGGCGCGGGTGTTGCGGGATGAGCCGGATTTGCGGTTCGAGATGTGTCTGGGTGTGAGTGGGGTGCATTTTCCGCAGGATGTGGGCCGCGAGTTGCATGCGGTGTATCCGTTGTTGTCGGTTACGCACAATCGGCGGATCCGGTTGGAGGTGGCGGTGCCGGATGCGGATCCGCACGTTCCGTCGCTGTACGACGTGTATCCGACGAATGATTGGCACGAGCGGGAGACGTACGACTTCTTCGGGATCGTGTTCGACGGTCATCCGTCGTTGACGCGGATCGAGATGCCGGACGATTGGCCGGGTCATCCGCAGCGTAAGGACTATCCGCTCGGCGGCATTCCCGTCGAGTACAAGGGTGCGGAGATCGCGCCTCCCGATGAGCGGCGGGGGTACAACTGATGAGCGAGGACACGGTATTCACGGTTGCCGGTCAGGATTGGGACGAGGTTGTCGACGCGGTGAAGGCGTCGTCGGAGGGTGCGCGCTCGGAGGGTCGCGAGGAGCGGATCGTCGTCAACATGGGTCCGCAGCATCCGTCGACGCACGGGGTGTTGCGGCTCATCCTGGAGATCGAGGGTGAGACGGTGACGGAGGCCCGGTGCGGCATCGGGTATCTGCACACGGGGATCGAGAAAAACCTCGAGTACCGCAGCTGGACGCAGGGCGTGACGTTCGTGACCCGGATGGATTATCTGTCGCCGTTTTTCAACGAGACTGCGTATTGCCTGGGTGTGGAGAAGTTGCTCGACATCACGGAGCACGTTCCGGAGCGGGCCAGTGTCGTCCGGGTGATGTTGATGGAGCTCAATCGCATCTCGTCGCATCTGGTGGCTCTGGCCACGGGCGGTATGGAGTTGGGGGCCGTCACGGCGATGCTGTTCGGGTTCCGGGAGCGTGAGCTGGTTCTCGACGTGTTCGAGATGATCACGGGGCTGCGCATGAATCATGCGTACATCCGGCCGGGCGGGTTGTCGCAGGATCTTCCGCCCGGTGCGGTGGAGAAGGTGCGCGAGTTGCTGACGCTACTTCCGGAACGGTTGCGGGACATGGAGAATCTGCTGAACGACAACCGGATCTGGAAGGGGCGCACCGAGGGCATCGGGTATCTCGATCTGACGGGGTGCATGGCGCTCGGGATCACCGGTCCGATGCTGCGCGCGACGGGCCTGCCGCACGATTTGCGGAAGTCGCAGCCGTATTGCGGGTACGAGAACTACGAGTTCGAGGTGAGCACCGCCACCGGGTGTGATGCGTACGGCCGCTATCTGATTCGGGTCGACGAGATGAAGGAGTCGCTGAAGATCGTCGAGCAGTGCCTCGACAAGCTGCGGCCGGGACCGATCATGGTGGAGGACAAGAAGATCGCGTGGCCCGCCGATCTGACGCTGGGCCCGGACGGTTTGGGTAACTCGCCCGGCCATGTTCGGGAGATCATGGACTCGTCGATGGAGTCGCTGATTCACCACTTCAAGTTGGTGACGGAGGGTTTCCGGGTGCCGCCGGGGCAGGTGTACGTGGCGGTGGAGTCGCCGCGGGGCGAGCTCGGTGTGCACATGGTGAGCGACGGTGGCACGCGCCCGTACCGTGTGCACTTCCGCGATCCGTCGTTCACCAATTTGCAGTCGGTGGCCGCGACCTGTGAGGGCGGGATGGTCGCGGACGTCATTGCGGCGGTCGCGAGCATCGATCCCGTGATGGGGGGAGTGGACCGATGACCGAGCGAACAGCACCCGTCTTCATCGAGTTCGGACCGAGGCCGGAGGAGAACGGGCTGCTGGTGCGGCCGGGTGCGCGTGAGGCGTATCCGCCGGAGGTCCGGGCGAGGCTCGACGCCGATGCCGACGCCGTCATCGGGCGGTACCCGAGTGCGCGCTCGGCGCTGCTGCCGCTACTGCATCTGGTGCAGGCGGAGGACGGATGCATCACGCCGGCGGGAATCGAATTCTGTGCCGGCAGGCTCGGGTTGACCGGAGCCGAGGTGGCCGCGGTCGCGACGTTCTATTCGATGTACCGGCGCGATCCGACGGGCGACTACTACGTCGGGGTGTGTACCAACACGTTGTGCGCGATCATGGGCGGCGACGCGATCCTGGCCGCGCTGGAGGAGCACCTCGACCTTCCCCACGGTGGTACCTCTGCGGACGGCAAGATCACCCTGGAGCACATCGAATGCAACGCGGCGTGTGATTACGCCCCGGTGGTCATGGTCAATTGGGAGTTCTTCGACAACCAGACTCCGGAGTCGGCCCGTTCGCTCGTCGATGCGCTGCGATCGGGGGAGCAGGTGACGCCGAGCCGGGGTGCGAGGTTGTGCACGTTCCGGGAGACGGCGCGTGTTCTCGCGGGTTTCCCCGATGATCGCCCCGGTGTGTCGGGCGCCGGCGCGGGCGCCGCCACACTGGCCGGCCTGCGCGTCGCACGCGAATTGGGTATGACGGCACCGGATCCCGCGGAGACGTCGCTGATCCCGGAGCAGTCGGCGAACACCGAGTCGGTGGCGGCGGAGTCCGCCAAGGACGAGCCGGCACCAGCGCCGTCCGCGACGGTGCCTCCGGACCGCGCCACGTCCGAGACGGATCCGGCTGCCACCGACCCCGGACGAAAGGGAGACTGACATGCCGTTGACCCCGGTCCTCAGCCGCTACTGGGACGAGCCCGAGTCCTGGACCCTCGACACCTACCGGCGTCATGACGGGTACGAGGGTCTGCAGAAGGCGCTGCGCACCGACCCGGACGCCGTCATCTCGACGATCAAGGAGGCCGGACTGCGCGGGCGCGGCGGTGCCGGATTCCCGACGGGCATGAAGTGGTCGTTCATCCCGCAGGGCGACGACAAGCCGCACTACCTCGTGGTCAACGCCGACGAGTCGGAGCCGGGCACGTGCAAGGACATGCCGCTCCTGCTGGCCACGCCGCACGCGCTCGTCGAGGGCGTCATCATCGCGGCGTACGCGATCCGCGCCGGACACGCGTTCATCTACGTCCGCGGTGAGGTGGTGCCGGTTCTGCGCCGGCTGCAGGCCGCGGTCGCGGAGGCGTACGCGGCGGGCTATCTCGGGAAGAACATCCTGGGCACCGGGTTCGACCTGGAACTGGTGGTCCACGCGGGTGCCGGCGCGTACATCTGCGGGGAGGAGACGGCGCTGCTCGACTCGCTGGAGGGGCGCCGCGGTCAGCCCAGGTTGCGTCCGCCGTTCCCCGCGGTGGCGGGTCTCTACGCGTCACCGACCGTCGTCAACAACGTCGAGTCGATCGCGAGTGTTCCGCCGATCATCGTGAACGGCATCGAGTGGTTCCGGTCGATGGGCAGCGAGAAGTCGCCCGGTTTCACCCTCTACTCGCTGTCCGGGCACGTGACCACACCCGGGCAGTACGAGGCGCCGCTCGGGATCACCCTGCGGGAGCTGCTCGAGTACGCGGGAGGAGTGCGCGCCGGGCACCGGTTGAAGTTCTGGACCCCGGGTGGCTCGTCGACGCCGATCTTCACCGACGAGCACCTCGACGTCGCTCTCGACTACGAAGGTGTCGGCGCCGCCGGATCGATGCTGGGCACCAAGGCGCTGCAGATCTTCGACGAGACGACATGCGTGGTGCGAGCGGTGCTCCGCTGGACCGAGTTCTACGCGCACGAGTCGTGTGGCAAGTGCACGCCGTGCCGGGAGGGCACCTATTGGCTGGTGCAGATCCTGGAGCGCCTCGAGCGTGGGGAGGGGACCGACGCCGATCTGGAGAAGCTCCTCGACATCGCCGACAACATTCTCGGCAAGTCGTTCTGCGCTCTCGGTGACGGAGCGGCGAGCCCGATCATGTCCTCCATCAAGTACTTCCGCGACGAGTATCTCGCGCACTTCGAGCAGGGCGGCTGCCCGTTCGACCCGCACGAGTCCACGCTGATGGCGGGGGTGCACGCATGATGCTTGCCATGACCCGGCGCGGGGCCGCGCGTTCTGGACCGAGGAGCGAGGGAGCGTAGCGAGTGAGTGACGAGGGAAGGGCGGGCGTCAAAGCCCCGGTGCCCGCGAGCGAAGTGAGCCGTGAAACAACAGTGAGCGTCGTCATCGACGGTGTCGAGGTGAGTGTTCCCAAGGGCACGTTGGTGATTCGCGCGGCGGAGATGATCGGCATTCAGATCCCGCGGTTCTGTGACCACCCGTTGCTCGATCCGGTCGGCGCGTGTCGTCAGTGCCTCGTCGATGTGGAGGGTCAGCGCAAGCCGCTGGCGTCGTGCACGACGACGGTCACGGACGGCATGGTGGTGCACACGCAGCTCACGTCACCGGTCGCCGACAAGGCGCAGAAGGGTGTGATGGAGTTGTTGTTGATCAACCATCCGCTGGACTGCCCGGTGTGTGACAAGGGCGGCGAGTGCCCGCTGCAGAATCAGGCGATGTCGAACGGGCGTGCGGAGTCGCGGTTCGGGGAGGTCAAGCGCACGTTCCCGAAGCCGATTCCGTTGTCGACGGAGGTTCTGCTGGACCGTGAGCGGTGTGTGCTGTGCGCGCGGTGCACCCGGTTCTCCCAGCAGGTTGCTGGTGACCCGTTCGTCGAACTCATGGAGCGGGGTGCGCTGCAGCAGGTCGGGATCTACGCGAAGGAACCGTTCGAGTCGTACTTCTCCGGCAACACGGTCCAGATCTGCCCGGTGGGTGCGCTGACCGGCACGGCGTATCGGTTCCGTGCCCGGCCGTTCGACCTGATCTCCAGCCCCAGTGTGTGCGAGCACTGCGCCAGCGGTTGTGCGCAGCGCACCGATCATCGCCGGGGCACTGTGCTGCGCCGGTTGGCGGGCGACGACCCCGAGGTCAACGAGGAATGGAACTGCGACAAGGGCCGGTGGGCGTTCGCGTACGCCACGCAGCGTGACCGGATCGGCACACCACTGGTCCGCGGCGCCGACGGCCGACTGGCACCCGCCTCCTGGTCGGAGGCGCTGGCCGCTGCGGCGCGGGGGCTGACAGCCGCACGGGGCAGTGTGGGTGTTCTCGTCGGGGGTCGGTCCACGTGGGAGGACGCCTACGCCTACGCGAAGTTCGCGCGAACGGCGCTCGGCACCAACGACATCGACTTCCGCGCTCGTGCGCATTCCGCGGAGGAAGCCGAATTCCTGGCCGCCCGGGTGGCGGGGCAGCGTCTTGCCGTCACCTACGAAGATCTGGATGCCGCACCGGTCGTCCTCCTCGTCGGATTCGAGCCGGAGGAGGAGTCGCCGATCGTGTTCCTGCGGCTGCGCAAGGCCGCCCGCGCGAAGTCCGTTCCGGTGTACTCGGTGGCCCCGTACGCGTCCCGTGGCCTGGCGAAGATGACGGGCACGCTGCTCCGCGCCGCACCGAATGCGGAGCCGGAGGTCCTCGATGGACTCCGTACCGGTGATCGGGAGTCGGCCGTCACCGCACTCCTGCGTCGACCGGGCGCGGTGATCATGGTCGGCGAGAGGCTCGCCGCGGTGCCGGGGGCGCTGTCCGCGGCGGTCCGGCTGGCCGACGACACCGGGGCCCGCCTGGCCTGGGTGCCGCGGCGGGCCGGTGAACGCGCTGCACTGGAGGCGGGTGCGCTGCCCGGACTGCTGGCGGGTGGCCGCCCGGTCGGCGATCCTGTGGCACGGCGGCAGGTCGCGTCCGTGTGGAACGTCGCGGATCTGCCGGACACCGTGGGTCGCGACACCGCGGGCATTCTCGCGGCGGCCGCAGCGAAAACGCTCGGTGCGCTGCTGATCGGCGGGGTGGAGGCCGACGACCTTCCCGACCCGGAGGCGGCATTGGCCGCCGTCGACGCGGCCGGATTCGTGGTCAGCCTGGAACTGCGTCACAGTGCGATCACCGACCGTGCGGACGTGGTGTTTCCCGTTGCGCCCGTCATGGAGAAGCCCGGTGCGTTTCTCGACTGGGAGGGCCGCATTCGCGATTTCGACACCGCGCTCCGCAACACCGGTGCGATGCCCGACCAGCGGGTGCTGCACGCCATCGCCGGAGAAATGGGTGCCCCGCTCGCACTTCCCGATGCCGCGACCGCACGTCGTGAACTCGAGCGGCTCGGCGCCTGGGACGGTGACTTCCCCGCTCCGCCGGACCACCGGCAACCGCCGCGACCGGAACCCGGGCCGGGGGAGGCAGTGCTGGCGACCTGGCGGATGCTGCTCGACTCGGGACGGCTGCAGGACGGGGAACCGCACCTGGCGGGCACGGCCCGCACCCCGGTGGTGAGGATGTCCGCCGCCACGGCGGCCGAAACCGGTGCCGGTGACGGAGATCCGATTACGGTGTCGACGGAACGGGGCGCCGTCACCCTGCCGCTGACGATCACCGACATGCCGGACCGGGTGGTGTGGTTGCCGCTGAACTCGCCCGGCTCCGCGGTCTACCGGCAACTGGCCGCGGTCGCGGGGAGCGTCGTCCACGTCCGCCGTGCGGCCGACACCGACGGCGCCGTCCCGGGAGGTGCGCTGTGACGATCGACGCCGTCTACCCCGACCCGGCGCTCTTCGGTCACGACCCGTGGTGGCTGGTGGTCGGCAAGGCCCTGGCGATCTTCGTGTTCCTCGTCCTCACACCGCTTCTGACGATCCTCGCCGAACGCAAGGTGATGGCCTGGATGCAGATGCGCGTCGGCCCGAACCGCGTGGGCCCGCGGGGCATGCTGCAGAGCCTCGCCGACGGCATCAAGCTCGCCCTGAAGGAGGGGATCGTCCCCAAGGGTGTCGACAAGCCGATCTACATCCTCGCCCCGATCATCGCCGCGGTGCCAGCGTTCATGGCGTTCGCCGTGATCCCGTTCGGACCCGAGGTCTCGATCTTCGGGCACCACACGGCCCTGCAACTGACCGACCTCCCGGTGGCCGTCCTCTACGTTCTCGCGGCCACGTCGATCGGCGTCTACGGCATCGTGCTCGCCGGTTGGGCGTCCGGCTCCACGTACCCGTTGCTGGGCGGTCTGCGCTCGACGGCGCAGGTGATCTCGTACGAGATCGCGATGGCACTGTCGTTCGCGGCCGTCTTCCTGGACGCCGGAACCATGTCCACGTCCGGCATCGTCGCCGCCCAGGAAAGCACCTGGTACGTCTTCCTGCTGCTGCCGTCGTTCCTCATCTACGTCACGTCGATGGTCGGTGAGACCAACCGCGCGCCGTTCGACCTGCCCGAGGCCGAGGGTGAACTGGTCGGCGGCTTCCACACCGAGTACTCCTCGCTGAGCTTCGCGATGTTCATGCTCGCCGAGTACGTCAACATGGTGACGGTGTCGGCCCTCGCCACCACGTTGTTCCTCGGCGGCTGGCACGCACCGTTCCCGATCAGCCTGTGGGACGGCGCGAACTCCGGCTGGTGGCCGGTGCTGTGGTTCACACTCAAGGTCTGGTGCTTCCTGTTCGTCTTCGTCTGGTTGCGCGCCACCCTGCCCCGGCTGCGGTACGACCAGTTCATGGGTCTCGGCTGGAAGATCCTGATCCCGATCTCGCTGGTGTGGGTCATGATCGTCGCCACCGTCCGCGCGTTCCGCAACGACGGACACGACGTCCGAACGATCGCCCTCGCCGTCGCGGGCCTGGTGGTGGCAGTGGTCGTGGTGGCGCTGCTGTGGAACCGCCTGCGTCCGGGCCGCGTCCGTGCACCCGAGGAACCGCCGGCACGGGGACGCGCCGAGCTCTCCCCGGAGACGCTCGAACCGTTCGACCCCATGGCCGGTGGGTACCCGGTGCCGCCCATGCCGGGGCAGACGCTGCCTGCGTTCCGGCGCACGCCCGTCTCCGTCACCGGCGCGCAGTCCAGCGGATCGACCCAGGAGAACAGTGATGACTAAATTCCTCGGCCCCATAGCCGGATTCGGCGTGACCTTCTCGACGATGTTCAAGAAATCGAACACCGAGTTCTACCCCGAGGAGAAGACGCCGACGGCGCCCCGCTATCACGGCAGGCACCAGCTCAACCGGTACGCGGACGGGCTGGAGAAGTGCATCGGGTGCGAACTGTGCGCCTGGGCGTGCCCCGCCGACGCCATCTTCGTGGAGGGCGCCGACAACACCGACGAGGAACGCTTCTCGCCGGGTGAACGGTACGGCCGCGTCTACCAGATCAACTACCTGCGGTGCATCGGGTGCGGGCTGTGCATCGAGGCGTGCCCGACGCGGGCGCTGACCATGACCAACGAATACGAGATGGCCGACGACAACCGGGCCGGCCTGATCTACGAGAAGGACCGGCTGCTGGCGCCGCTCGAACCCGGCATGGCAGATTCGCCGCATCCGATGGCCCCAGGCACCACGGCCGAGGACTACTACCGCGGCACGGTGACCGGGGGAGCGGCGGCTGCGTCGCAGGATGCGTCCGCGGCCGACGACGAGGCGGGGGACAGGCCGTGATCGAGGGAGGAGAGCCGACGTGGTGAACACGATGCCGTCCGCGGTCCACTTGGTCGCGGAACCCTTCACCCAGACCTCGACGGGTGAGGGGGTGCAGTTCTGGATCCTCGGGACCCTGGCCGTGATCGGTGCGCTGGGAGTGGTCAGCGCAACCAAAGCCGTCTACTCGGCGATCTTCCTCGCCACCACGATGATCATCCTGGCCGTCTTCTACATCGCGCAGGGCGCGCTGTTCCTCGGCGTCGTGCAGATCGTCGTCTACACCGGTGCGGTCATGATGCTGTTCCTGTTCGTGCTCATGCTCATCGGCGTCGACTCCTCCGAATCCCTCGTCGAGAACCTGCGCGGTCAGCGGGTGGCCGCGATCGTCGCGGGACTGGGCTTCGGACTGCTCCTGATCGGTGGCCTCGGGAGTGCGTCCGTGTCCGCGTTCACCGGTCTCGACGAGGCCAACGCGGCGGGCAACGTCGAGGGCCTGGCGGAGCTCGTGTTCGTCCGGTACGTGTGGGCGTTCGAACTCACCGGTGCGTTGCTGATCACCGCGACAATCGGCGCCATGGTGCTCGCCCACCGCGAACGTTTCGAGCGCCGGAAGGACCAGCGTGAGCTGTCCCAGGACCGTGTCCGGGAGGGCGCCCGAGTCACACCGTTGCCCAGCCCGGGCGTCTACGCGCGGCACAACGCGGTCGACATACCGGCGTTGCTTCCCGACGGCACGTTCTCCGAGCTGTCCGTGAGCCGGTCGCTCGAACGGCGGGCGAGCCTGCCTGCGCGGGCACTGGGCACCGCGGACGTCGCGACCCCCGAACCCGGTGGGTCCGAGGAAGGGGGCCGGCGATGAACCCGGAGAACTACCTCTACCTGTCCGCGCTGCTGTTCACGATCGGCGCGGCGGGAGTGCTGATCCGGCGCAACGCGATCATCGTGTTCATGTGCATCGAACTGATGCTCAACGCCTCGAACCTGGCGTTCGTGACGTTCGCCCGCATGCACGGCAACCTCGACGGTCAGGTCTTCGCGTTCTTCACCATGGTCGTCGCGGCCGCCGAGGTGGTCGTCGGTCTGGCGATCATCATGACCATCTTCCGTTCCCGCCGTTCGGCTTCCGTCGACGACGCCAACCTCCTCAAGAACTGACGGGTCCACGATGACGCACATCCTCGAGAAGGTGACTTTGCCCGACGACGACACCCCGATCGGCGGTGCGGCATGAGCGGAACGCTCTCGTCGGCCGTGTGGCTCCTCCCGGTTCTGCCGCTCCTCGGTGCCGCCGTGCTCCTGCTGACCGGCAGGCACAGCGATTCGTGGGGTCACCTCCTCGGCTGTGTGACGGCGCTGGCCTCCTTCGCGCTCGGCGTCGCGTTCTTCGTTGACATGCTGGGCCGGGACACGGCCGACCGCACGGTGCACCAGGTTCTGTTCAGCTGGGTGCCGGTCGGCGCACTGCAGGTGGACTTCGGACTCCAACTCGACCAGCTGTCCATGTGTTTCGTGCTGCTGATCACCGGCGTCGGTTCGCTGATCCACATCTACTCGGTCGGGTACATGGCGCACGACCCGGAGCGCCGGAAGTTCTTCGCCTATCTGAACCTGTTCCTCGCCGCGATGCTGCTGCTGGTCCTCGCCGACAACTTTCTGGGCCTGTACGTCGGTTGGGAGGGTGTGGGTCTCGCCTCGTACCTGCTCATCGGCTTCTGGCAGTACAAGCCGACCGCGGCGGCGGCCGCGAAGAAGGCGTTCGTGGTCAACCGCGTCGGCGACATGGGCCTTGTCTTCGCCATGATGATGATGTTCTCGACGTTCGGTTCGGTCGAATTCGCCGACGTGTTCACGGGCGCCGAGGCCGCGAGCGAGGGGATACTCACCGCGATCGGGCTGGCGCTTCTGCTCGCCGCCTGCGGCAAATCGGCGCAGGTTCCGTTGCAGTCCTGGCTCGGTGACGCGATGGAGGGCCCCACACCGGTGTCGGCGCTCATCCACGCCGCGACCATGGTGACCGCGGGTGTCTACCTCATCGTCCGTTCGGGCGCGATCTTCGACCTGGCCCCGAATGCCCAACTGGCCGTGGTGATCGTCGGCGCGGTGACGCTGCTGTTCGGCGCGATCATCGGCTGCGCGAAGGACGACATCAAGAAGGCACTGGCGGCGTCGACGATGAGTCAGATCGGGTACATGGTGCTCGCGGCCGGCCTGGGACCGGCGGGGTATGCGTTCGCGATCATGCTCCTGCTGACCCACGGCTTCTTCAAGGCCGGTCTGTTCCTCGGTGCCGGCTCGGTGATGCACGGGATGAACGACGAGGTGAATATGCGGCACTACGGCGGACTACGGACCTTCATGCCGATCACGTTCGTCACGTTCGGGCTGGGATACCTGGCGATCATCGGGATTCCGCCCTTCTCCGGTTTCTTCTCCAAGGACAAGATCATCGAAGCGGCGTTCGCCGCCGAGGGCGCCGAGGGCATCGTCCTCGGAACCGTGACGCTGCTCGGTGCGGGACTCACCGCCTTCTACATGACCAGGGTGATGCTGATGACCTTCTTCGGACAACGGCGCTGGGAACCCGAGGCCGACCCCCACGAGTCGCCGGGGGTGATGACGGTGCCGATGATTCTGCTCGCGGTCGGCTCGGTGGCCGCGGGTGCGCTGCTCGCCGTCGGTTCCTCGCTGCAGCACTGGCTGGAACCTGTCGTCGGGGCCCATCACGGCGAGCCCGCGCTCCCGGTCTGGGCGATCACGGGTCTCACCCTGGTGGTGGTGCTCGCCGGGGTGGCGGTGGCCTACCGGCAGTACGCCCGGCAGCCGGTCCCCGACGTCGCGCCGGCGAAGGTCACCGCGCTCACCGTCGCGGCCCGGAGGGATCTGTACGGCGACGCGTTCAACGAAGCGGTGTTGATGCGGCCCGGGCAGGAGTTGACGCGAACGCTGGTGACCGTCGACGACCAGGGGGTCGACGGGGCCGTCAACGGGTTCGCCGCGCTGGTCGGCGGGACGTCGATGCGGTTCCGGCGCCTGCAGACCGGGTTCGTCCGGTCGTACGCCCTGTTCATGTTCGCGGGCGCGGCGCTTCTCGTCGCCACGATGCTGGTGAGGCTGTGGTGAGCGGGTTCCCGTGGCTGACCGCCCTGTGGGTGCTGCCACTCGTCGGCGCCGGTGTCGTCCTCGCCCTGCCCGTCGACCGGCGCGCGCTCGCGAAGTCGACAGCGGTGGGCGTGTCCGTGGTGGTGCTGTGCCTGGCGGTCGTGCTCGCGATCCGATTCGATCCGACCGGCGAGCAGTACCAGTTCGTCGAATCGCACGCCTGGATCCCGGCGTTCGGCACCCGGTACATCCTCGGCCTGGACGGCATCGCGCTCGTCCTCGTGCTCCTCACCGCCGTTCTCGTGCCACTGCTGTTGCTGGCGGGGTGGAACGACGGTGACTCCGCTCCGGACTACACGCGGCGGCGGATGGCCCACACGTACGTGGCGCTGACGCTGGTGGTCGAGGCGATGGTGATGGTGTCGTTCACCGCCCTCGACGTCCTGCTCTTCTACATCTTCTTCGAGGCGATGCTCATCCCGATGTACTTCCTGATCGGTGGATTCGGTGGGGTGGGGAAGTCGTACGCCGCGGTGAAGTTCTTGCTCTACAACCTGTTCGGCGGCCTCATCATGCTCGCGGCGGTCATCGGGGTGTATGTGGTGACGGCCCGTCAGGACGCCTTCGGGGGCGGTACGTTCGACTTCCGGGTGATCGTCGCCGAAGGGCTGGACGCGGACCCCGGCGTGCTGAAGGCGCTGTTCCTCGGATTCATGTTCGCGTTCGCCGTCAAGGCGCCGCTGTGGCCGTTCCACACCTGGCTGCCGGGCGCCGCGGTGGAGGCCACGCCGGCCAGCGCGGTGCTCATGATGGCCGTCGTCGACAAGGTCGGCACATTCGGCATGCTGCGCTTCTGCCTGCAGATGTTCCCGGACGCATCCGCGTACTTCGCGCCGTTCGTCACGGTGCTGGCGGTGATCGGCATCATCTACGGCGCGGTCCTGGCGATCGGGCAGACCGACGTGATGCGGCTGATCGCGTACACGTCGATCTCCCACTTCGGGTTCATCATCCTCGGCATCTTCGTCATGACGAGCCAGGGGCAGGCCGGGTCGACGCTCTACATGGTCAATCACGGCATCTCGACTGCGGCCCTGTTCCTGATCGCGGGATTCCTGGTGTCGCGGCGCGGCACGCGCGTCATCGCCGACTACGGCGGCGTGCAGAAGGTCGCCCCGGTGATGGCCGGGACGTTCCTCGTGGCGGGTCTCGCCACGCTGTCGCTGCCGGGGCTGGCGCCCTTCGTCAGTGAGTTCCTCGTCCTGATCGGCACGTTCTCTCGCTACCAGATCGCCGCCGTGGTGGCGACTTTCGCGCTCGTCCTCGCCGCGATCTACGTGCTGTGGCTCTACCAGCGGATGATGACCGGGCCGGTGAAGGAGGGCAACGAGTCGGTACGCGACCTCGTGCGCCGCGAGATCGCAGTGGTGGCGCCGCTGATCGCGCTGCTGCTCGTCCTCGGCGTCTACCCGAAACCCGTACTCGACGTCATCACGCCCGCGGTGAGCCACGTCCTCGTCACCGTCGGTGAGCACGATCCCGCACCCACCGTCGCCGAGCAGGACCCCCAGGGAGGTACGCACCGATGAGTCCCTCCGAACTCGTCCTCGCCCAGTCCGCGATGCTGCCGGCGCCGGACATCGAATACAGCCGGCTGGCGCCCATGCTGATCGTGTTCGGAGTGGCTGTCGCGGGTGTACTCGTCGAGGCGTTCCTGCCGCGGCGTGTCCGCTACTCGAGCCACCTCGTTCTCGGACTCGGAGGTCTCACCGCCGCATTCGTGGCCGTCGTCCTGCTCGCCGGGACCCGCGCCTCGGTGGTCGTGGGCGCGGTGGCCGTCGACGGCCCGACGTTGTTCCTGCAGGGCACCATCCTGCTCATCTCGATCCCCGCGATCCTGCTCATCGCGGAGCGCGGGGTCGACAGCGGGGTCGCGGCGGCGACCGCGGAGGTCACCGCGACGGCGGGGGCGGAGTCGGAAGGGGGAACCGATGCCTTCACCCCGCAGGCGTTCGCCGTCCCCGGCAGTGTCGCCGAACGGGAGGCCACCCGGTCCGCCCCGGGGCATACCGAGGTCTTCCCGCTCACGCTGTTCGCGGTCGGCGGGATGCTCCTGTTTCCGGCGTCCAACGACCTTCTCACCATGTTCGTCGCCCTGGAGGTGCTCTCGCTGCCGCTGTACCTGTTGTGCGGGCTGGCGCGGCGTCGCCGCCTCCTGTCGCAGGAGGCGGCCCTCAAATACTTTCTGCTGGGTGCGTTCTCGTCCGCGTTCTTCCTGTTCGGTGTCGCATTGCTGTACGGCTACGCGGGCACGGTCGAGTTGCCCCGGATCGCGGACGCGCTGGCTCGCGGCACCGACGACAAGGCGCTGGCACTGATCGGTACCGCGCTCCTGTCGGTGGGTCTGCTGTTCAAGATCGGCGCCGTGCCGTTCCACTCCTGGATTCCGGACGTCTACCAGGGCGCGCCGACGCCGATCACCGCCTTCATGGCCGCGGCCACCAAGGTCGCCGCGGTCGGTGCGATGCTGCGCATCTTCTACGTGGCACTACCGGACCTGCGCGCCGACTGGCGGCCCGTGATGTGGGGAGTCGCCATCCTGACCATGGTGGTCGGCGCCGTCCTGGCGGTCACGCAGAGCGACGTCAAACGCATGCTCGCCTACTCGTCCGTCGCGCACGCCGGGTTCATCCTCACCGGTCTGATCGCGGCCAACCGGGCGGGTCTGTCGTCCACGATGTTCTATCTGCTGGCCTACGGATTCAGCACGCTCGGCGCGTTCGCGGTCGTCACCCTGGTGCGCGACAGCCGGGGTGAGGCAACGGACCTGTCCCGCTGGGCGGGGCTGGGGCGGCGGTCGCCGCTCGTGGGCGGGGTCTTCGCCCTGTTCCTGCTCGCGTTCGCCGGAATCCCGTTGACGAGTGGGTTCGTCAGCAAGTTCGCGGTCTTCCAGGCTGCCGTCGAGGGCGGCGCCGCTCCGCTCGTTCTCGTCGGTGTCGTCAGCAGCGCGATCGCGGCGTTCTTCTATGTCCGTGTCATCGTGCTGATGTTCTTCTCGGAACCGCAGAGCGACGCCCCGACGATCGTGGTGCCCAGCATGTTCACCGCCGCCGCCATCGCCGTCGGAGTGGTGGTGACCGTGGTGCTCGGAATCCTGCCGCAGGGCGCCCTGGATCTGGCGGACCAGGCCGCGGTGTTCTTCCGCTGACCTGAGGGTGCCTGCGGGTCGCGAGTGCCCGATGTGACGGATGTAGTGCAAGTGGCTGGCGGGACCGGTGTGAGTGTGGTGGAATGCAAACCGGACAAGATACCGACTGCACGAGAGTGAGTGTCGGAGACACGCCGGAGCGCGACCGATCGGATATGGGGGCCACAGTGCAGATTTCTCGACGAGACCTGTTCCGGTACGCGGCGGCGGGATCTGCCGTGGCCGGAATCGCGGCGCTCACGTCCACCACGTCCTCGGTCGCCGTCGCGAAGGCGGACGGTCTGGGCACCCTGATCGACTACGCGGGTGGCGTCCCCTCGGCGGACGCCATTCTCGAGGCGGGGTACGACGGCGCCATCCGCTACGTGTCCGATCGGCGTCCCGGCGCCGAGTGGATGGAGGGTAAGCCGATGCTCGCCGACGAGGCGCAGGCGCTGCTCGATGCCGGACTGTCGGTCGTGTCGTGCTACCAGTTCGGCAAGGGGCCGACGGCCGACTGGCGCGGCGGGCTCGAGGCGGGTAAGCGCCACGCCGAACGCGGCCTCGAATTGCACCTCGCCGCAGGCGGTTCCGAGGACCGGCCCATCTATGCGTCCATCGACGACAATCCCTCGCCCACCGATTTCCTCACCATGATCGGCCCGTACCTCGCGGGGTGGGAGTCGGTCGTCGGCAAGGGCAATACCGGCATCTACGCCAACTCGAAGACGCTGGATCTGGCGATCCTCGCCGGGTTCGGTTCGTTCTACTGGCAGCACGATTGGGGCACGCCGGAGGGGTACGTCCACCCGTCGGCGCACCTGCACCAGTACGAGATCGATGCGAGCAACGTCGACGGGGTCGGCATCGATCTCAACGACATCCTGAAGCCCGACTACGGGCAGTGGTGACTGGTCACGCGGCCGGTTGTCCGCCGATTCTCGTCAGCCACTCCCGGGCGTCGTCGGGCAGGTTCCCGGCGGCTTCCGCTGCGCGACACCACTTCTTGGCCGTCGCGAGAAAGTTCATCGGGTTGTACGCGTCCTCCTCGCGCGACCACAGGTTGTCGCCGGCGTAGTGCAGGATGGTGATGTTGGCGGTCGCGTGCTCCGAACCGTCTCCGGGATCCTCCATCGGGTTGTCGATCTCGCAGATCACCCATCCCCGGTCTTCGTCGATCACGTACCAGTTGGCCGGGAACTCGGTCATCCGGCTTCCGGGGAACGCCGACATGGTGCGGGTGACCCAGCGGCGAATGGCTTCGCGTCCGTCGAATTGTCCGAAGGCGTGCTCGACATACGTGGCGTCCTCCGTGAAGAGGTCGGCGAAGCCGTTCCAGTCGCCGAGTTCGACGCAGCGACCGACGCTTCGCTGATAGTGGGCGAATGCGTCTTCCAGTTCGGCACGGCTCCACGGCATGCATGCATCCCTTCTCTCGTCCGGCACTCCCCGAAGAATGAGAACACGTTTCAGTTCGAGTGTGCGGCGTTTTCCGGTGGATGGGACTGTGAAACGCTGACCGTGGAAACCCCGATTACCCTCTCGTCACTCCTGTCACTCCGAAACCGGAGGTCCCCATGGATCTGCTCCTCAACTTCGTGTACACCGTCGCGTCGGTCCTCTTCACTGCGCTGTTCGTCAACGGGTCCTGATTTGTCGTCTCGCCACGGGTAATGTGCATGATACACATTATGTGTAGGATGCATATTTGATCCCGGGCAGAATGGGACGCGCAGAACCAGGGCGACGAGTGGAGGTGGCGGTGTCCGATCGCGACGTGGTGGCAGCTGTCGAGAACGAATTGACGTTGTTGTCGCGGTATCACGCCCACGCCCAGCGCGCGGGATTCCAACTCGACCGTTCCGCCTACCTGATCCTCGGCCGCCTGGAGCTGGAGCATCCGCTCAGCCTGAAGCAGCTCGCCGAGGCCTTCCGGCTCGACATCTCGACGATCAACCGGCAGATCGGCGCGCTGCTCAAGCGCGGGCTCGTCGACCGAGTCCCCGACCCGGACGGCGGAATGGCCCGTAAGGTCGAGGCGACACCTCGGGGCATCGAACAACTGCACGCCGACCGGACGTTGGGTCGCAACGGCGTCGAGCGCATCATCGCCGGATGGAGTGCCCACGATCGGGACGAGCTGCGCCGGCTGCTGACCAAGTTCAACGGCGAGATCGAGAAGGTCGAGGGCAATTCCTGGCCGCGCCGCGGAAGGACGTCCTGAGCCGGGAGCGTCAGGACTGGACGTGCGCGGTCGCGTCGCGCGCGAGGTCCGGCTCGTCGGCGATGACCGTCAGGTGAGGGTGTTCCGGTGGCGCGTCGTGCCACCCCTTCCACGACATCAGCGACCACCGGGACAGCCCCGACAGGGCGGATCCGAGGCTCGCGAATGAGGCGGTGCTCAGGACCGACCCGGCCGACCCGACCGACCCGATCGAGAGCACCGAGCCGACACTGCCGACCGACAGGATCGAATAGGCGGAACCGATCGACAGGATCGATCCCTCCGAGCGGATCGAGAGGATCGAACGCCGGGCGTGTCGCGATCGCAGTGAATGGTCCGAGGTGTGGTGCATCGAGGGCATTCCTCGGTCTACCACGGCGGCACCGTCGGCAAACAGGGGTGCGGTGCACGAAGGGCCCCTCCGGAAATATCCGGAGGGGCCCTTCGTGTATCGGTGTCGAGGGTCCTACGCGACCTGGAACATGCCGACGGTGGGGAGGAAGCTGCACGTGATCGGCGCGGCGCCCTCCTTCTGCGTCGTCAGTCCACCCGAGACGACGGCGAGGACGCGGCCCGGGCCGGTGTCCGCGATGGCCGACAGCGTGGCCGGTCCGTCCGGGTTGATCTTGGCCTCGTTGGTGAGGTTCTGGGTGGCGCGGCGCTGGTTGTCCAGGTTGATCCACGTCACAGTCAGTGGATTGGGCTGTTCGGGGGCAACGGAACTGGTTCCGAGAGCCGTGAACACGAAACCGGCCTGACCTGCCTTCGGTCCGGGCGGGGGCAGGACGGCCGGACCGGGAACCGCGAGTGCGGTGCCCACCGAGTCGGCGCCCTCTCCGATGCAGCCCTTACCGATGGTCGGGTAGAGGAACTGCGCGATGACGGGTGCGTTCTCCTTGGGGATCTCGGGACCGCCGCCGCCGCTGCCGTCGAGGAACGTGATGACGCGCTCGAGAGTGGACTTGAGCTCCGGCGGGATGCCGGGGGATTCGAGGAGGTTACGGGCCTGATCCAGGATCGCGTCCTGCGGGCCTGCGGCGATGTCTTCGGTACCTGCGGCTGCTCCGATGATCGCAGGTGCGAACGACGCGAGCATCTCCACGGGGATGCCTTCGGGCACGGGCGGCGGCGTCGGCTGCGCGATCGCCTGGGCCGGCACCGCCATCGCGGCTGCTGCGGCCAGAGCGAGAGCAGTCACTGCTCTGCGCATACCTCGGGTTCGAAGCACAGTCTCCCCATCCTTAGTCATAACAGCGTGGACGACAACTCAATCCGCGCTGACGGCTCGGGGGGTCACTCTATGTACAGCGCCCCCGGGTTGTACAGCTCACGAGTTCGTTCACCGGTAGCTGTGGCACCCCGGTGGGGAGTGTATGGCATACAGACCCCGACGGTGATCCTCTGGTGACGATAGCGTGTGGTCGATGTGGTCCGTGTGATTGGTGATGCAACTGTTACGCACTGCTACGGACACCTCGGGGCCCGCGGGCGCCGCCGTCTACGCTGTGCGGGACCGTTTCGGGATCGGCTGAGACGTCTACACCTCACAGGAGAGCACCACACTGTGTCCGACCATGCAGCGTCCGACCATGCAGCGTCCGACGACGGAGCATCCTCCGACCACCCGTCCGAGCGTTCTCCCACGTCGTCGTGGGGAACGTCGGCCCTGCACACCCTGTTGCGGTGCGCGCCTGTGCTTCTCGTGCTCTCGGTGCTCGGGCGAATGGCGTGGACGCTGCTGAGTCCCAACGGGATGAACCTCGTCGACCTGCACGTCTACGTCGACGGGTCCGAGGCGCTGCACGGGGGCAGTCTCTACGACTTCACCTATTCGGAAGTGACACCGGACTTTCCGCTGCCGTTCACGTATCCGCCGTTCGCCGCGCTCGTCTTCTTTCCCCTGCACTACCTGCCGTTCCCGCTGGTCGGGGTCGGCTGGCAGCTGCTCACCATCCTCGCCCTCTACGCCCTGGCCCGCATGAGTCTGGGACTCGTCCTCGGCGACACCGCACGCACGCCGCACTGGCGTGCGGTCGCGGTGCTGTGGACCACGGTGGGCGTGTGGGTGGAACCGGTGCGCACCACCCTGGACTACGGCCAGATCAACGTCTTCCTCGCGCTGCTGGTGATGACCGCCGTCCGCGGTTCGCGGTGGTGGCTGTCGGGTGCGCTCGTCGGTATCGCCGCCGGGATCAAACTGACCCCGGCGATCACGGGCCTCTATTTCCTCCTGCAGCGCCGATGGAAGGCCGCCGTGTTCTCGGGGATCGCCTTCGCCGCGACCGTGGGACTCAGTTACCTGCTGATCGGCTCGGAGGCGCGGGAGTACTTCACCCACCTGCTCGGCGACGCGGATCGGATCGGCCCGGTCGGCTCGGTATGGAATCAGTCGCTGCGCGGCGCGCTGTCGCGGCTGCTGGGGTACGACGTCGAGACCGGCGCGGTCTGGCTGCTGGCCGTGGCGGTCACCCTCGTCCTCGCCGTCCTGGCCTGGCGGGCGATCGCCCGCGACGATCGGCTCGGCACCCTCGTCATCGTCGAGTTGCTGGGCCTGCTCATCTCCCCGATCTCATGGTCACACCATTGGGTGTGGGTGATCCCGATGCTGATCTGGCTGCTGCACGGCCCGTACGGGTCGATGCTCGGCACCCGGATCCTCGCCGCCTACTGGCTCGTCACGACACTCATCGGCGTGCCGTGGGTGCTCAGTTTCTTCCAGGACTCGATCTGGCTGATCTCCCGCCCCGCGATCCTCGCGTGGCTGGGTACCGTCGACGTCGTGGGTGCGTTCGGTGTCTACGCCTGGGTGGCCTACGCGGGGCGCCGCGCGACGCGGGCCGCCGCGGCCCCGCCTACGGTCAGCCCGCCAGTGAGTCGATCTGCGCAGCAAGATCCAGATCCAGCTGCGTGAGCCCGCCTGCGGAATGCGTCGACAGCGTGTAGGTGACCTTCCGCCACCTGATGTCGATGTCCGGATGGTGGTTGGCGGCCTCCGCCGCCTCCGCGACCTTCCGGACCAGCTCCACCGCTTCGGGGAAACTCGGCGACTCCACGGTGCGGACAAGCGAATCGCCGGCTCGCCGCCACCCGGGCAGTTCCGCGAGCGCGGTGTCGATCTCTCCGTCTGACAGCAACTCGGCCATACCCCATGATGGTGCGGTGCCAGCGGAACGTGCAAGACCTGTCGACCACACCGGAGAGGTCGTGGCGGCCGCGATCATCGTCGACGGCCGGCTGTTGCTGGCGCAGCGGACGCGGCCCCCGGAACTCGCGGGGCAGTGGGAGCTGCCCGGCGGCAAGGCGGAGGCGGGGGAGAGCGCCGAGGACGCGCTGCGCCGCGAACTGCGGGAGGAACTCGGCGTCGAGGTGTCGGGCGGCGACCGGATCGGTGACGACGTGCCGCTGCCCGATGGCCGGGTGCTGCGCGCATACCGCGTTCACCTGGTGTCGGGAACCCCCGCCGCGCTCGATCACGCGGAGTTGCGGTGGGTGGACGGACGGGAACTGGGCGAGATCGACCTTGTCGACAACGACCGCGGATGGGTGCCGGACCTGCGGCTGCACCTGAACGGGTGGGGCTGACCTCAGGCTGCGCGGGCCTTCTTGAGCCCCTTCTTCAGTTCCTTCTTGGACGCGCCCTCGTTCTCGAGCTTCTTCATGCGCATGATCACGACCGGGCACTTGATGCACCGCGTCTTGCTGCGGCAGCACTTCTTCTTCGGTTTGAGACCCGAGACCTTGCTGGCCTTCACCTTGCCCATACCCGGCTCGGCCTTCCTACTCCGGTGAACGCCGGTATCCGCCGGCTCCGCTCAGGTTAGCGTCCCCTCAGCTTTAGGCCCCGCCGCACACGCGAGACAGGCAGAATTCGACGTGGCGCAGATCACTTTACGCTGGTCGGGCATGCCCCGCGAAGCCGGCGATGCGCGAAGTAGCCGTTCGGGCGGGTAGTATTCACGTGGCCGCGATGCCTGTACTGGGCGATTTACCATCGCCTCGACGAGGATTCTGAATCGAGATGACAAGGCGGCCGCCAGAAAGCCGTGCGAGGGAACTTTCGCGTGGCCGAATCAACTCAGCCAGGAGAGCCACCGCGTGACCATCACCAGCTTCCGTAACGTTGCCATCGTCGCACACGTCGACCACGGCAAGACCACTCTCGTCGACGCCATGTTGCGTCAGTCGGGGGCATTCGAGGAGCGCGCCGAACTGGTCGATCGCGTCATGGACTCCGGCGACCTCGAACGCGAGAAGGGCATCACGATCCTCGCGAAGAACACCGCCGTCCACAAGCATCACGGCGACGGCAGTGTCACGGTCATCAACGTCATCGACACCCCCGGTCACGCCGACTTCGGCGGCGAGGTCGAGCGCGGCCTGTCCATGGTCGACGGTGTCGTCCTGCTCGTCGACGCCTCCGAGGGCCCGCTGCCGCAGACCCGCTTCGTCCTGCGCAAGGCGCTCGCCGCGTCGCTGCCCGTCATCCTCGTGGTCAACAAGACCGACCGCCCCGACGCCCGCATCGAAGAGGTCGTCTCCGAGAGCCACGACCTGCTGCTCGACCTGGCCTCCGACCTCGACGACGAGGCCGCCGAAGCCGCCGAGCTCGCCCTCGACCTTCCCGTTCTGTACGCCTCCGGCCGTGAGGGCAAGGCGTCCAAGGTTCAGCCCGAGAACGGTCACGCGCCGGACGCCGAGAACCTCGACGCCCTGTTCGAGGTCCTCCTCAACTACGTGCCCGCGCCCAAGGGCAACGTCGACGCCCCGCTGCAGGCTCACGTCACCAACCTCGACGCGTCCGCGTTCCTGGGCCGCCTCGCGCTGGTCCGCATCCACAACGGCGAGCTGACCAAGGGTCAGACCGTCTCCTGGTGCCGCGAGGTCGACGGCGAGCCCGTGGTCACCAAGGCCAAGATCACCGAACTGCTTGCCACCGTCGGCGTCGAGCGTCAGCCCGCCGAGAAGGCCGTCGCCGGTGACATCGTCGCCGTCGCCGGGTTCGCCGACATCATGATCGGCGACACCCTCGCCGACCTGGAGAACCCGGTCGCGCTGCCCCGAATCACCGTCGACCAGCCCGCCATCTCGGTGACCATCGGCACCAACACCTCGCCGCTCGTCGGCCGGGTCAGCGGACACAAGCTGACCGCCCGCATGGTGAAGTCCCGCCTCGACCAGGAACTGGTCGGCAACGTCTCCCTCAAGGTCCTCGACATCGGCCGCCCCGACGCCTGGGAGGTCCAGGGCCGTGGTGAGCTCGCGCTCGCCATCCTCGTCGAGCAGATGCGCCGCGAAGGCTTCGAGCTGACCGTCGGCAAGCCGCAGGTGGTCACCCGTCAGGTCGACGGCAAGGTGCACGAGCCCTTCGAAGAGCTCACCATCGACAGCCCCGAGGAATACCTCGGCGCCATCACCCAGCTCCTCGCCAACCGCAAGGGCAAGATGGTGCAGATGGCCAACCACGGCGCGGGCTGGGTCCGGATGGAGTTCATCGTCCCGTCGCGCGGCCTGATCGGCTTCCGCACCGACTTCCTCACCGAGACCCGCGGCACCGGCATCGCCAACGCCGTCTTCCACGGCTACGCGCCGTGGGCCGGCGAGATCCGTGCCCGCCACACCGGCTCGCTCGTCTCGGACCGCACCGGTTCGGTCACCCCGTTCGCGATGATCCAGCTCGCCGATCGCGGAACCTTCTTCGTCGAGCCCGGCGCCGACACCTACGAGGGCATGGTCGTGGGCATCAACCCGCGCCAGGAGGACCTCGACATCAACGTCACCCGCGAGAAGAAGCTGACCAACATGCGTCAGTCCTCCGCCGACGTGATGGAGACCCTCGCCAAGCCCATCAAGCTCGAGCTCGAAGGCGCGATGGAGTTCTGCGCCGGCGACGAGTGCGTCGAGGTCACCCCCGAGGTCGTGCGCGTGCGCAAGGTGCACCTGTCGGCCACCGACCGTGCCCGTGAGCGTTCGCGCTCCAAGGCCCGTGACAAGGCGGCCCTGTAGTCGGCACGTCCGACCACGTCATACACAACCGGGCGAATGTACCTTCGGTCGATAGGCGACCGAAGGTACATTCGCTCGTGGGTTTCCGGAGCCTTCCGGTATCTCTGAGGAAAGGCGGCGCGGTGGGTGCTGGGGGTCGACTCGCGAGTGGTCGAGGACTGTGGGGACGAAGGCGGGGGACGGCAGTGGCCGCGCTCCTGCTGGCCGTGACGACGACGGTACTCACGTCGTGCACCGCTGATCCGCCCCCGCCCGTCGAAAGCACCGACAGCCCCAAGCCGACGGTGTCGCCCACCGAGAAGCAGCCCGTCGTCGTCGCGATCGACGACGTGGGCAGCGGATTCAACCCGCACCTGCTGTCGGACCAGTCGCCGGCGAACTCCGCGGTCAGCGCGCTCGTGCTGCCGAGCCCGTTCCGTCCGGTACCCGACCCCGCCCGCCCCGGCGGCAGCAACTGGATTCCCGACTCGTCGCTCGTGATCTCCGCGGACGTCACGTCGCAGGAGCCGTTCACCGTCACATACCAGCTGCGGAACGAGGCGCAGTGGTCCGACGGCGCGCCCATCGCCGCCGAGGACTTCCGCTACCTGTGGCAGCAGATGATCAGTGCGCCCGGAGTCGTCGACCCGGCCGGGTACCGGCTCATCGAGGACGTCAGGTCGTCCGGCGGCGGCAAGACGGTGACCGTCGTGATGAAGGCCGCGTACCCCGCGTGGCGTGAACTGTTCACCGACCTGCTGCCCTCACACCTCATCAAGGATTCCCCGGGCGGCTTCGCGACCGGGCTGTCCGAGAACATCCCGGTGTCGGGCGCGCACTTCCACATCAAGTCGATCGATCGCGGTCGCGACGAGATCCTGCTCGAACGCAACGACCGGTTCTGGGACAAGCCGGCGACCCCCGACCAGATCCTGATGCGCCGTGACGGATCGCCCTCCCAGCTCGCCGACTCGATGCGCAACAACGACACCCAGGTCGTGCAGATCCACGGCGGCACAGCCACTTCGGCGCAGCTCGCGGCGATCCCGACGGTGCGCACCGGGTCGTCGTATCAGCCTCGTGGCCTCGACCTGACGCTGAACGGCCGGGTGCCCGAACTCGCCGACGTCCGGGTGCGGAAGAGTCTCATGGACCTCCTGGACACCGACCTGCTCGCCGTCGTCGGCGCGGGCAGCGAAGCGTCCGCTGTTCCCGCGCGGTCGCAGGTCTACGCCCCGTCCGACCCCGGTTACGTCGCGACCGCACCCGCGCGGCCGAGCCGCGAGCAGGTGCTGGCGCAACTGGCCGAGTACGGCTACGTCGCCGAAACGCCCACGGCGACCGCCGTTCCCGCGGGCACTGCGCCGACGACCCGGCTCGTCCGCAACGGTGTGCCGCTGACCCTCGTCATCGGGACACCCGAGGGGGACGACACCGCCAGTGCGGTCGCGAACACGGCAGCCGACCAGTTGCGCGGCGCCGGCATCGACGCCACCGTGACGGCACTCCCCGCCGAGGAGCTGTACGGAGAGTCGCTGAGCAAGGGCGACATCGGAGCGGTCGTGGGATGGTCGCGCGCGGGATCCGACCCGGCGACGGCACTGGCCTCCCGGCACAGCTGCCCGCCCGCGGCGGTTGCGGCGACGCAGGCGAACACCGGAACGTCCGGCCCTGCAGGTGATTCGGTGGTGGAGGCCGAGGCTCCGTCGAACCTGTCCGGAGTCTGCGATCCCACGCTGCAACCATCCATCGATGCCGCGCTGCGGGGAACGGGTGACGTGCCGCAGGCTCTCGCCGACGCCGATCGCAGGCTCTGGGATCTCGCCGCGGTGCTGCCGATCATGCAGGACCGCACGCTGGTCGCGGCAGGACCGGGCGTCGAGGGTGTGTCGCTGTCGGGCGCCGTGCCGGTCGGAATATTCAGCGACGCAGCAGACTGGAGCAGGATCAAGGAATGAGTGAGCGGCGACTTCTGCTGGTCCATGCCCATCCCGACGACGAGACCCTCACTACCGGTGGCACCATCGCGCGCTACGCCGCCGACGGTGCCGACGTCCACGTCCTGACGTGCACGCTCGGCGAGGAAGGTGAGGTGATCGGCGACGAGTGGGCGCACCTGGTCGCGGACGCCGCCGATCAACTCGGCGGGTTCCGGATCGGCGAGCTGGCCTCCGCGCTCTCGCATCTGGGTGCGGGGCGGCCACGATTCCTCCTGGGGGCGGGACGTTTCCGTGACTCCGGGATGGCGGGCACGGCGTCGGCGGCGAACCCGCGCGCCTTCGTCAACGCCGACCGGGCCTCGGTGACCGCGGCGATCGTGGCGGTCATTCGCGAGGTGCGGCCGCACGTCGTCGTCACGTACGACCCGGACGGCGGATACGGGCACCCCGACCACATCCAGGCGCACCGGATCGTCACGGCGGCCGTCGAGGCAGCGGGAACCGAACAGTTCCCTGAGGCGGGCGTCCCCTGGGAGGTCGCGAAGCTGTATTGGACGGTGACCGAGGCGACCGCGCTCGAGTCGGGTCTCTGCCGGATCGGGGACGTGCCCGACGGCTGGCGCCTGCCGGAGCCCGGCGAACTGCCGAGTGTCCCGGACGCCGACGTGACGACGGTCATCGACGTGCGGGGCGTGTTCGACGCCAAGCGGGCGGCGCTCTCGGCGCACGCCACACAGGTGACGGTGGCACCGAGTGGCACCGAGTACGCGCTCTCCAACGACATCGCGCAGCCGATCCTGACCGAGGAACACTTCGTGCTGGTGCGAGGGGCACTCGGCGACACGGGCCCCGACGGCCGGGAGCGCGACCTCTTCGCCGGCGTCGGTCACTGACCGCAGGTACCTGTGACCGACGTTACGTATTACACTGTGGCGCACGTCACGCAGCGGTTCTCGGACGAGGCCGTGTGACACCCGTCAGGAGAGGCGCTAGATGTACAACTGGGATGTTCAGAACGCCATCGTCGCGTTCGTCGATACGCTTCGGCCGTCGTGGCCGGCCCAGCACGACCTGTATTACGGCGTGCTGTACGGATTCGCCGACATGCAGAGCCACTTGCTGACCCTGCTGGGTTACCCGCCCGTCGCGTGATCCACTATTGACACATGACCGTCGGCACCGCAGCGAAACCCGGGCACCTCGATGCTTTGGGGAGGATCACCCTCGCGCTGCTGGTGTTCGACGGCTTCCTGTGCGCCGTGCTGTCGGTGCTCTTCCTGCCCTCCTACATCGGGGCGACACCCTTCCCGATCAGCATCCTCGTTGCCGCGGTCGTCAACCTGGCGCTGGTGATCGCTGCCCGGTCGACCACCGGCCGGATCGGCGCGGGGGTGCTTCCGCTCGCCGGGTGGGGAGCCGGCTTCCTGCTCTGCATGGTCGGCGGCCCCGGCGGCGACGTCCTCGTGCTCGCCTCCGTATCGACCCTGCTGCTTCTGTTCGGCGCGCTGGTTCCCGCGGCCGTCTACTTGTGGAAGGTCAGTGCCAAGGCGGCTTTCCGATCTGTTTCACCGTCTGAGCGCGAGGGTACGCGATAGCGACCAGCAGTCTGCTGAAGGAGCATCGCGATGACAGATCAGAACTTCACGACCGACGACGCCGGCATCCCCGTGACGAGTGACGAGCACTCGCTCACGATCGGAACGGACGGGCCCATACTCCTCCAGGACCATTACCTGATCGAGAAGATGGCCCAATTCAACCGCGAACGCGTGGCGGAGCGCCAACCGCACGCGAAGGGCGGCGGGGCGTTCGGACGGTTCGAAGTTACCGAGGACGTCTCCGCCTACACGAAAGCCGACCTCTTTCAACCCGGCAAGAAGACCGATCTGCTGATCAGATTCTCGTCCGTCGCCGGCGAGCGCGGCAGCCCGGACACGTGGCGCGACCCGCGTGGATTCGCGATCAAGTTCTACACCGACCAGGGCAACTACGACATGGTCGGCAACAACACGCCCGTCTTCTTCATGCGCGACCCCATGAAGTTCCAGGACTTCATCCGCTCGCAGAAACGGCGTGCCGACAACAACCTTCGCGACCACGACATGCAGTGGGACTTCTGGACGCTGTCCCCGGAATCGGCGCACCAGGTCACCTGGCTCATGGGCGACCGCGGCATCCCGCGCACGTGGCGGCACATGAACGGGTACTCGAGCCACACCTACATGTGGGTGAACGCCGCGGGCGACAAGTTCTGGGTGAAGTACCACTTCAAGACCGACCAGGGCATCGAGTTCTTCACGCAGCACGAGGGTGACCAGATGGCGGCCATGGACACCGACTATCACACCCGGGACCTGTGGGAGCACATCGAAGGCGGCGAGTACCCGAGCTGGACCCTGAACATGCAGATCATGCCGTTCAAGGATGCCGACGACTACCGGTTCAACCCGTTCGACCTCACCAAGGTGTGGCCGCACAGCGACTACCCGCTCATTCCCGTCGGCAAGATGACTCTCGACCGCAACCCCACCGACTACCACTGCGAGATCGAGCAGGCCGCGTTCGAACCCAGCAACCTCGTGCCCGGCATCGGCCCGAGCCCCGACAAGATGCTCGTCGGCCGGCTGTTCTCCTACCCGGACGCCCACCGCTACCGCATCGGCGCCAACTACAAGGAACTACCCGTCAACCGCCCGCACGTCCCCGTCCGCTCGTACTCGAAAGACGGCAACATGCGGCACCACAACCCCGGTGATCCGGTGTACGTGCCGAACTCCAAAGGCGGTCCGCACGCTGACCCGTCACAGGTCGGGGAGACTGCAACCTGGTACGCCGCCGGCGACATGGTGCGCTCGCCCTACGCGCTCCACCGGGACGACGACGACTGGGGTCAGGCCGGGACGATGGTCCGGGAAGTACTCGACGACGCCGCACGGGACCGCTTGGTGGACAACATCGTCGGCCACCTGCTGAACCGCGTCAGCGAACCGGTCCTGGCGAAGGCGCTCGAATACTGGCGCAATGTCGACAAGCCCCTCGGCGACCGGATCGCAGACGGTGTGGCGGAGAAGCAGTCGGAGACCGACCCGAAGGCGGGGGAGCAGGCCAATGCGGCGCGCAGCAGCGCGCAGGCGAAGGCCTAGGCCCTAACCGTCGTACGCCACCGGGTGCCGGGGCTGGTACAGGATCATCTCGCCCGCTCCCGGGATCCTCAGGGCGGTGGTGAGGCCGTATCCGTCGTCGCGGATTCCGCGGGTGAACTCGGCGCCCTTGGCTTCGAGTTCCGCGACGGTCGACTCGATGTCGTCGCACATCAGCGAGATCTCGTGGTGCGGTCTCGTCGACCACGGTTCACCACCCCGATCGTCCGAGGTGGGGTGCACACCCATCTCGGACGGCCCGGTGCCGAAGATCAGCCACCCGCCCCCGGCGTCGACGTGGGACCAGCCGAGCACGTCGCGGAAGAAGGCGCGGGCGGCGTCGGGGTCGTCTGCGTAGACCAATGTGTGAACCGCGGTGATCATGGGGGCAGCCTAGTGCGATTCGTCCGTCACACTGGGTGAATGTCGAACGACGAACTTTCCGGACTGACCATCGCCGTCACCGCCGAACGGCGGGCCGCCGAGTTCATCACGCTTCTCGAACGGCACGGGGCCGCGATCACCCACACTTCCGCCATCCACGTGTTACCGCTCGCCGACGACTCCGACCTACGGTCCCGCACCGCCGAGGTCATCGCGACGCCACCGGACCTCCTGGTCGTCAGCACCGCCGTCGGATTCCGGGGATGGCTGGACGCGGCACGGGCCTGGGGCGAGGAGGACGCGCTACTCGGCGCCCTCCAGTCGGCCCGGATCATCACCCGCGGTCCCAAGGCGAAGGGCGCCGTCCGCGGTGCCGGGTTGCGTGAGGAGTGGTCGCCGGAGACGGAGTCGTCCGAGGAAGTGCACGAGCACCTCGTCGCCGAGGGCGTGTGCGGGCTGCGCGTGGCGGTCCAGTTGCACGGCACCATCACCGAATGGGAACCGATGACCGACCTGAGCGTCTCCCTCGCCGGCGCCGGGGCCGAGACGACGGCCGTGTCCGTGTACCGGTGGATCAGACCCGAGAACCAGCAACCGCTGCGGACGCTGCTCGACCAGATCATCCGAGCCGAGGTCGACGCCGTCACCTTCACCAGCGCACCCGCCGTGTCGTCCCTCCTGAGCACCGCGAAGGATACCGACCGCGTCGACGCTCTCCTCCATGCATTCCGCGGTCCCGTCGCCCCGGTCTGCGTCGGCTCCGTCACGGCCTCGCCCCTCACCGCCCTCGGCGTCGACACCATGCAACCCGCCCGGCCCCGGCTCGGCAGCATGGCCAAATACATCATCGAGGAACTCCCGAACCGGCGGCAGTAGGGGCGCACCGATTGGACCGATGGGACGGTCGTTGCGTCAGATCGAACGGGCGTCCCGTTCGTGCGGTGGTTGTAGGGCCGGGGTGAACGGCACGTTCGGCGCCTCGGTCAGGTCGGATGTACCGTTCGCCCGGGCCACCCGCTCAGCCCGGCCGCGCGTGCGGCGTCGGACAGTACGGATTCGAGCATGGCGGGGGTGAGCCGACCGGTGAAGGTGTTCTGCTGGCTGACGTGGTAGCAGCCGAACAGGTGCAGCGACTGTTCGGCGCCGGCCAGTTCGACATGCGCCCCGTGCCCGAACTTGGGTCGTGGCCGCGGAACGGCCCAGCCGGCGTCGTCGAGGACGGGTAGCAGCGACTGCCAGCCGAAACCGCCGAGCACGATCACCGACCGCAGGTGTGGGCGGAGGATCCGCAGTTCGGAGTCGAGCCAGTGGCGGCAGTGGTCGCGTTCGGCCGGGGTCGGCTTGTTCGCGGGCGGTGCACAATGCACCGGGGCCGTGATGCGGACGCCGAACAGTTCGAGGCCGTCGCCGATGTGGGTGGCGGTGGGCTGACTCGCCAGACCCACGGCGTGGAGTGCGGCGTAGAGGAAGTCGCCGCTGCGGTCGCCGGTGAACATGCGACCGGTGCGGTTCGCGCCGTGCGCGGCGGGGGCCAGACCGACGATCAGCAGGGGCGCGTCGGGTGGACCGAAACCGGGAACCGGCCGGCCCCAATAGGTTTCGTCGCGGAACGAGGCGCGTTTGTCGCGCGCGACCTGCTCTCGCCACTCGACGAGGCGGGGGCAGGCCCGGCATTCGATCAGCTGCGCGTCGAGTCCGGCGATGTCGGTCACCGCCGCGCCCATACGTCGCCTCCGCCGGGTGTCACCGACTCGACGAGCGACCACGCCTGATCGGCGGGAAGGTCGATCACCAGGTATTTGCCGGTGCCCGCGGGGGTGGCGGCAATGACGGTCGCGACGCCGGCGCGCCGCTGGAAGAACGTCTGACGGACGGTCCACCCGATGATGCCGGCGGCCTCGAGACTGTGCCTTGCGCGGTCGAGGGAGCCGCTGCTGGTGATCAACCATCCGGGCAGCACCGCATGTCCGAGTCCCCGGTACCGATCCCACGCCAGCGCGACGCCACCGACGGCGAGCGCGACGATCCCGGCCCAGGCTGCCCAGAACACCGGCCGGTCGAGGATCAGGAACACCAGTGCGACGGCGAGGGCGACCTCGGCGGGGATCAGCGCCCGCGTGTAGCGCCGGCGTGCGGCGACCGGGCCGTGTGCCGTGAGCGTGACCGCGGCCTGCCGGTGGTCGCCGATCACGGTGGCCATCACCCGTTCGGATTCCGCGCGCGGACCCTGGGGGAGCAGCAGCGAGGACTCCCGCCGCTCGGCGCTGACGCCGGTCATGACGGCGTCCAGACGCGCGCCGCCGGCGAGCCGCAGCAGGAGCGGTTCCCCGAGCGTCGTACCGCGGAGGCGGGCGCGGTCGAGTGTGGTCTGGCGGGTCTTCAACAGCCCGTGGCTGACGTGCAGGGTGCGGCCGTTGTCCGTCAGCCTCATGTTCCCGTAGGTCAGCAGGTACCGAACGCAGGCGAGGGCGCTGGCGACGATCAGGAGGACAACGCTGCCGACGACCACGGCGAGGACGATCCCGACGCGCTCGGCGGATTCGATGCCCGCGGCCACCGTCGACGAGCGGGCGATCTTCGCGCCGATTCCGTACTGGAATGCGAGTCCGACGATCGCCGCAATGGTCACCACCCCGGTCACCGAGAACGGGGCGTAACGCACCCAGGCCGGTGTCCAGTGGCCGATCTCGGTCACCGCAGGCTCCTGCGCGACCGCGGTGTGCTCGGTTCCCGCAGCGGCCTGGCGGTTGAGCAGTGCGGCCCGAAGATCGGGAACCAGCCCAGCGGAGAGCGCGTTGAGTTCGAACTTCGCCGCATCCGGCTTGGACCCGACCTGCTTACCGGTGCCGATGCGCACGATCGACAGGCCCAGCAGGCGATGCAGGACCCCCGCCTCCACGTCGACGGATCGGATGCGGTTGCGCGGAACCGACAGCAGGCGTTTGCGGAACAGGCCTTGCCGCAGCTGTACGTGCACCGGGCCGATCCGGTAGCTCGTCGTGAACCAGCGTGAGATTCCGAACACGACGAACACGGCGATTGCGACGAGGCTCCACACGTGGTTGCCGCTCTGTGTGCCGATCACCAGCGAAATCAGCAACACCGGCAGCAGTTTCACGATCTCGTTGACCGGGTGGACCAGCAGCATCCGGCGATCGAGCCGCAACCAGGGCTGTTCCTCCTCGGCGGCGACCGCGGCCTCGCCCTGCGCGATGGGGGGAGCGATTCCCGGTTCCGGTGCCGCACTCACGTGGCGTCACCGGCATTGGTGCCCGCGACCTCGGTGAGCCGCGCGACGGTGCGGTCGGCGGTGGCCTGATCGAGGGCGGAGATCTTGACGGCACCGGCGGACGACGCCGTCGTGACGGTGACGGTCGCCAGACCCAGCATGCGGTCGATGGGACCGCGTTCGGTGTCGACGGTCTGGATGCGGGAGATGGGTGCGATGCGACGTTCCTGGGTGAACCATCCGCTGCGGGTGTACACCGCGGTGTCGCTGATCTCCCAGCGGTGCACCCGGTACCGCCAGATCGGGACGACGGCGACGTGGAGAATCGCGAGCACGACGGTGATCGCGAGGGCCGTGACGTGCACCCACACGGGCCACCAGTGGAAGACGAGCGCGACGGCTTGCACGACGAAGACGGGAAACCAGAGAAGGGCGGCGTTGATCGCCCACAGTTGCCTGGCCTTGGGACTGGGCCGCCACAGTGGATCCGCCATCGTGACGGTGGTGGGCACACTCATGCCCCTACTTTGGCCGTGCCCCGCCATTCTGTCGAGAAGCGACCTATCGTGGGAGGACCCCCCGAAGTGAAAGGAGCGCAGACATGACGTCATTCGATGCGGCCGATTCTCCGGAGGTTCCCGAGGCAGACCGGCTGGAGCAGGAAATCGCCGTCGACGACGACAACTCCGACGAGGTCGAAGAAGTGTCGTCGCTGGAGGTGAACGAGGCGGACGTGGCCGAGCAGAGCCGGTCGGTTCCGGTCGACGAGGACTACCCACGGGGGTAGCGATCCGCATGCTCCCGGGAGTCTGGGTGGCAGCGTCCATCGTCGATGGCGCATGATCGCTGGGTGACCCATTCAGGTGAAGAATCCGGCCGGCCCACGATGCTTCCCATGCCCGGTGTTCCGGCACCGGCCCCGTCCGGCGCATCCGCGCAGGAAGTGGCACCGTCCGCCTCCGCCATGCGGCGGGTGTTGCGGCGTGCGCGGGACGGCGCCACTCTGAACGTGGACGAGGCGACGGTGCTGTTGCAGGCGCGCGGCGACGATTTGGCGGATCTGTGTTCGTCGGCGGCGAAGGTCCGCGATGCCGGGTTGCTGGCGGCGGGCCGGCCGGGGGCGGTGACGTACTCGCGGAAGGTGTTCATCCCGTTGACCCGGTTGTGCCGGGACCGGTGCCATTACTGCACGTTCGTCACGGTGCCGGGCAGGTTGCGGGCCGAGGGGCGGGGGGCGTATCTGGAACCGGACGAGGTGCTGGAGATCGCCCGGCAGGGCGCCGAATTGGGCTGCAAGGAAGCGTTGTTCACGCTCGGTGACCGGCCGGAGGATCGGTGGCCGGAGGCGAAGCAGTGGCTGGATGAGCGGGGCTACGATTCGACGCTGGATTATCTGCGGGCGATGTCGATCCGGGTGCTCGAGGAGACCGGGTTGCTGCCGCACCTGAACCCGGGGGTGCTGAGCTGGGAGGAGATCTCCCGGCTCAAGCCGGTGGCCCCGTCGATGGGGATGATGCTCGAGACCACGTCGACCCGGTTGTTCACCGACAAGGGGCAGTGCCATTACGGCAGCCCGGACAAGGATCCGGCGGTGCGGCTGCGGACGCTGACCGACGCGGGCCGGTTGAGTGTGCCGTTCACCACCGGGATTTTGGTGGGGATCGGCGAGACGGTCCGGGAGCGGGCCGAGTCGATCATGGCGATCCGGAAGTCGCACAAGGCGTTCGGGCACGTGCAGGAGGTGATCGTGCAGAACTTCCTGGCCAAGCCGGACACCGCGATGCGCGACACCCCGGACGCGGGTTTGGAGGAATTCGCCGCGACGATCGCGGTGTCGAGGTTGCTGCTGGGGCCGGGGATGCGGATTCAGTCGCCGCCGAATCTGGTGTCGACCACCGAGTGCGCCGCGCTGCTGGGGGCGGGGGTCGACGACTGGGGTGGGGTGTCGCCGCTGACCCCGGATCATGTGAACCCGGAGCGGCCGTGGCCGAACCTGGACACCCTGGCGGAGATCACCGCGGCGGCCGGGTTCGTGCTGACCGAGCGGACGGCGGCGCAGCCGCAGTTCGTGCTGGCCGGGGCGCCGTGGATCGATCCGCGGATCACCGGGCACGTGCAGGCCCTCGCGGACCCGACCACCGGGCTGGCGCGGCACGATGTCACGCCGGTGGGGTTGCCGTGGCAGGAGCCGGACGAGTCGTGGGAGTCGGCGGGCCGGGTGGATCTGCACACCGAGATCGACACCGCCGGCCGCAACACCGACACCCGCAGCGATGTGGGCAGTGCGTTCGGGGACTGGGAGACCGTCCGCGAGCAGGTGCTGGAGTTGTCCGGTCCGGTGCGGGTGGACACCGATGTGCTGGCGGCGCTGCGGGCCGCGGAACGGGATCCGGCGGGGTTGTCGGACGATGCGTATCTGGCGTTGGCGACGGCGGACGGTGCGGGGTTGGAGGCGGTGGTGGCGTTGGCGGATGCGCTGCGCCGGGATGCGGTCGGCGAGGAGGTGACGTATGTGGTGAACCGGAACATCAACTTCACCAACATCTGCTACACCGGGTGCCGGTTCTGTGCGTTCGCGCAGCGCAAGGGGGATGCGGATGCGTTCACGCTGTCCACCTCGGAGGTCGCGGACCGGGCCTGGGAGGCGCACGTCGCGGGCGCGACGGAGGTGTGCATGCAGGGCGGGATCGACCCGGAGTTGCCGGTCACCGGGTACGCGGATCTGGTGCGGGCGGTGAAGGAGCGGGTGCCGTCGATGCATGTGCACGCGTTCTCCCCGATGGAGATCGTCAACGGGGCCTCGCGGGGTGG
>NZ_JBHURF010000042.1:0-54673 GCF_042674125.1 Rhodococcus sp. NPDC056960 | reverse complement strand
ATGGCGGTGCCCGAGGAGAAGGCCGGGATGGCCGCCGGTATCGCCGGCACGTTCATGGCCGTGGGTTTCGCCGTCGGCACGGCACTGATCAGCGGTGACCTCAGCGCATCCCTGGTCCCGATGGCCGGCACCGGTCTCGAGGTCGCCGCCAAGGGCCTCTACGGCATCGGCTACGGGCTGTCCGGAGTGCTCGCCCTGCTCGTCGTGGTGACCGTGCTGATCTCCCGCGCCCGGTCCGCCCGGCGCATCGGAGAATTCGCTACGAGTTAGTCAAATGTCTTGATCGTATGACTGTGTTCTTCTAGGCTATGGCTGAGCCCACAGTCAGGCGCCATCTGCGCCGCCTCGCACCGACAAGCCCGAAGAGGATGACCATGACCGGAGTCGAATCAGTTCACCGGGACCGCACGATCGCACTCGATCGCATCGCTGCGGACCCGCCGATCGACACCCTCGTCGGCCTGCTCGCGAACCGGGCCGCGACCTCGCCCGACCGCGAGTTCCTCCGGTTCCCGGAAGGATCGTGGACCTTCGGCGAGATCGAGGACTGGACCTCGCACTTGGCGCACCGTCTGGTCGCTGAGGACGGGGTCCGCGCGGGCGACCGGGTCGCGATCATGCTGCCCAACGTCGTGCAGTGGCCGATCGCCTGGCTCGCGATCCTGAAGGCCGGCGGCGTCGCGGTGCCGGTGAACTCGTCGTATCGGAGCGCCGACCTCGAATTCGTGTTGCGGGACTCCGGCGCTCGGGTGTTGTTCACCGACGCCGGTCACACCCCGCTCGTCGAACAGGTACGCGCCGCGAACGGCGATCTGGCCGACGTCCGCATCGTCGACGCCGGAGCGCGCGACGAACTCGCGCGGTACCCGGCGGACCGGCCGAGGGTCGCCGTCTCCGGAGAGACGCTCGCCAACCTCCAATACACCTCGGGGACAACGGGGTTCCCGAAGGCGTGCATGCTGACCCACGACTACTGGGTCCGGCTGGGGTGGATCTGCGCGGGCGTGGCGGGACTCGGGATCGACGACGTGGTACTCACCTCGCAGCCGTTCTCGTACATGGACCCGCAGTGGAACACCGCACTGTGCCTCACGATCGGCGCGCCGCTGGTGGTGCTGCCCCGATTCTCCGCGTCGGGTTTCATGGCGGACGTCCGCCGGCACCGGGCCACGTTCTGCTACGTGCTCGGCTCGATGCCCACCCTGCTGTTCAAGCAGGCGCCCAGCCCGCAGGACCGCGACAACGACCTGCGCCTCGTGCTGTGCTCGGCCATCCCCGCCTCGCTGCACGCCGAGCTCGAACAGCGGTGGGGCGCACCGTGGCGGGAGATCTTCGGCATGACCGAGAGTGGGGTCGACCTGGCCAGCCTTCCCGAGAGCATCACCGACGTCGGCAGCGGACGGCTGGGGCGGCCGGTTCCCACCAAGCAGGTCCGGGTGGTCGATCCGCACGGCCGGGACGTTGCCGAGGGCGAATCCGGCGAGCTGATCACGTCGGGAAGCCCGATGATGCTCGGCTACTGGAACCGCCCCGAAGGCACCGCGCAGGTCCTGCGCGGCGGATGGCTGCACACCGGCGATGTCGCGGTCCACGAAGCGGGCGGCTACCGCCTGGTGGGCCGAATCAAGGACATGGTCCGCCGCGGCGGCGAGAACATCGCGAGCGCCGAGGTCGAGCGCGTCCTCGAGCGCGACGACGCTGTGGTCGCGACGGCGGTGGTCGGCGTCCCGGACGAGCTGTTCGGCGAGGAGGTCAAGGCCTTCGTGCAGCTGACCCCCGGGGCTCCGGAGAGCCGCGAGACCGCGGAGCGGATCGTCGATGTCGCACGAAACCGGCTGGCACGATTCAAGGTTCCGCGCTACATCGAGTTCGTCGCCGATTTTCCGCGCACTCCGTCCGAGCGCGTGTCGAAGCCGGCGCTGAAGGCGCGCTCCGCCGAGCATCCCGGCATCACCCACGACCTGCAGCCGCCGCGTACCGCCGGCACCGGCAACTGAGGAGCCAGACATGACCGACAACTACCTCGACGTGCACATCGACCACGACGTCGCGGTGCTCACGCTGAACCGCCCCGCGAAGCTGAACGTGGTGGACGTGGGCACGCGGGTGCTGCTCGCGCAGACGATCCGCCGGTTCGGGTCCGGTGAGATCGTGCGCGGGATCGTGCTCACGGGCACCGGACGGGCCTTCTCCGCCGGTGAGGACCTGCAGACCGTGCGGACCGACTACGACGAGATCCGCGAGGCCTTCGCGACCTTCCACGACATCACCCGGGCGATTCTCGAGACGAAGGTCCCCGTGATCGCTGCCGTGAACGGGATCGCGGTCGGCGGCGCCTCGGAGATCACACTCTGCTGCGACTCGCGGATCGGCACCCCCCGGGCCGAGTACTACCAGCCGGAGAACCACCGAGGGATCATCGTCTCGAACGCCTCGAGCTTCCTCCTGGGCAGGCTGGTCCGCAACCATGCGATGCGAATCATTCTGGGCTCGAACCGGATCGATGCGGACGAGGCCCTGCGGATCGGCTTGCTCGACGAGATCGTGGCCCCGGAATCCCTCGTGGACCGCGCGGTCGAGGTGATCAGGCAGTGGAACTCCGACCCCCGTACCACCGCGCTGCACCTGGGTCTGCTGCGACCGCGTCCCGACGACATCGAGGCCGCGTTCGCCCGCGAAGACGACGCCGCCCGCCAGTCGTGGGAGTCCGGCGCCTTCACCGAGGGCATCGCGGGCTTCTGGGCATCGAAGAGCGCGGCGCCGACGGCGCCCGCGCAGAGCAATTGAGATCGGAGACGAAGATGATCACCACCGAGGCAGCACTTCTCACCGCGGTCAACGAGCCGCTGGAGTTCGCCGAGATCCAGGTCGACGACCCGGAACCCAACGAGGTCCGCCTCGCGGTCTCCAACGTGGGCCTGTGCCACAGCGACCTGCACTACATGACCGGAACGGTGCACGCCGACCTGCCGGTGGTGGTCGGGCACGAGGTGGCGGGCATCGTCGAGTCGGTCGGCTCGGCGGTGACCTCGTTGCGCCCGGGCGACCGCGTCGTCGGCGCCCTCACGCCCTCGTGCGGGTCGTGCCGCAACTGCGCGGCCGGGCACTCGACGCAGTGCCGGCGTGTCGCGCAGATCCGGCAGCGGCCGCGCCCGGCGTTCCAGCTGCCGGGAGGCCGGGCCGTCGAGCGACTCGGCGACATCGGCGCGTTTTCCCGCCACACCCTGATGCGGGAGAACTCTCTGGTGAAGGTGCCCGACGAGGTGGGGCTGCACGTCGGATGCCTGCTCTCGTGCTGCATCGTCACCGGCATCGGGGCCGTCTTCCGCGGCGCGCAGGTACGCCCCGGTGCCACGGTGGCCGTGATCGGCTGCGGCGGTGTCGGTTCGGCCATCATCCAGGGCGCGCGGCTCGCCGGTGCCTCGGCGATCGTCGCCGTGGATCTCGACGACGCCCGGCTCGCTGCGGCACGTACGTACGGTGCCACACACGTCGTGAACGGCGCGGCCGACGTCGCCACCGAGATCCCGAAGCTGCTCGGCGACGGGGTCGACTACTCGTTCGAGGCCGTCGGTTCCGCGCGCACCGCGGCCACCGCGTTGTCGGTCCTGCGCGCCACGGGTACCGCCTGCCTGGTGGGCATCGCACCCGACGGCACGGACCTCACCGTCCCGGCGTCGGACTTCTTCTTCGGTGAGAAGCGCCTCATCGGCTCCTACATGGGCTCGGGTCAGGCGCGCGAGGACATCACCCAGTTCGCGCGGCTGTATCTGCAGGGCCGCCTGCTGCTCGACGAAATGGTCAGCGACGTGATCCCGTTCGGCGAGGTGAACAAGGGCTTCGAGGCGATGAAGTCGGGCGAGGTGACCCGCATCGTCGCCGACCTCACCGCGTGATCACTCCGACTCATCCACACCTGTAAGACCCATCGAAGGAGGCCGCAGATGTCGAATACGCAACTGCCCCAGCCGATCAATTACATCGCGGACGAGTGGTCCGAGTGCCGGAACATCCCGGACGCGTGGAATCTCGACCCCAACACGGGCCAGCCCGTCCACCGCGCCGTCACCACAGGCCCGGACGACCTCGAGCGCGCCCTCCACCATGCCGAGCGCTCGTACGGCTTCGAACGCTGGGACGACGCGGCGAGCGAGGAACGGGCGGAGGTCATCGAGCGGGCGGCCGACGTCGTCGAGGCCCGGATCGAGGACATCGCCCGCACCGATGCCCTCACCAGCGGCGTCCCGATCGCGAAGGCTCGGATGGTCGCGGCGTTCCTGCCACACCGGATCCGTTCGGCGGCGACGGAGTTGCGTGCCATCCCGCGTCGCACGGCGCTGGACGCCGGTGGCCGCGACGTGCGGCTCTACAAGGTCCCGTGGGGCCCCGCCGCCATCCTCACCCCGTGGAACGGCCCCAGTTTCATTCCCGCCGCGAAGACGGTGAGCGCCCTCGCCGCCGGTTGCCCGGTCATCCTCAAACCGTCGGAGCATGCGCCGAGCAGCGCCCAGATCATCGTCGAATGCTTCGTCAAGGCCGGGCTACCGGATGGTGCTCTCCAACTCGTCCACGGCGCGGGAGGCGTGGGCGCCGCGATCACCGGCGACCCCCGCGTGAAGATCGTCTCGTTCACCGGTGGCCCGAACGCGGGCCGCGCGATCGCCCGCGCGGCCGCCGAGGACTTCAAGGTTCTCCAGCTCGAGCTCGGCGGCAACAACCCGGCCCTGGTGCTGGACGACGCCGACATCGACGTGGCCGCCGACGGGATCCTCGACGGGATGACCAAGCTCAACGGTCAGTGGTGTGAGGGCCCCGGAAAGGTGCTGGCGCACAAGAGTCTCGTCGAGCCGCTGCTCGACGCGCTGCTCGATCGCATCTCCCGCATCGACGTCGGGCACTCGCTCGACGAGAACACACAGCTGGGCCCGATCTCGAACGCCCCGCACTTCGCCACGCTGCAGAGCCGGATCGCAGGGTTGCGGGCCCGCGGCGCGACGATCCATCAGCCTGCACAGCTGCCCGCACTCGACGGGTTCTTCCTTTCCCCCACAGTCGCTTCGGGAGTCGACGCGTCGGTGGCGACGGCCGAGCTGTTCGGGCCACTCGTCAGCCTGCACGCCGTGGAGTCCGACGAGGACGCACTGCGCGTTGCCAACGCCAACCCGTCGGGTCTGGACGCGTACGTGTTCGGCGGCGACCTGGAGCGCGCCGTCGAGGTCGGATCCCGAGTGCTGTCGGGCGAGGTGCGCGTGAACGGCGCGAAGATCGCCGATCTCGGCGACGGCTCGGCTCAGAGCTTCTGGGGCGCTTCCGGAATCGGCGGTCACGCCCCCGGTGAGTCCGTTCGGGTGTTCTGCGGCGACCGGGTGGTCGGCGTCGATTCACCCGACCTTCCCCTGTAACGAGCTTTGATCAATTCAACGAAAGCGGCTATTGCGATGAACTTTCCCACCACGTCCGACACCGGGATCGTCGATGTCATCGGCGTCGGCGCCGGCTTCTCCGGCCTCTATCTCTCACACCGGCTCACCACCGCGGGGTGGACCTTCGCGGGATTCGAAGCCGGCCCCAGCGTCGGCGGCACCTGGTTCTGGAACACCTATCCGGGCGCGCGCTGCGACGTCGAGAGCATCTACTACTCGTACTCGTTCGACGAAGCGCTCCAGCAGGAGTGGACGTGGAGCCAGCGATTCGCGCCGCAGGCCGAGATTCTCAGCTACATCAACCACGTCGCCGACCGCTTCGACCTGCGCAGGCACTTCACGTTCGACACCCGCGTCGTGGGCGCGACGTGGAACGCGGACGACCGGCTGTGGGAGGTGAAGCTGGACAACGGCGAGACGCGCCGCGGCCGCTACCTGATCTCGGGCGCGGGTGGCCTGTCCACCCCGAAGGACTTCGACGTGCCGGGTCTCGGAAACTTCACCGGACTGCAGGTGTCCACCAGCCGGTGGAACATCTCGCTCGACGACCTCGCCGGCAAACGTGTCGTCGTGATCGGCACCGGATCGTCCGGTGTGCAGGCCATCCCGCTGATCGCGGAGGTGGCCGAGCACGTCACGGTGTTCCAGCGCACCCCGAACTACGTGATGCCGGCCCGCAACGCCGAACTCCCCCCGGAGCGGATCGAATCCATCAAGAGCGACTACCCGGCGATCCGCGAAGAATGCCGTCACTCGCCCGGCGGCATTCCCGACCGCCCGGTGACCGACAAGGCCTTCGACGTCTCGGCGGAGGAGCGGCGGCGTCGCTACGAGGCGGCGTACGAGCGCAGCGGGTTCCAGGGTGTCGGCGCCGAGTTCGCCGACCTGCTCACCGACGTCGAAGCGAACCGGACCGCGTCGGAATTCCTCCACGACAAGATTCGCGAGATCGTCGAGGATCCGGCCACCGCCGAGTTGCTGGTGCCCCGGTACCACCCGCTGGGCGCCAAGCGCAGCGTTTTCGGTACCGACTACTACGAGACCTACAACCGTCCCAACGTGTCGTTGGTGTCGCTGCGCGACGAGCCGATCGAGACGATGACCGCGAACGCGATCGTCACCTCGAAGGGCACCTACGAGGCGGACGCCGTGGTACTCGCCATCGGGTTCGACGCCTTCACCGGCCCGCTGTACGGACTCGGTCTCACCGGCGCCTCCGGCACGAAGCTGCAGGATGCCTGGCACGACGGTGTCCGCACGTACCTCGGGATCATGACCGCGGACTTCCCCAACTTCTTCATGGTGGGGGGCCCGCAGAGCCCCGCGCTCGCCAGCAACGTGGTGATGACCATCGAACAGGCGGTGGACTGGATCGCTGACCTCCTCGAGCACGCTCGCGACTCCGGCGCGACGCTCGTCGAGGCCACCGTCGAGGGCCAGAACGACTGGGTGGACATCTCGGAGGAGACCGTCGCCGCCACGTTGTACGCCACCACCGACTCCTGGTACCGCGGCTCCAACATCGAGGGCAAGCCCAACACCTTCATGGGCTACGTGGGTGGTGTCGGCAAGTACCGCCGGATGTGCACCGAGATCGCCAAGAGCGGCTACCCCGGCATCGAGATCGACGGCGAAGCAGAGTCCCGCCACCTCGGCCCCATCCATCGGGAGATCTCATGACCAGGGCAGTCCACCGGCGCTACGTCGCCTTCTCCGACGCGCACTACGCGGGCAATCTGGTCGATGGCGCCTACGCCCTGAAGCTCTTCGGAGACGTCGGCACCAACCTGTCGATCGAGCTCGACGGCCACGAGGGCCTGTTCGCCGGCTATTCGTCCGTCGAGTTCCTCGCCCCGGTACGTGGCGGCGACGTCGTCGAAGCCGAGGCCGAGCTGGTGAGGAAGGGGAACCGCAGCCGCACAGTCGACTTCGAGCTCCGGGTGATCTGCCGTGGCTCCGACGGCACCGGCCGTTCGCGGGTCCTGGAGTCTCCCCTGGTCGCGGTGCGCGCTCGCGGCACCGCGGTCATCCCTTCAAGCGAGACGGAGTGACGACGATGAAGCTGATTCACGACACCGGCTGGGCCGCAGCGCCCGCCGCCGTCGAACCGCCCCTGACCGGTGACATCGACTGCGACGTGGTCGTGATCGGCGGCGGCGGGGGCGGCATGTCGGCCGCACTCCGACTGGCAGAGAAGGGCGTCGACGTCGTGCTCCTCGAGGCGCAGACCCTCGGCCGGGGCGCCACCTCCCGCAACGCGGGATACATCACGAACTCGATCGCAGCCGATCCGGAACTGCTGGGTTTTCTGCTGAAGCGCGAGCGGCTGCGCAACCTGTACCGGTACGCCGAGAACGCGGTGCACTTCGCCGAGGACGCCATCGCTCACCACGACATCCACTGCGGCTATCAGCGGGCCGGAATCGTGATGGCCGCCGTGTCCAAGGGTCAGCTGCGGCACGCGCGCCGCAATGCCAAAGTCATGGCCGAGGCCGGATCGTCGGCCGAATTCGTCGAGGGCCGGGAGGCGGGCCTCCCGGACGGCTTCCTCGGCGGAGTGCGCGAGGGCGTCGGGGGCACGCTCAACCCGGGCGAGTTCGCCCTCGGCCTCCGGGCCGCGACGATCGCGTCCGGCGTGCGCGTCCACGAGCACACTCCCGCCCGCGACGTCACCGACTCCGGCGACGGGGTCACCGTCGAAACCCCGCACGGACGGGTCCGGGCCCGCAAGGCGCTGCTGACCACCAACGCCCACACCGCGGGTCTGTCCCTCGCGCCGAAGAACCTCGCCACCCCGGTGTGGACCTCCCTGGTGGAGACCGAACCCGTCGCACCCGAGCGACTCGACGAGATCGGCTGGACCAGTCGCGCCCCGATGGTCACGCTGCACATGATCATCGAGAACTATCGCGTCACCCCGCGGGGCACCATCGTGTTCGGCACCCGCCGCGTGCAGACCGGCCGGAACCCACTGCCGGACCGCACGCCGGCGCGGAACGTCGCCGACGACCTCGTTCGCGGATTCCGCGAGCGATTCCCGGGCCTGCGCGACATCGAGCCACAGCAGGCGTGGGGCGGCTGGATCGGCATGAGCTCCACGTGGCTTCCCGTCGCCGGTGAGGCGTCCGACAACGTGCTGTATTCGCTCGCCTGCAACGGCCACGGGTTCGCCCAGGCGCAGTACGTCGGCCACCTGCTGGCGGACCGGCTCGGCGGCGCACCGCTGCACGACGACCTGGCAGCGATCTGGCACGGCCGGAAACGCTTCTGGCCCAACCTCGTCAGCGGACCCGCGTTGCACGCCACCTGGCTCGCCGACCGCGCCTCCGACCGCCTGGCAGCCCTCACGAATTGACCATCTCGCCGCCGGTCGGCTGATGTCACCCCTCCAAGGAGAAAATCATGTCCATCAAAGAATCGCTCTTCGCGATCGCGGACCTCTGGATGATCGCCGTCGGATTCACCTACGGGATCAAGTTCATCCGGAACTACAAGAATTACCTGCTCGGCATCGAGTGGATCATCGTCGCGACATCGGGTTCGAACTTCCTGGTCTACGGCCTCATCAGGGCTGGTCAGGACAGCCCGATGTACGCCTTCGCCTATTTCCTGGACGCCTTCTCCCGGTCCGTCGGCATCACGCTGATCCTGGTCCTCGGGCTGATGAAGGTCACCCACCGGTACAAGCCGTCCGTCGCGGTGGACATCGGCGCGTTCGCCCTCGCGGCCGTGGTGGGCTTCGCCCTCAGCCATTTCGCCGAGGCGATCGGCACCCCCGGCAAGATCTACTACATCGTGGTCAACGTGCTCACCACGTTGTTCCTGATCTACTTCGTCAAGCGCCTGTGGGACATTCGCGAGCGCGGGCACGCCATCTGGGCCGCCGTCGCCACCGCGTGCGGATTCGCCATCGCCTCGATCTACGACTTCGTCCACATCCCGGGAGACGACGCGGAGCACACGATCTTCTACATCTTCGCGCTGTCCACGTGGGGCCTGCAGATGTTCACGTACTACCGCGCCTACCGCGCGTTCGACGCCCACAACAAGCGGGTTTCGCCGGCCCTTCCCCTCGATCGATCCGAAGTCAGGAACCGAACATGACAACGCACGAAGTGCAGGAAGAAACCACCGAGGTCGTCGTCGTCGGCGCCGGAATGTCGGGGCTGATGGCGGCCACCACGCTGGCGCCGGAGACCGACGTCGTTGTCCTCGAAAGCACCGATCGCACGGGTGGGCGAGTCGAGACCATCCGGCAGGGCGACTACTGGATCAACGTCGGGACCCAGTTCACCGAGGGCACCGGCACGCTGATCGATGCCCTCGACCGGCACGGCATCGAGATGGGCTCGCTCGCGGGCAAGAGCATCGCGCTGCACCTGAACGGCGGGGTGGTCGACACCTCGAATCCCGTCGCGCTGATGTTCCGCACGCGAATGACCATGATGGACCGTCTCGGAATGGCCATCGTCGGTGCCCGGATCCTCGCGGCCATGCCGTTCCTGGAGTCGCAGAGCCGTATCGCGCAACGGGTGCGCGCCAAACTCGACACCAAGCTGGCGTCGTACCTGCTCAGAGGCGTCCGGTCGGATTTGGCCGCCGCCGTCGTCCGGTCGTGGTCGGCGCAGTGGATGGGATGCGAGGTGGACGAGACGGCTGCCACCCAGTTCGTCACATCCGTCGGCATCGCGCTGGCCGACCCGGAGAAGATCCCGAACTTCTCGCTGCCGGTCGGCGGCAACCAGACGTTGACCGACGTGCTGACGGAAGATCTCGGTGATCGGATCCGGCTGAACTCGGCCGTGCAGTCGGTGCGACCGGAAGGTGCGGGCGTGGTCGTGGACTACCACGACGGTGACCGGCCTGTGCGGCTGCGGGCCGAGCGCGCGATCGTGACCGCACCCGCCGACATCGCCGGGCGGATCATCCCGGACCTTCCGCAGCAGCACCGGAACGCTTTCAACGACATCACCTACGGCCGGTACGTGGTCGTCGGATTCTTCACCGACGAAGCCGGGCCGCAACGCTGGGACGACTACTTCGGTGTCTCGACGCCGCAACTGTCGTTCCAGGCGATGTTCAACCACGCCGCGGCCATGCGGAACGGCGCCGACCGCAAGCCGGGTGGAGCACTGGCCTGTTTCGCCGGCGGCGCTCAGGCCGACGCATTGCTCGACCTGAGCGACGACAAGATCGTGTCGCGATTCACGAAGGACCTGCTCGCGGTGTTCCCCGAGCTGGAAGGGAAACTGGGCGACGGCATCGTGCGGCGGCACCGTCGGGTCGTGCCCTTCTGGGCACCCGGACGGAAGAAATCGCTTCCGACACTCCGTGATCCGCTCGGAAACATCTACCTCGCCGGCGACTACCAGCTCGATCTGCCGTCACTCGCCGACGCAGCCACGTCGGGCGAGCGGGCGGCGAACGCCGTCCTGGAAAGCCTGCGCAGGTAGACGGCCCCGATAGTCCAGTGCGTCGGTCGCTGCTTCCCCGCTCGGGGTGGCAGCGATGCGACGTGTCGGACGTCGGCTGAAGAACTTCTTCAGGAAGGTAGAATATTACCGATTACCGGTGATACACTGTTACGCAGATCACCACCGACCCCCGAAGAGGTTTTCATGACTGCCAAGCCCTGGCGCGGAATTGTCGTCGCCGCAACCCTCCCGTTCAAGGACGATCTGACGGTCGACTACGACCGTTTTCAGGATCACGTTCGTTTCCTTGCCGAGAACGGCGCCCACGGTGTGACGCCGAACGGCTCGCTCGGTGAGTACCAGGTGCTGACCGACGCCGAGCGTGCTCGCGTTGTCGAGCTCGCAGTAGAGGCCGCGCCGGACGGCTTCAACGTCGTGCCAGGGGTGGGCGCATACGGTTCTGCCGAGTCGCAGCGGTGGACCGAGCAGGCGCAGCAGGCCGGTGCGCACGCAGTGCTGGCGCTTCCGCCGAACTCGTACCGTGCGAACGATGACGAGGTCGTCGATCATTACCGTGCGCTGTCGACGGTCGGACTGCCTGTCGTCGCATACAACAACCCGTTCGACACCCGGGTCGATCTGACTCCGGAACTGTTGTCGCGGATGGCGGAGATCGACAATGTCGTTGCAGTGAAGGAATTCTCGGGAGACATTCGGCGCATCACCGCCATTCAGCGTATTGCTCCGACCCTCGACGTGCTCTCCGGCGCGGATGACAACGTCTTGGAAGCCACGCTGATGGGAGCGGTCGGCTGGATCGGCGGATTCTCCAACTCGATGCCCAAGGCGTGCTCTCGGATCTACGAGCTCGGCACCACGGGTCGGATCGAGGAGGCGCGCAAGCTCTACGAGGTGCTGCAGGCGGCGTTCTTCTGGGACACCAAGCACACCTTCGTGCAGGCAATCAAGCTTTCGCAGGAGGTCGCGGGGCACTACGGCGGACCCACCCGTCCGCCTCGCAATCCGCTCAGTGCGGAGGATCGTGCCCAGGTCATCAAGGACGTCGAGCTGGCTCTGACCGCCGAGGTCTGACAGTCTCGGCAGTTCCACGCGGGGGCGAAGAACCGTTGACCACCCGTGACAGCCAGTACTATATTACCTACTACATGTCACGCATCACATACTGGCTGGGGGCGTCGACCGGCTGTTGACGCATCGGCCGGCCCAGAGCAAATCGAGTCTTGTGAGACCGAGCAGTTAAGGATGATCAGTGAAAACACAACAAACAACCGTCGCGAGCCCGCTGCGGCGGGCGCTGCTGGCGAGCGTCGGAGGGCAGGCGCTCGAGTGGTACGACTTCGCGCTGTACGGCCTGGCGGCAGCGTTGGTCTTTCCCCACGTGTTCTTTCCGGGGTCGTCCGACTTCGTCGGTACTCTCGCATCGTTCGGCACCTTCGCGGTCGGGTTCATCGCCCGTCCGATCGGTGGAGTGATCTTCGGTCGTCTCGGTGACAAGATCGGCCGGTCACCGACGCTGATCATCACGATCTTGCTCATGGGTATCAGCACCGTGCTCATCGGTGTGCTGCCCGATTACCACTCCATCGGCATGGCTGCCCCGATCCTGCTGGTCGTCCTGCGAGTCGCTCAGGGTGTCGGTGTGGGTGGTGAATGGAGCGGTGCGGCCATCGTCGTGTGTGAGTATGCGCCGGAGAAGAAGCGCGGCTTCTTTACCAGCATGATCAACTCCGGTGAGTACATCGGTCTCCTGCCCGCAACGGCGCTGTTCACGTTTCTCGTCACGATCATGCCGGACGATCAGTTCCAGGACTGGGGCTGGCGGATCCCGTTCCTGCTCAGCGCGATCGGCCTCCTGGCCACGTTCATCGTGAGGCGGACGCTCGACGAAACCCCCGAATTCAAGGCACTCGAAGAGGACAATTCCGTCGCCAAACCGTCCCTGAAGGAAGCGCTGCAGAGCAACGGACGCAACATCTTCATCGTGATCGGCATCCGGATCTTCGAGAACGCGTCCGCCTACCTCATCACGGCATTCGCAGTGACGTATGCGGAACAGGTCATCGGAGTCGAAACGAGCACCCTGACAATGGGAGTGTTCTTCGCCGGTGTCATTGCCATTCCGATGATTCCGCTCTGGGGAGCGCTGTCGGACCGGATCGGGAGGAAGAAGATCTTCCTGGGCGGACTGCTGTTCCTCACCGCCTTCTACTGGCCGTTCTTCCTTCTCCTGGGTACCAACACGACAGGTCTGATCTGGCTGGCATTCTCCCTGGCCTACGCCTTCGGAATGGCACCGATGCTCTCGGTCGAGCCGGCATGGTTCGCGGAGTTGTTCCCGACCGACTTCCGGTACAGCGGTACAGCGATCAGCGCGAACGTGGCGTCCGTGGTCGCCGGCGGCATTGCGCCTCTCGTCGCCATCAGTTTGCTGGCCGCCAACGACGACAAGATCTACTACATCCTCGGCTACATCGGTGTGCTTGCCGTGATCACCCTGGTAGCAGTGCTGATCGCACGTGAGACCAGCGGAACGACATTGGTTCGGGCTACCGCCGGCCCGAAAGACGGCGTGGCGGATGCGTCCGGCTCCTCGGTGACTGCACAGCCCGAAGGGACCGTTGTCTGAGTAGTTCTCGGGGTCGGCCACGATCTCGGACTGACAGGAAAACCGCCGGAGGGTCGGGTGGATCGATTCCACACCGGCCCTCCGGTCGCGTGTCCAGGGGCGATCCTCTGTTTGCGAGGTCCTGTAGATCAGACTCCGGCGAGTTCGTGCCGGGGGTAGAGGAAGACGTTGTCGGGGTCGATCAGCAGGTCGACGTCGCCGTGGTGGGTGGGGGAGAGGCAGTTGGCGGCGATCTGGCTGTCACCGACCGACAGCAGGTACTCGTAGCGGGCGCCGACGTACGACGAGGAGCGCACGTGTGCCCGGATACGGTTCACTCCGGGTGATGCGGGCGCGTCGGCGCCGGTGATCGTGACTCGTTCGGGGCGGACGGCGACACTGACGCCGTCGCTGGTGCGGACGTCGAATCGGCCACGGGCGTGGACGATCTGGCCGGAATCGACCAGTTCGACGTAGGTGTCGCCGGCGTCGACGACCCGCCCGTCGAGGAAGCTGCAACTGCCGACGAAGGCGGCGACCTCACGGGCGGCGGGACGGTCGTAGATCTCGGTGGGGGACGCGATCTGCACCATGCGGCCCTTCGCCATGACGGCGATGCGGTCGCTCATGGCGAGGGCTTCTTCCTGATCGTGGGTGACGTAGATGGTCGTGATGCCGACGGACGCCTGCAGGGCCTTGAGCCAGGCGCGGGCCTGCTCGCGCAGTTTCGCGTCGAGGTTCGACAGCGGCTCGTCGAGCAGCAGCACCCGCGGGGAGTACACCAGCGCCCGGGCGAGGGCGACGCGCTGCTGCTGGCCGCCCGACATCTCGTGCGGGTACCGGCCACGCAGGTGCAGTAGGTCGACCTTGTCGAGCGCGTCGTCGATGAGTTCGTCGCGGCGGGCCTTGGGGACCTTCCGCAGCGACAGCGGGAGGGCGAGGTTGTCGGCGATGCTCATGTGCGGCCAGAGCGCGTACGACTGGAAGACCATACCGAGGTTGCGGCCCTCGGGCGGGACGAAGCTGTTGTGCCGTCCGCTGAAGAACACGACGTCGTCGAGGGCGATGGTGCCGGTGTCGGGCCGGTCGAGGCCGGCGATGCACGAGAGGGTGGTGGATTTCCCGCAGCCGCTGGGCCCGAGGAGGGTGAAGAACTCGCCGTCGTGGACGGTGAAGTTGATGTCGTGCAGCACCTGGGTGCCGTTGAAGGTCTTGTTGACGTCGGTGACGGTCAGTTCAGGCATCGGAGTTGTGGCCCTTCAGGAGTCGGGTGGCGATGGCGACGAAGACGACGGTGATGGCGATCTGGACGGTGGCCAGCGCCGCGACGGAGCCGGCGTTTCCTTCCGCCCACAGTTGCAGCGCGGTGGTGCCGATGACGCTGCTCTGCGAGTTGGCGAGGAAGACGGCGGGTGAGTACTCCTTGATCATCGTGACGAAGACGAGGATGAGGGCGCCGGCGAATGCGGGAACGATGAGTTTGCCGAGCACCCGGGTGAAGGTCTTGAACCAGTCGGCGCCGCTGACACGGGCGGCGTTGTCGAGTTCCTCGCCGATCTGCATCAGCAGCGGGGAGATGTTGCCGTAGGCGGTGGGGAGCGCCCGCATCCCGAAGGCGATGACGAGGATCCAGATGGTCCCGGTCAGGAGAGCGGAGACGAAGCCGGGGGAGAAGGCCAGAGCCCAGAAGAATCCGATGCCGACGATCAGGCCGGGCATGGCCTGCGGGGCCAGAGCCAGGTACTCGACGAGTTTGCCGCCGCGCATAGTCGAACGGCGGGCGACGAGCACCGCCAGGGTGGCGAGCACCGCGACCACGACGGCGCCGACGACCGCGATGACCACGCTGTTGACGATCGACATGTAGTAGGAGCGGTAGCTGAAGATAGGCACGTAGTTCGCGAAGGTCAGCGTCGAGAACGGGGACTTCAACGGGGTCAGCACCAAGGTGAACGACCGGAAGACCAGCGTTGCGATCGGCAGCAGCGCACCGAAGATCAGGTAGACCGCGATGAAGGCGGCCGAGATCCATTTGATCCAGCCGAGGTCGAACTGCCGCGGCCGGGTCGCCTTGCCGCGGACGGAGACGAACCGTTTGGCGTTCTTCAGCATCTTGGCCTGCATCGCGACCATGGCGATCGTGACGACCAGGATCAGCACCGAGGCGGCGCCGAGGACGCCGTAGTCGGGGTCGATGGCCTGAAGACCGTTGGTGTACAGGAACGTCGAGAAGACAGTGATGTCCGACGGCTGGCCGTAGAGCAGGGGAACCGACAGCGTCTCGAGGGACATGCTCACGATCAGCACCGAGCTGTAGACGATCGGGGGGCGCAGCATCGGGATCACGACCGACCGCAGGATCCGCACCGGTCCGGCGCCGCACACCTGGGCCGCCGATTCGAGGGACGCGTCGGCCTGGCGGAGGGCGCCGACGCAGAACGTGAACGCGATCGGTGCGAGTGCGACGGCTTCGGTCAGTGCCATGCCGGGGATCGAATACAGGTTCCAGGGGACGAACCCGAAGACCTCGCGGAACTGCACGCTGAAGAATCCGGCGGGCCCGTACAGGATGATCCAGCCGAATCCCAGCAGCAGGGAGGAGATGTAGAAGGGCCAGCGCATCGAGCCTGCGATGAACTTGCCGAAGGGTAGTTTCGTGCGGGTGACCACGACAGCCATCGGCACCGCGAACAGCTGCGCCAGGATCGTGGTCAGGCCGGCGAACAGCACCGTGTTGACGATGACGTCACCGAACCCGGCCTCGGTGAACAGGCGGGCGTAGTTGTCGAGCCCGAGAACGCCGCCGCTCTCGTAGAGCGGACGGTCGATGAAGGACTGGTAGAGGGTGGGTATCACCGGTGCGAGGACCAGTGCGGCGAGGAACAGCAGCACCGCGTACTGAATGATGGTGTCGCGTCCGATGTTACGGAACTTCCGGTAGCGCGGGCTGCCCAGTTCACCGGGGCGCAGCGGGACGAAGGGCTCGGTCGTCGGGGATTCGGTGGGTGTCGTCAGTGTCATGGTGAGGTCGCTATCTCGGCTCAGCCGGCTTGCAACGAAGACCAACGGTCCGTGAACCGTTCGATGTCTTCGTCGGATGCTTTGGTGTACGGGATGAGGATCGTGTTCTCTTCGCCAACCTCTTGGACGACGTCGCGGTAGGTGGGGACGCCACCGTCGACGCGCTGCACCCCGTCGCGGTACGCGGCGAGGCCGCCCTCGGCGACCGCGGCCTGACCCTCGGCGGAAAGCACGAAGTCGGTGAACAACTTCGCGGTCGCCGGATGCGGGGCGCCCTGGAGCATCGACATCCCACGCCGCAGCAACGGGGTACCGTCGTCGGGGAAGACGGCCTTGATCAGGCCGCCGGTGCGTTGTTCGGCAGTGAGCGCCGGGGAACCCATGAAGAAGCCGACGGAATACTCACCGGCGGTCACCTTCTCCACCTGCGAACCGGTGGACGTCTCGTTCTTGCTGTACGGCAGGATCTCGGCGAGGGCGTCCCAGGCCGCCGGGTCGTTGTCGACGAAGGCGCGGGTCACGGTGAATCCGAAGGCGCCTTTCGGGTTTCGGACGGTGACGGCGCCATCGAACCGCTCCGGGTCCGCCTTCACCTTCTCGGCGAGGTCGGCGATGCCGGTGGGGCGCTCGTCCTCGTCGAGGAGTGCCGTGTTGTAGATGATCGAAATCGGGTCCACCGACATCGAATACACCGACGGGAGGACCTCGGCGAAGTCGGGGAGGTGATCCTTCTCCGGGGACCGGTACGGCGCAACGGTTCCGGGCCGCTCGACGAAATCGGCCCAGGCGTCGGCAGCGCCGGTGACGATCACGTCGGCGGACGTCTGCCCGATCGCCTGCTCGCTGAGCACCCGTTGGAAGACTTCGTCGCTGTCGAGGTTGGTGGCGTTGATGCTGTCCACCCACGGGTACTTGTTCTGGAACGCCTTGAATATCGGTGCCCAACTCTGCTGGTCGGTGCTCGAATAGATCGTGAGGGCACCGCCTTCGTTCTTGGAGGCGTCGACGACGGTGGTGGCGTAGTCGCCGGGATAGTAGTCCGGCAGCGTGACCGGGTAGCTGCTGTAGTCCTCCCCGGCGCCGCACGCGGTGAGCGCTCCTGCGGTCAGCGCGGCCGCGGCGACCGCGCAGATCCGGCGGCGCGCCCGCTCGCGCCGAAGCGACGTCGTGTTGCCTCGCAGGTCGCCCTGCTCGTGTGTCATTGCGATGGTCTCCTCGGATGGGTCGATAGGGCCACGGGCGCGCCGTGGGGTCTCGCTCGCAGTGCAGGTTCGTGATGGGGACGAAAGACCGGGCCGGATCGGGGGCGCCTCCGACGACCGTGAGATGTGCTCCGCGTTTCGTGTCGACCCGGCTGTGAAGTGGAACACTATCGTCGAATAAGGTTTTTTGCAACGGCTTAATGCCAATCGCGGTCGTGATCGAGCGTCCGGGCGCGACGTCACGGATAAGATGGACCGACTTCGAGAGGTGGCAGGACGTGACGATGACCGCAACGCCCCTGGTGAATCAGATCGCCGTACAGATCGTCGAGTACATCCGATCGAAGGGGTACGAGCCCGGAACCCGCCTGGTCGAACGCCGGCTGGCCGACGATCTGCGGGTGTCCCGATCGCCGATCCGCGGCGCGCTGCAACTTCTCGAACAGGACGGGGTGGTCGGGCCGGCCGAGCGTGGCGGGTTCGTCGTCCTCAAGTCCGGAGACGAGCTCGCGAGCCCTCCGATCGAGGGCGCTGCAAGCCGCGAGGAGACCTATCTCCGTGTCGCCGAAGAGCGCCTGGCAGGCGAACTACCCGACCGGATCACCGAGAACGAACTCGCCCGCCGCTACGACCTCACTCGTTCCGAACTGGCCGAGCTGCTGCGCCGTATGTCCAAGGAGGGGTGGATCGACCGCCTTCCCGGCTACGGGTGGGAGTTTCTGCCGATGCTGACCTCGCTCAAGATGTACGAGGACAGCTACCACTTTCGCCTGGTCATCGAGCCGGCGGCCATCCTGGAAACCACCTTCGACCTCGACCGCGCCGCAGTCGAGGCCTCCCGCGACGCACAGCAGCGCCTTGTCGACGGCGACATCTGGACGGTGTCGAACGCCGAACTGTTCGATCTGAACTCGCACCACCACGAGGTCATCATCGGATGTAGCCACAACGCCTATTTCGTCGATGCGCTGCAACGCATCGACAAGACGCGCCGGCTCATCGAGTACCGGCGGTCGTTGCAACGCGAGAAGGCACTCATCCGCTGCCGCGAGCATGTGCAGATCGCCAACCTGCTGCTCGACGGCGACAACGCCCGCGCCAGCTCGTTGATGTACCGCCATCTGGCCACTGTCAGCGTGGAGAAGACCGCGCACTGACCGCCGCGCGGGGCTCGTCGAGCCCCGTTGGTTCGCCGCATTTCCCCTCGTCAGGGACATGGCGATCGTGCTGGTACGGCGTTGGCACAATTTATTGGTATTAAGACCTTGTAAAAAACCAACGTCGACGTTAGTGTGGTGAAGCACACCGAAGAGTTCCGGTGTTGCGACCCACCCGAAGAGGATCAGACATGTCAGGCAGCACGAATACCCCCGCCGAGCTGGCCGGAATCTGTGACACCCACGTCCACGTGCTCGACCCGCAGCGGTTCCCCTACGCGGACGATCGGACGTACACCCCGGCTGCGGCCACGATCACCGACCTCGCAGCGTTCACGCGGCGGATGGGTATCGAGCGGGTGGTACTGGTGCAGCCGAGTATCTACGGGACGGACAACGCGGCGCTCCTCGACGGGCTCGCCAAGCTCGGTCCCGACGTGGCCCGCGGCGTCGCTGTCATCGACTGTGCGCGTTCCACGGACTCCGAACTCGTGCGTCTGCACGACGCCGGTGTCCGCGGCCTGCGGGTCAACGTCGCCGTCCACGGCGATACCGGAAGCGCGCTGGCCGCTGCCGTCGACCGCGCCGCGCCGTTCGGATTCGCAGTCGAGATCTACGCCGGCACGCGGTTCCTCCTCGACAACCGGGGACTGATCGAAGGATCCTCTGTCCCAATCATTCTCGACCACTACGCCGGAGTCGATCCGGTCGCCGGCCCCGATGCGCCCGGGGTGAGCGAGTTGACCGAGCTCCTCGCCACCGGACACGTGTGGCTGAAGATGTCCGCCCCCTACCGGTTGCCGCACAACCCGGCACCTGCGGCAGTCGAGGACCTGTCCCGCAGGCTCGTCGAGGCGGCCGTCGACCGGTTGCTGTGGGCGTCGGACTGGCCGCACACCGGGCGCCTACCGAAGGACGTCCCCCGGACCGCGGCGTCGATCGATCCGTTCTTCGACGTCGACGATGCCGCTGTCCTGGCCGGAATCCGCCGCGCCGCCGGATCCGACGAGAACGCCCGCCGCATCCTCGTCGACAACCCCGCCGCACTGTTCGGGTTCTGATCCCGCCTCCCCTCACCCACGGGCATCGCCGCCCTGTCGAAGGACTGACCATGGCAACACACACGACCGCACCGCACGGCGCGGACTCCCCGGAACTGTCCGGGCATCCCTGGCGCGCCCGGTGGTGGAAGTTGATGGACCGCGACATCGGGATCATCCCGATTCCGATCTACATCCTGCTGGTCGGGTTGCTGATCGGGTTCACCGCGATGGACGTCGTCAAGAGCGACATCACCATGGTCATCGCGGTGATGGCGGTCTTCGCGTTCACACTCGGCGAGATCGGCAAACGTGCACCGATCATCCGCAACATCGGCGGCGCCGCGGTGGTGGTCACCTTCGTGCCCTCGTACCTGAACTACAAGGGCTGGATCCCGGCGTCGAACGTCGACATCGTCAGCGACTTCTTCAAATCGACGAACATCCTGTACCTGTTCATCGCCGGGGTGATCGTCGGCAGCATCCTGAGCATGGACCGCACCGTCCTGATCAAGGGTTTCGTGAAGATCTTCGTACCGCTCGCGGCAGGTTCGGTCGTCGCCGGCGTCGTCGGCACCGCGGTCGGCTCTCTCGTCGGCATCGGATTCAAGGACACCCTCTATTTCATCGTGGCGCCGATCATGGCAGGCGGCGTCGGTGAGGGCGCGGTCCCGCTGACCCTCGGCTACGCCCAGGCCGGCTTCGGAGATCAGGGTGAACTGCTCGCAAAGGTCATGCCTGCCATCCTCGTCGGCAACCTCACCGCCATCATCTTGTCCGGCCTGCTCAGCTACCTCGGCAAGAGGCGACCGCACCTGACCGGTTTCGGGCGCCTGCAGCCCGGAGTGAACGACGACCTCCTCGAGGCGGAGGACACCCGCGATCAGTCCAACCTGTTCAGCGTCCAGAACATCGCCGCCGCAATGATCGTGGCCGTCACGCTGTATCTGGCGGGTCAGATGGCGCACGAGGTGTTCGGTCTCCCCGGGCCGGTCACGATGCTCTTCCTGGCCGTGCTGCTCAAACTCGCCCACGGCGTCACCCCGCGGATCCAGGCCGGCTCGAAGATCGTCTACACCTTCTTCCTCACCGCCATGGCGTTCCCGATGCTCTTCGCCTTCGGGCTGGTGCTGACCCCCTGGGAGAAGCTGATCGAGGGCTTTGCGCCGCGCAATCTGATCACCATCGTCGCCACCGTCACCGCCCTGGTGATCACCGGCTTCTTCACGTCCAAACTGGTGCGCATCCACCCGGTCGAAGGCGCCATCATCACCTCCACCCACTCCGGCATGGGCGGCGCCGGCGACATCGCCATCCTCACCGCCAGCGACCGCATGCGTCTGATGCCGTTCGCCCAGATCGCCACCCGGATCGGCGGCGGAATCACCGTCGCCGGAATCCTCGCCCTCGCCGCCGTGTGGGGCCTGTAAACAACTTCTCTTCACCACTTTTCCAGAAAGCGAGTACCACCATGAGCACCCAGATTCTCGTCCTGCCCGGCGACGGCATCGGCCCCGAAATCACCCCCCGGACCCTGCAGATCCTCGAGGCCGCCGACAAGGCCCTCGGCCTGGACCTGGAATTCGAAACCCACGACATCGGCCTGAAGAGCCTCGCGGACAAGGGCACCACCCTCACCGACGCCACCCTGGCCCGCATCCCCGAGGTCGACGGCGTCATCCTCGGACCGGTCTCGCACTACGACTACCCCCCGCGCTCGGAGGGCGGCATCAACCCGTCGGCGGAGCTGCGCACCAAGTTCGAACTGTTCGCCAACATCCGCCCGTGCCGCTCCCGTGAGGGACTGAGCATCCTGCGCGACCCGATGGACCTGGTCATCGTGCGTGAGAACACCGAGGGGTTCTACTCCGACCGCAACATGTTCGCCGGCACAGGCGAATTCATGCCCGACGAAGGCACCGCACTGTCCATCCGCAAGATCACCAGCGGAGCCTGCGAACGCGTCGCCCGCGCCGCCTTCGAACTCGCGCAGGGCCGCCGTAAGAAGGTCACCGCCGTCCACAAGGCCAACGTCGTAAAACTGTCCGACGGACTGTTCCTCCAGGAAGTCCGCAAGGTCGCCGCCGAGTACCCGGAGATCGAACTCGAGGAACTGATCGTCGACGCCACCGCCGCCCTGCTGATCCGGCAGCCCTCCCGGTTCGACGTCATCGTCACCACCAACATGTTCGGCGACATCCTCTCCGACGAGGCGTCCGAACTGACCGGCAGCCTCGGCCTCGGTGGCGCCATCAACGCCGGCCACGACATCTGCGTCGCCCAGGCGCAGCACGGCTCCGCACCCGACATCGCAGGCCAGGGCGTCGCGAACCCGACGTCGCTGATCATCTCCGCGGCGATGCTGCTCGACTGGATCGGCCAGCGCAAGAACGACGCCAAGCTCATCGAGGGCGGTCAGCTGATCATGCGCGCCATCGACCGCGTGCTCGACAACCCCGACACCCGCACCCGCGACATCGGCGGCTCGCTCGGCACCGACGACTTCACCCAGTCGGTGCTGACCGCGATGACCGAACTCCGCTGACCGACATCCCACTCGCTTCCTTTGCCCGCGGACACCTGTGAGAGGACCCTCATGACCGCATCGATCACCACCGTCAACCCCGCCACCGGACAGACACTCCAGACCTACCCGACGATGTCGGACAGCACGATCGACGCGGTCGTCGACACGGCAGCCGCAGCGCAGAAGCAGTGGGCGCAACTCGATTTCGCTGCCCGCGGTGAGGTGCTGCGCGCGGCCGCGACCGAACTGCGCCGCCGCCGGGATTCGCTGGCGTTGCTGGTGACCCGGGAGATGGGCAAGCCGCTGGTCGAGTCACGGGCCGAGGTGGAGAAGTGCGCGGTCGGGCTCGAGTACTACGCCGATCACGCCGCCGGCTTCCTTGCCGACGAGACCTATGCGACGTCCGCCGACGACAGCTGGGTGTCGTACGAGCCGGTCGGGATCGTGCTGGCGATCATGCCGTGGAATTTCCCGTTGTGGCAGGTGTTCCGGTTTGCCGCGCCCGCGCTGATGGCCGGCAACGCCGCCCTGCTCAAGCATTCCCCGAACACCACCGGGTCGGCGGTCGAGAGCGAGGACATCCTGCGCGCCGCGGGCCTGCCGGACGGGTTGTTCACCGCCCTGCTGGTGGCCGAACCGGACGTGCCCGCGACCACCGAGCGTCTGATCGCCGACCCGAGGATCGGGGCGGTCACCATCACCGGCAGCGAACGCGCCGGCAGCGCGGTCGGCTCGCTGGCCGGGCGGGAGATCAAGAAGTCCGTTCTCGAACTCGGCGGTTCCGATCCGTTCGTGATCCTCGCCGACGCCGACCTGCCGCGGGTGGCGGCGCTCGCCGCGAGGGGCCGGTTCCTCAACGCCGGGCAGAGTTGCATCTCCCCGAAGCGGTTCGTCGTCGACGCGTCGATCGTGGACGAGTTCACCCGGCTATTCGTGGACCACGTCGGCCGGTTGCAGGTCGGTGACCCGGAGATCGACGGCACCGATGTCGGCCCGATGGCCCGCCGCGACCTGCTGGACGGCATCGACCGGCAGGTGCGGACCGCCGCCGGGCAGGGTGCCACCGTGCTGCACGGCGGGCACCCGCTGGAGGGCACGGACGGGTTCTTCTACGCGCCGACCGTGCTCGGGGACGTCCGCAAGGGGATGTCGGTGTACGAGGAGGAGACGTTCGGGCCGGTCGCGACGATCATCACGGTCGACGGGCCGGGCGAGGCGGTCGCCGTGGCCAACGACACCCGTTTCGGGCTCGGCGCCAGTGTGTGGGGCACCGACGTCGAGGCGGCGATCGCGGTCGGCAGGCGCATCGAGTCCGGGGCGTGTTTCATCAATTCCGTCGTCGCGTCCGATGCCCGGATGCCGTTCGGTGGCACCAAACGCTCCGGCTACGGCCGCGAACTCGCCTCGGCGGGGATCCGGGAATTCGTCAACGTCCGCACCTGGTGGGCGATGAAGGAACCGGGATCCCAGGCACCGGTTTCCGAATAGATTTTCCCGCAACCACTTCCGAAGGAGACCTCTCTTGACCACCACCGATCCCGCCCCCGGGCACCACGTGACGACATCGGCCGGGGACGACGGACGCCCCGCCGTCGTGCTGAAGTCCGGGGAGATCACCCCGCGTCAGCGCGGCGGCGGCGCCCGCACCATCCCGCTGGTCTCCCCGCAGGTCGGCGCGAAAGACTTCCTCAACGGCATCACCATGTTCGGGCCCGGCGCCGCGATCCCCGAACACATCCACAACTGCGACGAGTCCGTGCTGATCATCAGGGGCTCGGCGGTCGCGCACATCGACGGCGTCGAGTACCCGGTCACCGTCGGCGACAACTCGTTCATCCCCGCCGGGATCCCGCACTTCTTCCAGAACACGTCCGACACCGACGAACTGCACATCTTCTGGACCTACGCCTCGGTCGACGCGAACCGCACCATCGTCGCCACCGGGGTGACCACCCGTATCGACGAGGAACACGGCACCAACATCTCCTGACCGTCGATCCGACCCGAAAGGCACATGACATGGTGTGGGAGATCGCCCAACTCGAAGTCCTTCCCGGACACAACGAACAGTTCGAATCCGCTGTCGCCGAGGCTGTCCCATTGTTCCGTCGCGCCCACGGCTGCAGCGGCATGCAGGTTCAGCACTCCGAGGAATTCCCGCAACGCTACCGGCTGATCGTCGAATGGGACACCGTGGAGGACCACACCGTCCGGTTCCGCGAATCCGACGACTTCGCCCAGTGGCGAGCCCTCGTCGCCGAGCACTTCGCCGAACCACCGGTCGTCGAGCACACCCGCGCGTTGGACGTCGGATTCCAGAACCACCCGGCAGCACTCGCCTGACCGCCGGCAACCCCACAATCGCCCGTTCGCCACGCCAGCTCACCGGCGTGGCGAACGGGTCTCCACCACATCGCACTCCCCGCGGCCGAGCGTGCCGCCGGGCTACGCGAACGACGTGACCGGTTCGCCGAAGACGCCCTCGTCGGCGTGGTGATCTCCGAGTTCGCGCTCGCCTCGCGTGCTCACCCGATCGCGTCGCGCTGTCGGATACGTGGCAGAAGGGTGCCCAGCCGATCGGCCCCGAACAGCGCCGCGACCTGGCCAACGACCCACGGAACCTGCAGGACGTCGACGGGCCCACCAACGGCCAGAAGTCCGACTCCGACGCCGCGGCCTGATGCGGTCGAACAAGGCCTACCGTTACACCTACGTCTCCCGGCAAATCGACGTGAAGCCCTCTACCGGCTGTGGGTCACCCAGGCCGAGAGGGGCGCCCACTGACCACGGAGTCTCGTCCGTGCAGCCGCCCGCCGGGACCCCCACACCCCGCTTGGGACGTCACCGAGATACTCGACGGCAAAGGCGAAAGCCGAGAATCTCCTCGCCGAACTGCTGGCGATTCTCGATGACGTCGGCGACCCTGAACGCTTACCTTGAATCGAGGCAGGCCATGTTCTCAACTGCTGCAGTAAACCCGGCGAGCCCTCATTCAACCGCGAGCCTATGGTCGGCGGCGGATTGTTCCACAGATGTGAGAATTGATGGTGCATAAACGGTTTCGAGTGCATCGTAATTTCTGACAGGAGGCTCTCGTAGGTGGTGCCGCACAATGCTTCGGATCCGGTCGTGAAATTCCGTCGGGTTCATCCCGAGTGTGCGACGAATTTTTTCGGCGGGTAGCCCGCCAAGGGGTAGCCACAAGACGGCGAGGTCGAGGATGTCGCGGTCACCGCGAGAAAAGCCGTCGGCTTGCACGGCAAGGCTCTTGTGAACGTGTCCTCCTTCACGAGGTTTCCTGCATTCGAGGTGTGTGCGGGTCATTCGACTTGCCCGAACGGTGGCATGGTGGTGATGGTGAGACGCAGATCGTGTTGGGGCCCGGTGTGCAACCGGGTGACTGTCTTCGCTGCCAGCTCGGCTTCCCATGGGTCGGTCCCGTTTCCGGTGTTGAAGATGTACTCGGGGAAGTCGGTGGTCGCCAGGTGCAGTCCCAGTCGGTGCTCGGCCGCAATCTTGTATCCCGCGTGGAGAAGGCTGACCCGGAACTCGGATACTCCTCGCAGATCACTCAGACGAATGCCGCCTCGCGCGATGAGTGTGGAGGATCCGTCGGGTGCGACGTCGAGCAGGCGGGTGAAGAGGTCGGTGCTGTTCTGGTCGGAGGTCAGCCAACCCGTCAACTCGATGGGACCGGCGAGTACGAGATCGTCGTCGAGCGGTGTGCCGGTCACGAACGCGACGTCGGTGCGGTCGGTGGGGGTGAGATTCTCCATCTCCAGCGCCATGGCGAAGGGATTCGCTGTCACGGAGGGGACGAGGTTGATCCCGTCGGACTCCCACACCAGAGCGGCGGCGGTTGACGGCACTGTGTCTTTCAGCTCGCCGCTGCGAGTCTGATCTAGTGCATGTACGTGGAGTACGGAGCGCACGGCCGAGGAGGGTGGCCATGCCTGCGCTGTGTCCCACGAGCCGTGGCAGATCTCGTAGGTCACCTTCTCGGGCTGTGTGACCGACCTTCCGAGCCAGAAATCGAAGAAGGCGATCGAGGGGTCGACCATTTGCGGGATGAGCTTCGCGCGTGCGTCGACGGACTTGTCATACCGGTCGTGCTCGCCGATGGGACGGTTCGAGAAGCGATAGTTCTCGTGGTCGATACCTTCGAGTCGCAGATAGGTCGACTGCTGCCAGTCCGGATGCGCTAGCAGTTGGTTGACGTCATGCCACGACCAGATGGCACAGTTGTCGTACCACCCGATCGTGTACATGGTGGGCACGGGAGGAGCGGCCAGTAGTTGCGCCACCGATGGTCCGCGATGATCGCCAGGCGCGGTGAGTTCGTGGTCATAGTCCCGAGATCGGTGCCCGAGTTCGGTGAAGAATTCTTCGAATGCGGCGCTGAGGGGACGTGTGTGCGGGTCCAACTGCCACTCGTATTGGTCGCGGTCGACGTAGTGGCTGGCGAGGTACAGTCGCCGGCACATCTGCTCGGGCTCGGGGAAGCCATCGGGTTCTCGGGTGACGCAGCTGAGTCCGGTGCCTGTCACTCGGGGGGAGATGGCCCGCAACGCGGGATGAGCGGAGACCGCTGCTGCGAGCTGAGTCATTCCGAAGTAGGAGTCGCCCCACATGACGACGTTTCCGTCGGACCAGTCCTGGGCGACGATCCAGTCGATTGTGTCGTACCCGTCCGCAACCTCGTGCACACCGAATTCGGTGACACCCTCGGAACGGTACTTACCGCGAACATCCTGTACTACAACGGCATAACCGCTTTCGGTGAAGCGGGGAGCGATCTCGGGCATGAAGCAATATCGGCCATCTTTGTCGTACGGCAGCCGGATGAGGACGACTGGGAACGGTCCGGGTCCGTCGGGGCGGTAGAGGTCGGCGGCGAGGCGAACGCCGTCGCGCATGGGGATGTACGGACTGGTGACACCGTCGGGTACGGGCGCGGGTCCGGTGTGGATGATATCCATCTGATACGGGTCCTTGGAGAGTCGGCTCGGTGAGCGGGGTACGTGCTGGAGCGGGTAGTGAAGGTGGGCGGACGGCGGTGTCCTGGGGCTTCAATCGTGTGAAGTCGCAACCGCAAGTTGCCGAGTAGGTGTCCAGCCCGGCCGTGGGATCGCGGAGAGCAGCGTGCGGGTGTATTCCTCGCGGGGGTTGTCGAGAACATCGGCGGTATAGCCACGTTCGACAACATGCCCTTCGGTCATCACTATGCATTTGTCGCTGACCTGTCGGACGACACCGAGATCGTGGGAGACGAACAGGTAGGCAAGGTCGGAGCCGATGCGAAGATCCTCGAGGAGGTTGATGATTTGGGCTTGTACGCTGACGTCGAGGGCGGCGACCGCCTCGTCGAGAATCAAGAGGCTGGGTTTGGCGGCGAGGGCGCGGGCAATGGCCACCCGTTGTTTCTGCCCACCGGAGAGCGCTCGCGGGCGCAGGTTGCCTGTCCGCGCATCGAGCCCGACTCGTTCGAGGAGTTCGGTGGCGGTCGTGACGGTCGGCGGGCCGTAGAGATCGGGATGCTCACGCAGGACCTCCAGAATCGCTGCTCGAGCGGTTTGCCGAGGATCGAGCGACGAGTTCGGGTCCTGGAAGACCATTTGGATCTGACGGGCGTGTTCTCGCCGGCCGCGTCCTCCCCAACTGTGTTCAGTCGAACGTGGCGTTCCGGAGAACAGGACCTGACCCGAGGTCGCCTTCTCGAGACCGGCGATGATGCGGGCGCAGGTTGTCTTTCCCGATCCGGACTGACCGACGATCGCCAGGCATTCACCTCGCTCGACCGTGAACGAGACGTCGTCCACGGCGATCAGTTCCGCGGGTCCGGTGCGCGTGTTGCGCATCGGGAACGTTTTGCGAAGTGCGACAACTTCGAGAAGCGGGCTCACAGTGTCGCTCCCGTCGATTCGGTATGCAGTGATAACTGCCCGGCGAGCTGCTCTGCGCGACAGCAGGCCACGAGATGATCGTCGACCAGGTGTAGGGACTGCTCGATCGACGTGCAGTCGTCGGTGGTGAAGCTGCACCGTTCTGCGAATCGGCAACCGCGTGCGACCTCGTAGGCCGCGCGGGGCCGGCCTGGAATCGGATGGAGACGAACCCGCTGGTCGATGGAGGGGCGTGAGGCGAGCAGACCCGCGGAGTAGGGGTGCAGGGTATTGCGGTGGATGGGGACGGTGTCGCCGAACTCGACGAACATACCCGCATACATCACGGCGATTCGGTCGCTGACAGCGGCAGCGAGTTCGAGATCATGCGTGACCAGGATCATCGCCAGACCGCGTTGGGTCCGTAGGTCGTTGAGGATCGCCATGACCTCCTCCTGCATGGTCACGTCGAGCGCAGTCGTCGGTTCGTCGGCGAGGATGAGTTTGGGATCGGTCAACAGGGCGCTGGCGATCATGACCCGCTGGAGCAACCCCCCGGACAGCTGATGCGGGTACTGGTTGAGGCGGCGCTGTCCGTCACTGATTCCCACCGCCCGCAGCTGTTCCGTGGCTGCTTTCACCGCGTCGGTGCGATTGACCCCGCGGCAGGTAGTTAATCCTTCGGTGAGGAAGTCACCGATGGTGCGTACCGGATTGATGTGCGCCCGGCAGTCTTGATAGATCATCGCGATGTCTCGGCTGCGCCAGCGGCGAAGCTGTTTCGCATTCATCGCGTACACGTCCGTGCCGTCGAAGAGTACTTCGCCGCGAACGTGCACACCCGGGGCGAGCAGTCGCTGGATGGCGCGCAGCGTCATCGACTTGCCGGACCCGGACTCGCCGACGATGCCGAGTGCGCCTTCGGCTTCGAGGTCGAATGACACGTTCGTCACGATGGGGCGCAGTTGGTTGTCGACGGTGGCATCGACGCAGAGCGAGTCGACGCGCAGTAGGGGTGTGTTCATGCTCGGTTCTCCACTCGTTGTGCGGCGCGTTCTCCCAGCACATTGACGCTGACCACGGTGAGCACGATGAGGATGCCTCCGGCGATCGTTTGGTAGGGGTAGCCGCTGAGCAGCGCGGTGCTGCCCTCGGCGACCATCAGACCCCATTCCGAGGACGGGGGTTGGGCGCCGAGTCCGATGAAGGAGATTGCGGCCAGCTCGACCAGGGCGGTCCCCATCGTGATGGTCGCCTGGGCGCCGATGGTCGGAGCCACGGCGGGCAGGATATGCCTGAAATTGATTCTCCACGTGGAAAACCCGGCCATTTGGCAGGCTTCGACGTAGGGAAGATGCGCTTCCCGGATGGCCGTGGCGCGAACGATGCGGGCGAAGTAGGGGACATATGCGAGGGTGAGGGCGACCACGGGTGCGGCAAGACCGACGCCGAAAATTCCCACCGCCAGCACCGCGACGAGAATGCTGGGGAAGGCCAGCATCACGTCGACCACCCGGCTCAGGGCGGTGTCGAGCCGTCCGCCGTACCAGGCGGCGGCGAGCGCGAGCAGAGTTCCCAGTGCGCTCGAGATCAGTACCACGATGACGGGGCCGATCAAGCTCAATCGGGCACCGGCCAACGCCCGGCTGAAGATGTCGCGCCCGAGCGAATCGGTACCGAACAGGTGGTGCGCGCTCGGTGGCAGGTTCGACGCCAGGATGTCGACCTGCTGGGGGTCGTACGGGGTCACCCACGGCCCGATCACTGCGGCGGTGACCAGGACGACAAGGACCGTGCCGGCGACGATGGTGACCGGATCGAACCGGCGGTGACGGCGGGTTTCTACCGTGTCGGTGGACAGAGGCACCGCTGCGATGGCGGTCATGGCTTGACTCCTTCCCGGATGCGGGGATCGAGGGTCCGCTGCATGGCCGTCACGATTGCGGTCGAGATGACGAAGACCACGACGAGGATGAGTGAGATGGCGGTGACGACGTTGTAGTCCTTGCTGAGGATTCCCGTGACCAGCAGTGAGCCGAGCCCGTCGAGCCCGAACGCGGTCTCGACGACCACACTCCCGGCAACCAGGCCGGCGAGCAGGGTACCGGTGGTGGTGACGATCGGGACCGCTGCGTTGCGGAGGATGTGTCGCCGGAACACCTGGGCGGGCGGAATGCCTCTACTGAGTGCCGTTTCGACGTGATCGCTGAGGCGTTCCTGGCGCAGCGACGCTGCCGTGATCTGGGTGACGAAGGCGCTCCATCCGACGGCGAGCGCGATGGCCGGCAGGGTGAGATGCCAGAGTCGGTCGGCGAATCCGGTGCCGGAGCCGAGGACGGGGAACCATCCCAAGCTGAGGGAAAAGACGGCGACGAGCAGGGTGGCGGCGACATAGCTCGGGATTGCTATGGCGAGTCCCGTGAGAGCTGCGACAGCCGAACTGAGTGGCCGCACCATCGCGCCGACGGTGCCGAGGGCGAAACCTACGACCAGGACGAGAATACCGGCGTAGACGACGAGGAAGATCGTCGTCGCGATGCGGGGCGCGAGTAGTTCACTGACCGTCGATCCGGAGACCATGGACGATCCGAAGTCTCCGTGCGCGGCATTGACGAGCCAGTGCCAGTAGCGAATCGGAAGCGGCTGGTCCAGGCCGAGTTGCGCACGCAGGGCCGCTCGCTGCACGTCGGTGGCGCGGGCCCCGAGCTTCTGGCTGACCGGATCGCCAGGAGCGAAGGAGAGCGCGGTGAAGACGACGAAGGAGGCAATGACGATGGTGACGACTGGACCGATCAGCCCCTCGAGGAGCGAGGTGGCCGATGTGCGGACAGAGACTTTAGGTGAGGCGGTGGACCCGGAGGAGGGCCGGGTCAGCGGGGAAGTTGCTGGTGAGTTCATGTTTTACCTCGCACCGATCAACGCCAGCGACGGCGTGAAGAGATAACTGAAGGAGGTGGTGGCGCCGGAGTAGCTGTTGTTGAGGTAGCTCACCTCGTAGAGGTTGACCAAGGTCGACGCCATGTAGCTCTGTTCCCAGCGCTGTTGTGCCTGCGTCAACATGGTGGCCCGGGCGGCGGGGTCGAAGGTCTGCCGGGCGCGGCTGACGAGGTCGAACGCCGTTTCGTCCCGGAAATTGGTGTAGTTGTACGGGCCGCCGTCGGCGATGCTGAACCCGATCGATTCGAGGGGATCGGACGGGGTCGCGGTGAACGAGCTGGCCAGCAGCAGATCGATACCGGCGCGAGCGACCGGATCGTATTGCATCTGGGCGAACTCGAGTGGCTGCACCTTGTCGATCGTGACGTCGAGTCCGATGTCCCGTCCCTGTTGCTGGATGACTTGGGCGACCCGTGACTGTGTTTCGTCGCCGGACTTGATGGCCAGGACGATCGACGCACCCGCGTAGCTGCTGTTCTGCACCAGATTACGCGCCTCGTCCGTGTCGAACGCGTTGCGCTGAACGTATTCGGCGTTCGCCGCTTCCCAGATATGCCGGGCGTTGATGTCCCAGGTCGAAGCCCCGACCATGGTGTAATTCTCGGTACCGGCACCGTTGAACGCGGCTTTGAGCAGTGCCTGGCGGTCGATGGCGAGGGCCAGCGCGCGCCGAAGATCGAAATCGGCTAGCGGACCGTCTGGTCGCGCGACGAACAAGCCCACCGTCTGCGGGGCAGGTCCGTAGTACACCGTCCCGGTCGTCGACTTCTGCAGTGCGGGAATGACCGAGGGCGGTACCTCGTAGGCACCGTCGATCTGCCCGGATGCCAACGCCTGCGTCAGGGCGCTGGAGTCGGTAACGAATGAGAGCGTGGCAGAGGTCGAGTGGGCGCGATACCGTGGGTTCCAGTAGTTCTCGTTACGGATGAGTTCAATCGCCGAACCGGGGTTCCAGGTGTCGAGAGCGAAGGGACCGCTGCACATTATCCCCCCGGCGGCGGTGCCGAATTCGGCTCCGGCCTTCTCGGCGTGGGCCTTCTGAAAGATGGCGGCGACCGGTGTGGCGAGCTCCTTGAGGAATAGTTCGTCGGGTGCCGAGAAGCGAACGGTCACAGTCTTCTCGCCGGTGACATCGATGCTGGCGACGTTGGCGTAGACGAAACTCACCAGTGCGTCCGGGGCGGCGGCCCGCCGCAGGCTGTAGGCGATGTCTTCGGTGGTGACGGGGGTCCCATCCCAGAACGTGGCGTCGGCGATCAGTCGGAGTTCGACGGCGAGATCGTCGAGTTGTGTGGCGGAGACCAAATTATCGGAGACGCTGTAGTCGGGATTCATCTGCAGTGGAGTGTCACACAGCTGCGAGATCACGAAGGTCGATGAATAGTCGACGTTCATCACCGGGTTCAGGCTGGGGGGCTCACCTGCCGGCAGAGCCCAGTTCAGGTGGTCGATATCTGCTGCAGCCGAGGGCAGTTGGTCTTGGAGGGAGGGGGTTTCCAGGTTGCCCGCAGCGGCAAACGAACAGCCGACGAGTGTCGACAGAGCCGTGGCCGACCCGATTATCGCGGTGAGGGCACTGTGGGCCCGGCTGTACGAGCGGCGGGTGTGGAGCGGACTGGGGGAACATTTTCGGGCTTGTTTGGACATGGGCGTCTCTTCACGAAAGGGGAGTGGGGACTGCTCCGTCGAGGGGTGGACGACTCTTCCGCCACGAGGTGGCCTCCTCGTAGGCGGCGGCCGCACGGAGGGCGAGGTTGTCGTTTTGCCAGGGGGTGATGATCTGCAATCCCACGGGCAGGCCCTCCGAAAAACCACACGGCACACTGATGGCGGGCAAGGCGGCGTGGCTCGGCGATTCGGTCAGGGCATGGAATTGCAAATCCTGATCGTTCCAGTTGCCGTTGTCCGGCACGCTGAAGACGGTGCTTTCGTCCTCGTGCCGGAAGGCTGTCACCGGTGTGGTGGGGCTGAGCAGGATATCGAACCGGTCGAAGATTGTGGTGAAACCGCGGACGATGTCGGCGCGGGTGTGGTGCAGGGCGCGGTGGTACATCTGTGCTGTGACGGCTCGGCCGGCGGCGACATAGCTCAAGATTTGCGGGTCGAGTTGGTCGGGATCCCACCGTTGAGCTGACTTCATCTCGTCGTAGAAGTCCACCATCGCGATTCCCCAGATGTTCTTGAAGTACTCGATGGGATCGGGGAGTTCGACCGTGACTTCCTCGACGTCGGCGCCCAGATCTGTGGCGAAGAGCCGTGCGGCACGGTCGACGACCGCGCGGACCTCCGGCGAGACCCACGATGCGCCGAGCATCGGCGAGTACGCGACTCGAAGTCCACGCAACGATGGACCGTGGACCGCCGACATTATCTCGCCCTCGGAGACACGAGGCAGGGAGAGCGGGTCGCGGGGATGGAAGCCCTGGGTTACCGAATACAGCAGCGCGACATCCTCGGTGCTGCGCGCCATGGGTCCCGGCGTGCCGACGGTGTCGAAGATGCCACCGTCCCCGGCTCGGGGGATGCGTCCGGGTGAGACCTTCAACCCGACGACTCCACAGACAGAGGCCGGCACCCGAATGGAACCTCCCCCGTCGCTGCCCCAGGCCAACGGCGCGATACCGCTGGCCAGGGCGGCGGCGGCACCCCCACTCGAGCCGCCCGCGGTCCGTGTCGGGTCCCATGGATTATTGGTCGTACCGGTCAGTGAACTGCGAGTGACCCCGAGCATCCCGAAGTCCGGGGTGGTGGTCTTACCGATCAAGATGGCACCGGCCGCCTTGATCCGGGCGTACGAGGCGGCGTCGTGTTCGGGGACATGATCGGCCAGCCCCTGACACCCGTAGGTGGTACGGACCCCAGCGGTGTCGGTGAGATCCTTGATGGTGATCGGGATCCCGTGCAAGGCACCGAGGGCGGTGTGGTCACTCGAGGCAAAGTCACGCTCGGCCTGGATTGCCTGTTCACGTGCTGTCGCGGCGGTCACCGTCACGAAGGCATTGACCGTGGAATTGACCCGTTCGAGGCGCTCGAGTGTGGCATCGACAACCTCCACCGGGGAGATGTCCCGGGAGCGATATCTGCGAGCGAGTTCGGTCGCGGACATCCAGCACAGCGTGTCGTCATTCATGATTGTCATCGTCCTTCCGAATTGACGTGGACTGTCCCGTTGGCGGCGGGTCGCCACAATGCCCAGAAATCGGCCAGGAACCCGGGCCGCTCCTCGCCCTCGATCTCCACGACGCATTCGTGCAGTACGAGGTACCCGTCACCCTTTTCGCGCACGTCACCGATGCGGCCGCGCAGGCGAATGGGCTGTCCGGCCAGGACCGGGGTGACGAACCGCACCCGATCGAGTCCGTAGTTCAGGCCGTACCACGGGTCGCCGTCGACGGTAACGACGTCGTTGAGCAGGGGGTCGAGGAAACCGAGCAGGTGAAAGCCCTCGACGAGTTTGTCGGGGTAGCTGTCGGGATCCATCGTGCTGGTCTCGTCGTCGATACCGCAGGACCGGTCGTAGAGCGGCAACAGATTCTGGTCAATGACGAACCATGGGCCGCGGAACTCTCGCCCAATCAGCGAGGGGGTCTCGGCAAGACGCACCGAGAGACGAACCGGCGCCTCGGTATGTGTGGGGGTGAGTGGCATCAGATCGTCACTTCCTGGGGGAGCGTGGACTTGGTCGTGGCCGTGGGGCATTCACGGGTTTCGGCGTCGGAGGCGATCATCAGCATGTCGACGATCGTGATGGCTCCTGAGCCGTACTCGACAAAGACTGGATTCAGGTCGGCCGCCTCGAGCAGGCCCGCGAAATCTGCTGCAAGCCAAGAGAGATTCGTCATCGCGGCGGCAAGAGACGACAGGTCGGTGGTGGGATGAAGGTTTCGGTAGCCGTCGAGCACCCGCGACATCCTCGTGCCGGCAATGCAGTGCAACGCTTCGGTAGTGTCCACGGGCGCTGGGCTCGAGACGGCATCACGTTCGAGCTCGACGAGGACCCCACCGGCGCCGACGGTCGCCACAGCGCCGAACACCGGGTCGGTGGTGAAGCCCAGAAGGGCCTCATGTGCCCCATTGACCTGGTGCTGAATCTCGTAACCGTCGATGATCGCTGCGGGGTGGGCGCGCAGGACGGACTCACGGATGCGGGCAATCGCATCGGTGAGCTCTGCCTCGGTCTGCACGGAAGTGACGACACCACCGACATCCGAGCGGTGCAACACGTCCGCGGAGGCGACCTTCACCACGACGGGAAAGCGATCGCGAGCCCAGGTGAGCGCGTCCTCCGCGGTGCGGACGAGAGCAGATTCGACGACTGGGATTCGGTACGCGGTGAGCAGTTCACGACACAGCTCCGGCGGCAGTGACCCGGCGTGATCGCCGATGGTGGCACGAAGCGCGCGGACGGCAGTCGGAGAGGGAAGGTGTGCCGGCCTGCCGATACGCGGTGGGACGGCGCCGGTGTTACCTGCCGCGGCTGCGATGGCGGCGAAGGCGTTCCCGATGCCGCGCACGACCGGGATGTCGGCGGGGAGGAACCGATCGAGCTCCGCGGAGGTGGCGGTCGAGCTACTTGCCGCGATCAGGACAGGTTTCCCGCTGCTCGCGGCCGCGACGACAGCGCTCCGCATGTCCTCGAGATAGCCGATTTCTGCTTTCCCCAGGGTGTGGTGCGCCTCGGCGATGATCATGACCGCGTCGATCTCGCTGTCGGCGGCTACGAGCGCGTGGGCTTCGTCGTACGCCTCTTCGGACGCGGCCGGGCTGGCGCCGGCATCGAACGGATTGTTGATCGAGGCGCCCGGCATCAGTTCCCCGGCGCGGGCGAGTGTCGGCTCACTGAAGGTCGGCAACTCTATGTCGTATCGGCTCGACAGGTCCGCGGCCAGCCCGGCCTCACCGCCGCTGTCGGTGATCACTGCGACGCGGCGCCCCCGGACCTGGGGGACGCCGGGGGTGCCGAGCAGTTTGAGTGATTCGGCGAGCTCGTCGTAGTCGGCGACGAGCGGGATATCGAGCTGACGGAACAGCGCCTGGTACGCGGCGTGATCGCCGACGATCGCTCCGGTGTGTGCGGCGGTGGCCTTTGCGCCCAGTGCGGTGCCTCCCACCTTGAGGGCGACGACCGGTTTGCCGGCCGCACGCAACAGCCGGACCGCGTCGACGAAATCATCTACATTGCTGAGAGATTCGAGAACAAGTCCGACAACGGTGGTCTCGGGGTCGGTCGCCAACCATGCCAAGTAGTCCGATGAGGTCAGGCTGACCTCGTTTCCGGTGGAGATGATCTTCGAAAAGCCGGCGCGTTCGATCGCGCGCGAGACGAAGGTCGCCGAGCCCGACTGTGAGACCAGGGAAATACCCCCTCGTCGCTGCTCGGACAAGATCGCGTCGTAGGTCCACAGCGGAATGTCATCCGATACGTTGACGATGCCCATGCAGTTGTTGCCGTGCACCACCATCGGGGACTCATGGGTGAAGGCGGCCAGTTCGTCGGACTGGGAGGCCGTCAGTCCGGCGGTGGGCACCAGGGCCGCGCGGCATCCCTGTGCGTCGAGTTGCCGCAGCGCGTCCATGAGTGCCGCGGCAGGCAGCGAGACGACCGCGGCGTCGAGTGAGTGTGGCAGATCGGCGACGGTGGGGCGTGCGGCGATGTTCTCCACCTCGGTCGCCGTGGGATGCACGACGTGAATCTCCCCGGCATATCCGTGCCGGAGCAAGTTCGAAATTACCGCGTTTCCGCTGGTGGATCGCTTGGCGGAGGCGCCAAGTACGACGATGGATTGGGGACGGAGCAGGGCGTCGATGCCTGCATGCGTCTGGGGGCCGAGAGCCATCCGGTCCCTCCGGTTCTGGAGTAGTCGGTTACGAAGAATGAGTGATGTAGTTCACTGCGGATCAATATATAACACCCTGTTTCAAATAAACAGCCCCCTGGTGCTGGGAAAACATAGAGTTGACGAGATGGCACCGTCGATCGGGTCGAGCGAACACGCGCGCTCGCGTCGACGCCGGGGCCTACTGTTTCGGTACGGACATCGACCACGGAGGGGCAATGCCGAAGGTTGTGAACAGGCAGGAGCGCGAACGCGAGATCGCTCGCGCGGCGCAGACTCTCATCGCCGAGGGCGGATTCGCTGCCATTTCTCTTCGCGCGATCGCCCAGACCATGGGCGGATCGATGACCCTCGTCACCCACTTCTACAAGACCCGAGAAGAACTGATGCGGGGCATCTTCAAGCAGATGCTGGTGAACTTCCAAGAAGATCTCGATGAGCGTGAAGAAGGCGCCACGCCGCTCGAGCGGCTGCATATCCTGCTCGAATGGCTGTTGCCGCTCGACGAGGACTCCCGACATCAGGAGCAGGGCCGGGTTCTGCTGGCGGGGGGTACGCGCACCGAACCCCACGCCCAGGAATTTCTCGATCTGATGGAAAAGCACATGACCGGACTGCTGCGTGACCACCTGCAAGGACTGGTGTCGCCGGCGGAGGTCGAGCCGGTCGTGGCCGCCCTGCGTGCGGTGACCAACGGCATCCAGCTGTCGGCGATCGAGCATCCCGACAAATGGCCCCCGGAGCAGCAGGTGGCGGTCCTGCACCGCATCCTCGGCGGTCTCGGCCTCGGAGTGTCCTAGCCGGCGCACGACGGCGAGCTCGGTGATGCGCGATCGGAGGCGCGGGCAGAGGTGACGCAAAAGTTTTTATGACAGACCGTTCTAAATAGTGTTAGTCTCTCCGCATCCGCGCTGACGGCGCCGACTCAGCCGCTGCCGCGACCAACTGGCGGGCTTCGATCGAAGCAGTCACGACCGCACTCCGTGCGTCGATCAACGGCCCACCGCTGGTGTCGGCGTCCGCGGCATCCCCACACCATCGCAACCGTTGCCGCACAGCGCCATCGGGATCGGGTGGCGTTCTACCGCCGCCCCGGAACACCACACAGATCACACCTTCCGACAGGAAAAAGCGTCATGGCAGAAAGAGCAACGGCGGACAGCGACGGTGCACACAGCACATCCGTCTCCGCCTCCCACACCCTGCACGACTTGCGGAGTCCCACCCCAGTAGGTGCGGTGCCCATCGTCACCACCGCCCTTCCCGACGCGGAGACCATCGAGGGGCAGCCGTGGACGGGCACGACCGCCCTCCTTTCCTTCGAACAACCGGTCGAGGTCGGGGTGTGGGAAATGACCCAGGGCACCTGCCGTGATGTGGAGATCGACGAGTTCTTCCTGGTTCTCTCCGGCCGAGCGACTGTCACCGTCAACGGCGGGCCACCCCTCGCCCTCACCGCCGGAGTAGGGCTACGCCTCCACGCCGGTGACCGAACCATCTGGGTGGTCGAATCCACGCTTCGAAAAATCTACATCGCGCAGAACGGCAACTGAACCATGTACCAATTCATCAACGGTCAACGCACCCAGGGCAGCAGCGGTTTCGTCGACGTCGTGGACCCCTCCACCGGTCTCACCATCACTCAGGTCGACCTGGCCGGCGCGGACGACGTCGACCGCGCTGTCTCCGCTGCCCGACAGGCCTTCTCCACATGGAGTCGACTCACCCCCGCCGAGCGCGCCGGTGCGCTGACCCGACTTGCGCAGATCGTCACTGACAAAGCCGACGCGTTCGCCGACGTCGAGTCCCGGCAGGCCGGTAAACCGATCACCCTCGCGACCGAGTTCGATGTCCCCGGCACCATCGACAACATCGCCTTCTTCGCCGGCGCTGCCCGCAACCTCGAGGGCAAGGCCGCCGCCGAATACTCCGGTGACCACACCTCGATGATCCGACGCGAACCCGTCGGCGTCATCGGATCGATCGCCCCCTGGAACTACCCGTTGCAGATGGCGGCATGGAAGATCCTCCCCGCGGTCGCCGCCGGAAACACCATCGTCCTCAAATCGAGTGAGCTGACCCCGCTGACCACGGTGATGCTTGCAGAGGCCTGCACCGAAGCTGGTATCCCACCCGGGGTCGTGAACGTCCTGACCGGAACCGGGGAACTGGCCGGTGCCGCACTGACTGCACACCCCGACGTGGCCATGGTCTCGTTCACCGGATCCACCGCGGTGGGCCGAGCGGTTATGAAGGCGGCCTCAGCGCAAGCCAAAAGAGTTCACCTCGAACTCGGCGGCAAAGCGCCGTTCGTGGTCTTCGATGATGCGGATCTCGACGCCGCGATCCACGGCGCGGTCGCCGGATCCCTGATCAACACCGGTCAAGACTGCACTGCCGCGACCCGCGCCTACATCCAACGCCCCCTGTACGAACAGTTTGTCGCCGGCGTGCAAGAACTGATGACGCAGGTGCGACCCGGTCCCACCAACGAGCGCGAAACCACACTCGGACCATTGGTTTCCACGACACAACGTGACCGAGTGGCGCATGCCGTCGAACACGCCCGGGCCACCGGCGCCAAGATCGTGTGCGGAGGCAAGGCGCCGGACGGCATGCCCGAACACAGCGCGTACTACGAACCGACCCTCGTAGTCGATGCCGACCAGCGCTCCGACATCGTCCAGAAAGAGGTCTTCGGCCCCGTCCTGGCCGTGCTGCCCTTCGATGACGACCACACCGGGCTCGCCCTCGCCAACGACAACGACTACGGCCTGGCCGCATCGGCATGGACCAGCGATCTGAACCGAGCAATGACCGCGACCCGCGAAATCAACGCCGGATGTGTGTGGATCAACGACCACATCCCCATGACCAGCGAGATGCCGCACGGCGGAGTGGGGCGATCCGGATTCGGTAAAGACATGAGCACCTACGCCTTCGACGAATACACCAACGTCAAACACGCCATGATCGATGTCACCGGCGTTGCCCGCAAGGGCTGGCACCGCATAGTTCTGGGAGATGTCACCGCATGACCATCACGCCTGACTATCGGTCCCTGGCCACCAAGGCCCTCGCCGACGCCGCCCCGGACGTACTGTGGTTCGACGACCCCGACAGACCCGAACGGTTGGGCGCGCTTGTCGGTACCGAGCACACCGATCTAGCCGTGGTCGGCGGTGGTTACTCGGGCCTGTGGACAGCGCTATTGGCCAAACGCCGGAACCCCGACACCGACGTCATCCTCGTCGAGAGTACGGATGTAGCAGGGGCCGCCTCCGGACGAAACGGAGGCTTCGCCTCCGACTCGCTCACGCACGGATACAGCAACGGTCTGAGCCGCTTCCCCCGGGAGATCGACACGCTGACACAACTCGGTCAGGACAATCTCGCCGCACTTGTCGCCGACCTCGGTCACCTCGACATCGACTGTGACTTCGAGTGGACCGGACAACTCGATATTGCCGTCGACGACTGGCAGGTCGATGGGCTGGCCGAGGAGTTCGATCGATTCGTCGAATCCGGCGGCGACGCAGAGTTCTTCGACCGCGACCAACTGCAAGCCGAAATCCACTCGCCGACCTACCGCGCGGGACTCTGGGACAAGAAGGGCGCCGCCGTGCTCAACCCGGCACGCCTGGCCTGGGGGCTTCGTCGCGCCTGCCTCGACGCGGGTGTTCGCATCTACGAACACTCACACGTGACAGACCTCGTCAACCGCGACGGCGGGATCACCCTGACTACCACCTACGGAACGATCCGCGCGAAACATACCGTTCTCGCCACGAACGTCTTTCCCTCGCTGATTCGCCGGGCGCGCGCATACACCGTCCCGGTGTACGACTACGTCCTCGCCACCGAACCCCTCACTGCCGAGCAACTCGACCGAATTGGCTGGCACCGGCGACAGGGATTGGCAGATGCAGGCAACCAATTCCACTATTACCGGCTCACCGCCGACAACAGAATCGTCTGGGGTGGGTACGACGCGATTTATCACTTCGGTAAACGGGTCAGTTCGGACCACAACCACCGCCCCCAGACCTACCGAACACTCGCCGAACACTTTTTCGCTACGTTCCCGCAACTCACCGACGTTCGCTTCACTCACCGCTGGGGTGGTGCGATCGACACCTGCAGCCGATTCAGCGTGTTCTTCGGCACGGCGATGGACGGGAACGTCGCATACTCGGCCGGCTATACCGGTTTGGGTGTCGCTGCGACTCGGTTCGGCGCCGAGGTGACCTTGGACCTGCTGGCAGGGGAAGAGACCGAGCGAACGCGGCTGAAGATGGTGCGCACCAAGCCGATACCGTTCCCGCCCGAACCCCTCGCCTACATTGGTGTGCAGGCGACGCGGTGGTCAATGGCTCGGGCCGACGGCAACGAAGGACGCCGGAATCTCTGGCTCAAAGCGATGGACGCGGTCGGACTCGGTTTCGATTCCTGACCGTCCAGACGCAACGCCGTCCGGCGCCGCGACACAGCTGTCCAGTACACCTACCCCACTACCAGGCCTCGTCCCGGCGAGGGTATTCGACGAGGAGACCATTTATGACGAGCAAATCCAACCTGCGCCGTGGCGCCCGTATTGCAGGCCTGGGTGCTGCTGCGGCTGCCCTGCTCGGTGTGATGTCCACTGGTGCGGCGAGCGCGGATACATTCATCCCGCTGCCTGATGGTTCGAAGACCGGTCCGAATGTGACGGTGACCCGTACCGCGGAGAGCGCTCTGTCGTCGCCGTCGTTGGCTGCCAATGGCGCCGGTCGGGTGGCGTGGGTGTCGGGCACGGTGACTGCTGACGTCAACGGGCTCGAGGAGGTCACCGACGTGACGGACGCGAACGCTACGACGAACAATGCGGGTACCTACAACGGTACGAATGCGTCGACGACGCATGGTGTTTCGCGGGTGTCGACGGGGTACATCGTGGGTTGCCAGGTGGACATCACCGGTCTGTCTGCGTCGCCGTCGTTCAGTCTGGGTTTGGATTCGTTGTCGGCGAGTGCGGGTCTGACGGTTCCGTTGAACTCGGGTGAGGTCAAGTACGTGCCGATTGCGGCGAAGGACATCAAGAAGGACGGCGTGTACGCGTTGCAGTACCAGGACGCGGAGCTGCAGGTGCAGAAGTGCGGTGGATTCGCGCAGGCTCGGTCGTACTCGGTCGTGGAGATCGTGGGTAACGACTACTCGAAGACCGTTCTGTACGGTGCGCCGTTCAGCATCGGCTGATTTCGGTCTCTTTCGCTGTTCTTCCACCCACTTTCTCGCGTGTGCGAGGTTTCTATCCCTGAGAGGGAACAATGATCATCAACCGTAAGAACGGTGTGCGTCTGGCCGCGGTCGGTGCCGCTGCTGCCGCGGCCATGGGCTTGTGCTCCGTCGGTGCGGCGAACGCCGACACGTTCGTTCCGTTGCCTGGTGGCAGCATCACGCAGACCCTGGCGGATGGCACCGTGGTGACGGTGAACCTGACGGATGAGAGTGCGACCGTGTCGCCGTCGATGGGGTCGACGCCGTTGCACCGCAATGTGTGGGTTTCCGGTAAGGCTTCGGTGGAGCTGCAGGGGGATGGTGTGCAGTCCGCGTACATCTATCCGGGCTACGTGCTGGCGTGTCAGGTGGACTTCGGGGCCGAGGCGGGCGCCGAGGGCGGGGCGGGGATGGCGTGGTCGGATATTGTGGCCGGGACGGTGGGGAACCCGCTGTCGGGGGGTGCGAGTGGCGGGGTCACTCTGGGTCCCGGTTCGGCGATTCCGGTCGACATCCTCGATCAGGAATATGCCGATCCCTACGGTGGGGAGGCGCATTGGGGTGGGAACTACGTCGAGGGCCCGACCGGTTCGGTTTCGTGGAGTGACTCGACCCTCGGGGTCAGTGGATGTGCCGGCTACGCGCAGGCGCGGTCGTATGTGAACGTCTCTGTCGAGACGGACAACGTGAGCAGCACCGTCACCCTGTGGGGACAGCCCTTCAGCATCGGCTGACCTCACCAGGCGTCCACCAAGTGGCCGCGTTCCATCGGCGCGATCAGCAATGCTGATCGCGCCGATGCCCGGGCGCACCCTGTCCAGGTGCACTGCATCCTCGACCCGAACCCCAGGTCCTACTACGACCGCGGCCTCACAGCCGCCGGGACGCCCACGGGAAGTGCTCGCCCGATCGAGGAGCGCGGCTTGGGCTCACCGGTTTCTGTGAACTATCGCCCCCCGAGCTGCGGTGCTTCCGGCCGTAGTGCGTTGAAGGCTCGGTCGAACAAGACCGGCAGGAAATCGTTTCCGCCCGACTCCGCCCACGCCCGCGTCGCCGCGAGATACGCTCCCACACTCGCCGCCGCGATGACGGCGACGTCGAGGTCGCTTCGAGAATCCAGGTCGAACTTGGTGCTGATGACGGTGGCGAGACTGGCCCGCCATCGGTCGAGGCGGTCGAGGTAGCTCGCGCGCAGCGACGGGGCGTCCTCGATCAGATGGAATAGCGCGAGGGCGCGGGCGGGGTTCTCGTGTGCCCAGCTCTCGAACGGAGTCATGCTCATTCTCAGGGCCGTCCACCGGTCCTCGTCGAGGGGACAGTCGACGAAGCAGTGACAGCCCTCCTCGGCGAGCTTGCTGAGCCGTGACACGACCACGTCCTCCTTGCCGCGGAAGTACCGGAAGAACGTCCGGCGGGAGATCCCGGCAGCTGTGCAGATTTCGTCGACGGTCGTCTCGTCGAAGCCCCGGTCGAGGAACAGCCCGATCGTGATCTCGACAACCTCCGACCGCATCTGGTCCTTGATGCGTTGTTTGAGCGGTTCGGGGGCCTTCGGACTCATGCACCGCATCCTAGCCAACGGTGATACTTGGTGCTAATGTGCCACTCAATGCCACATAGGCATTGGGTGGCCAATCGACCGGTATGTCCTGGCTGGAGGGTCGCTCGCGACGTCTTTTCACCCCTACTCTCGAGTCGGAGAAGTGATGAAAGCAGTACAACTGGTCGAATCCGCAGGACCGTCGGGGCTTCGTGTCACCGAGCTACCGGATCTGGATGCCGCCGATGATCTGGTCGTAGTTGATCTGCATGCGGCGGGTGTCTCGTTCCCCGATCTGCTGCAGACGACGGGCAGCTACCAGATGGTCCAGGCGTTGCCCTGCGTCCTCGGTGTCGACGGCGCAGGCACCGTTCGCTCCGCTCCGCACGGCAGCGGTCTGACAGAGGGACAGCGCGTCGCGGTGCTCGCGCTGTCGGGTTCATGGCAGCAGACGGTGGCAGTGCCGGTGGGCTACGTGTTTCCGTTGCCGGACACGGTGACGCTCACCGCGGCGTCCGGATTCGTCATGAACCACCTCACGGTCCACTTCGCGCTCGTCGAGCGCGCTCATGCCCACAAGGGGGGACCGTCCTCGTGCACGGAGCGGCCGGGGGTGTGGGAACCGCGGCACTGCACGTCGCGGCTGCCCTCGGGCTCGAGACGATCGCGGTCGTCTCCAGCGAGGAGAAGGCCGCGGTGGCGAAGGGCAACGGCGCCACGTACACGGTTCTGGCAGACGATTTCAAAGATCAGGTTCTCGAGCTGACCGGTGGCAGGGGCGTTGACATCGTCGTCGATCCGGTCGGCGGGGATCGGTTCACCGACAGCCTCCGTTGCCTGGCCACCGGCGGTCGTGCCCTGGTACTCGGCTTCACCGGTGGAAGCATTCCGACGGTCAAGGTGAACCGGCTCCTGCTGAAGAACACCTCCGTGATCGGCGTCGGGTGGGGTGAATTCATTCGCGAAGACCCCGGATATCTGACGCGGCAATGGGAAGAGCTGTTGCCGCTCTTGGCCTCCGGTGCCCTCACAGTCCCCGAGCCCACGCTGTACGAATTGGACGACGCTGCCGCTGCCCTGCAATCGCTCAATGAACGTGCGGCGACAGGCAAGGTCGCGCTGAGCCTGCGCTGACCCTCCGCCGGCGAATAATCCGGATGCCCGTGTCGTCGACACGGCCCACACAGAAAGGCCCACTGTGGTCAGCACCGAAGCCCGAGACGTATTGGCAGAACGGCGAACCGCACAGCTTCCGCCGGATGCGGCACGCACGCTCGAACAGCTTCTCGCGGTCAGGGCCAGTTACCGCGCCTTCACGCCGGAGCCGGTACCCGAGCACACCATCCGACGGATTCTGGAAACCGCCCAGCTGACGGCATCCTGGTGCAACAGCCAGTCGTGGCAGGTGTCGATCACCCGCGGTGCAGGCACCGAACGGCTCCGCGATGCGCTGCACGCGACGGCCTCCGCCGGTATCACCGAGGACACCGACATCCCCTTCCCCCGCGAGTATCGCGGCGTTCACCTCGATCGTCGTCGTGAGAGCGGCTTCCAGCTCTACAACGCACTAGGAATCGAACGCGGGGACCGCGCGCGTCAATACGAGCAGGTGCTGGAGAACTTCAAGTTCTTCGGAGCGCCCCATGTGGCGATCATCCACTCCGACGAGGCGCTGGGCCCGTACGGGGCCGTGGACTGTGGCGGCTACGTGGCCAATTTCCTCACCGCCGCTACGGCGCACGGGGTCGGGACCGTGGCCCAGGCGGCGCTCGCGATGTACCCGAGCGTGCTGCGGCGAGAACTCGGCCTGGGTCGGGACCGCACCATCGTGTGCGGAATCTCGTTCGGATATCCCCACATCGAGCACCTCTCGAACAGCTACCGGACCACCCGCGCGCCCATCGACGACGTCGTCGACTGGATCGACAAGTGATGTCCGAATCCGACGTACGGGCCGATCCGGCGCGGGTGATCACCGAGCGTCACGGTCGCGTGCTGCTCATCCGCTTGCAGCGCCCCGCCAAACGCAACGCCATCGACGCCGCCATGACCGCGGCACTCGACGCCGCATTCGACGAACTGGACGACAACCCGGACCTCTGGTGCGGAGTACTCAGCGGTGGTCGGCACAACTTTTGCGCCGGAACAGATCTGATCGAGGGTCCCGGAGAATCCACCATTCGGGGCGGCAGATACGGCGTCGTCGGCCGGCCTCGGGCCAAGCCCCTCGTCGCGGCAGTCGAAGGCTTCGCCTACGGCGGTGGTCTCGAACTGGCACTGGCATCGGACATCGTCGTCGCCGGTCGATCGGCACGGTTCGGGCTGCCCGAGGTGACCCACGGTGTGGTCGCCAATGCCGGCGCCCTCTTCCGTGCTCACCAACCCCTGCCGCTGAACATCGCGAAACAGATGCTCCTCACCGGCCGGCCGATCACCGCCGACAGGGCCCACAGCTGCGGATTCGTCAACGAGATCGTCGACGACGGCGCAGCGGAGCGGTCCGCAATCACGACCGCAGAACAGATCGCTGCCAACGCCCCGGTGGCAGTCCAGGCCACCCTGCACGCGATCTCCACCGTCGTGCGCGGTGGCGACGGTCAGGGTTGGCTCCTCACGTCAGATGCGGAGGAAAAAGTGAGAAATTCCACTGATTTTCAGGAAGGGCTTCGCGCTTTCCGAGAGAAACGACCCGCCCGGTGGCAGGGAAACTAGTCACATGGCTCCGCCGCCGTGTCCGGCTCGGTCATGGGCACTGCGTCAGTCTCCCGTGTAGTGGAATCCAATGCTCGTATTGGCCAAATCTATTCGTGAACAGAACATTCAGGTAGATCGACTCGCTACGGAGGTACACGCATGAACGTCAAGGTCACGGCGGGAGGAGCGCCCGCGCTCTCTTCCGAGATCGGCACTGCGTCGCCAAACCGCGGTCCCCGCGCCGTCAGGAAGGCCGCGTTCGCTGCGACGCTGTCGACGTCGCTCGAGTGGTACGACTTCTATATCTATGCGACCGCCGCGGCGCTCGTGTTCAACAAGACCTTCTTCGCCACCGACAGCGAAGTCGTCGCGGCGATGAACTCCTTCGCCACCGTCGCACTCGGATTCGTCGCACGACCGATCGGCGGAATCGTGGCAGGTCACTTCGGTGACAAGTACGGCAGAAAGCCGATCCTGGTCCTGTCGATCCTGCTGATGGGACTGTCGACCACCCTGGTCGGGTTGGTACCCAACACCTCCATCGTGTGGCTGGCACCGGCAATGCTGGTCTGCCTGCGCCTGCTGCAGGGGCTCGCCGTCGGCGGGCAGTGGGGTGGTGCCGTGCTCATCGTGACCGAGTACGCCCCGCCCAACCGTCGCGGATTCTTCGGCAGCTTCGCGCAGCTCGGCATTCCGATCGGAATGGTCCTCGGCAACGGCATCTTCCTGGCCATGACCTGGGCGCTCTCACCGGATGCGTTCATGTCGTGGGGATGGCGCGTGCCGTTCTGGTGCAGCCTGCTGATGCTGGTCGTCGGGTTCGCCATCCACCGGTACCTCGAGGAGACACCCGAGTTCCAGGAGGCCGAGGCCAAACTGGCGACCGCACCCGCCAGGCGACGGTCACCGATCCTGGACGTCATCCGCCACAACGGCGGCACCCTGCTCCTGGCCGGCGGCACCTACCTCGTCGGCATCGCCATGTTCTACATCACGATGACCGGAAGCGTGCAGGTTGCCACCACCACCCTGGGCATGACCCGATCGGACGTACTTCTCTGGATCCTCCTCGCAGCACTGGTGATGATTCCCATCGTGCCGACCACCGCATACCTGTCGGATCGCTTCGGCCGCAAACTCATCTACGGCATCGGAATTGCCGGGATGGGAATCTGGGCCGTCCCGATGTGGACGCTGATCGGCTCGGCCACTCCCGAGAACCCCGCCCGCCTCGGCATCGCGGTCGTCGTGTCCTGCGCCATCATGTCGATTCAGACCGGGCCGCAAGCCGCCCTCTTCGCCGAGCTGTTTCCCCCGGAAACCCGCTACTCCGGGGCGTCCCTGGGATACCAGAGTGCCGCGATCCTCGGCGGCATGTCGCCGATGGCGATGGTCGCCCTGGTCAACGGCCAAGCGGAGAATGTCTGGCGAGTCGGGTTGATGATCGTCGTCCTCGCTGTCGTGGCGCTGATCTGCCTGCTCGGGTTGGTTCGTCGCGACGCGAAACGTCGCTCCGAGGCCCAGGTCAACCTGGTCTGAGTCAGGGCAGATGGGCGGCCGGTGTCGGTGGTCCCCGTGGACAACCGACACCGGCATCCTCTCGGTGAGCCGCGGTCCTCAGACGACCGGTTGCAGTTGCAGTCCGATTCCCCGGATGGTGCGGATGGTGTGTGGTGCCCCGAGGATGTCGAGCTTCCGGCGGAGAGAGCTGACACACATATTGACGACGTTGGTTTGTGCGTCCGCCGAGAGGCCCCAGACGGTCCTCAATATCTGCGGTCGGGACACGACGTGTCCTATGTTGTCCACGAGAATCGCGATCAAGCCGAACTCCGTCCGTGACAGGGGCACACTCCTACCGCCGACTTCGATCGCTCTCGATTTCGGCTGCAGTGTCAGGTCGTCGGATGAAACTGTTCTGCTGACCGTCGGCGCTGGTGAGACTCGGCGGAGTATCGCTCGGAGCCGAGCGATCATCTCGTCGGGGTACACGGATGTCATCAGCACGTCGTCGGCACCGGCATCGAGCAGGGCGCTGTGATCGGTACCGGGATCGTTGCCGATCACCATGATCCCGGTTCTCCGGGCGGCGGTCCGTACCGCGCTGACTGCGGCCAGTGCGTGGTCCGGGGCGTCTGTCATGTCGAGGAGTACGACGTCGACTGCGGCGATGCGACGCGGTGTCGGTGCGCTGCGGGTGCTGGTCACGCTCAGTCCGACCGTGCGCAGGTGGGTGACTAACGTGCTCTCGACAGCGGTGGACACAACCAGCACCGATGGGCTCGTGCGGTTACGACATTTCATGAAATTCACCGTGGGTTGCTTCGATCTGGTCTCGCATATTCCGCGAAATATAGTGCCAGACGGTTTTTCCCAGCGCTAGACGGTAAAACTTTCGTAAGCTGAAGCAACTGGTTTGATCCGGATGCGGTTCCGGGACTCGATTCGGCTGTTCACAGTGCTCGGTCCCGGTGCACACAAATGCACCGGGACCGGGTCGCACGGGTCGATCAGCGGCTATCGCCTCGGTTCGTCAGCTGTCGTGGATCGCGGAATGCGTACGTTCAGCCGAGCGGCGTGCCGCCGACGCCCCAGGATTCGCGGGGAACTTCGGTGATGGTGACCCATACCGAGGATGCGGGCTTGCCGGTGGCGTCGACGTAGGCCTGGGTGACCGCTTCGATCGCGGTGCGCTTCTGTTCGTTGTCGAAGCCGGGCGGTTGGGTGATCTGGATGAGCGGCATGGGTGATCCTTCTGTCGGGTCGTGGTCGGACGTTTCGGTCAGCTGGTGGCGCCGGCGCGCATCGAGCTGTCCGAGAGGGTGTAGCCGAGGGGGAAGGGATCGGTCGGGTCGATCCCGACCTGAGACATGTCGGTGATCCAGGCCTGGCCGGCGACGCTCGGGACCACGGCGTCGTATTCTCCGACGCGGGTGAGCGATTCGATGGTGCTGTCGAACCGGCTGCCGATGAGTGATTCGTGAATGAAGTTCTCGCCGGGCCGGATCTGGTTGCGGGCGTGCATTACTGCCAAGCGGGCCGAGGTGCCGGTGCCGCAGGGGCACCTGTCGATGCGGCCGGGGGAGACGACGACCGCGTTCTTGGCGATGAGGGTGTCGTTCTCGCGGCGGAGGGGGTTGGTGAATTCGGTGATCGTGATGCCGGCGAATTGGGGGTTCTCCGGGTGGATGGCCTTCAGCTGTTCCGCGGCAGCCGCCTTGATTCGTTCGCCCACCACGCATATGTCGCGGGCTTCGTCGGGCACGAGGTCGAATCCCACGCTGGCAGCGTCGATGATCGCGAAGGCCATTCCGCCCCATGCGACGTCGAGCGTCACGGTGCCCATTCCTTCGACCTCGACGGGTGCGTCCATGTGGTAGACGAAGGCGGGCTGGTTGACGAAGCGGACGCTGAGGACCTTGCCGTCGCGGCATTCGCATCGCAGCTTGATCAGACCGGCGGGTGACTCGAGGGTGAGTTCGGTGACCGGTTCCTGCATCGGCACCATCCCGGTTTCGAGCAGCACGGTTGCGACGCAGATGGTGTTCCCTCCGGACATCGCCGGGTATTCCTCGGACTCCATGATCACGTAGCCCATGGCAGCATCGGGGTGGGTCGGGGGAAGGACCACGTTGACGGAGCGGATCATCGAGCCGCGCGGTTCCCTCAGCAGCAGCTGCCGGATGTCGTCTCGCTTGTTCTCGAGGTAGAGCCGCTTCTGGAACATGGTGTCGCCGGGGACGTCACCGACACCGCCCACCACGACGTTGCCGACCTCCCCGCCGACGTGACAGCCGACGACGTTGAACACTTTGCTGAATCGCATTGAATTTCGACTTTCTTTCCAGCCGAGCCGTGCGCTCGGATTGCGAAGTGAGTGCGTCTGACGAGCAGCCGCAGTTTCCGTACTTCCCTCAGGGCTCTCAGGGCATGACAGAGCGCTCTCGGCACCCACGACGCGGATAGCTCGGTCGTCGCGCCAGTCCTGCGCTAGTGCACTACGCCCGCAGCAGTCTCACTGAGGCTCATGCCCTTGGTCTCCGGGGCCAGCCACTGGGACAATCCGGCCCCGATGCCGGCGATGGCGGCGGCGATCAGCATGGTGACTGCGGTGCCGAGGTTCGCCATCGACCACGGCAGCATGAACGTGCCGATGCCGGCGCCGACGCGGCTGACCGCGGCCGCGAATCCCGTGCCGATCCCGCGGATCTCGGTCGGGAATACCTCGGCCGGGTAGATGCCGGTCAGCGTGTTGTACATCGCGTTGAAGAACGAGAAGGCCAGGAACAGTACCAACACGACCATCGGGGGCGCCCCGGCCCAGAGGCCGATGACCGCGAGCAGCACCATACACAGCCACTGCGGCGGCACGGTCAGAACACGGCGGCCGACCCTGTCGACCAACAGCACGGTGATCACCACGGCGCCTGCGGCGACTGCGGACAGCCCGACCCCACCGGCGAGCCCCCCACTGAGCCCGTATCGGTCCAGCACGCTGTCGGCGAACGTGGCGATCGCGAAATACGGTGTGACTGCGCAGAACCAGAACCCAGCGGTGAACAGCGTGGCCCGCCAGTACTGCCGGGAGAACAGCATTCCGAAGCTGCCCTTGCGAGTGTCCTCGTGCTCGACGTCGGTCATGTCGGCGAAGGACTCCATGTATTTGTGCGCGAGGGCGTGGGCCTCGTCCCTGCGGCCCACATTCCACAGCCACCTCGGCGACTCGGGCAGGCCGATCCGAGCGATGAGCAACACCGCGGCGATCACGGTGCTCGTGCCCAGGATGAGCCTCCAGCCCAGGTCGGTGTGTTTGGACAGCAGATACCCCACCAGGTACGCGATCATGAACCCGACATACCAGGCGATCAGCGTCACGCCCATCAACCGGCCCCGCAGCTGGGCAGGGACGAACTCGGACAGCAGCGGCCAACCCACCGAGTACTCGGCGCCGATCGCTACTCCCATCAGCAGCCGCACAGCGAACAGCTGCCAGGGCTCGTGGACGAAGAATTGCATCGCTGAGGCGATCACGAACAGTGCCATGTCGGCCGTGAACATCAGCTTGCGGCCGAACTTGTCGGATGCCCAGCCCGCCAGCGGCGAGCCGATCAAGATGCCGAACAACGCGCCCGCTGCGATCAGCCCCTCCCACAGCGTCGACAGGCCCAAATCGTCGGCCATCGGCCCTGTCACCGGACCGATGATTCCGAGGACGTAGCCGTCCAGGAACATCCCCCCTGTAAGCACGAGGACCAGCTTCCATAGGAAGCGCCGCTTGAAGCCGGCGTCGGCCTGATTCGACACAATGGTCGTATTCTTTATCGACGACACCAGTCACTCCTCACAATCCGGAACGATGACATGGGATCTCCTTATTCTCTTCCGGGGCCGGGGGATTGGATAGGGGGTCTCAGATCGAGTTGCGCAGACGACAGGCGTCCTGAATCGCCGCAAAGGTGTTGCGGCTCGTAATGGCATTGCCGATTCGAAGAGCTCCTACGAGCCGTCCGGGTGGTGCCGGACCGATCGACCCTTGAAGTCGACCGATCCGAGAGGACGATCTAGGCGACGTTGTCGAGCGCGCCGTCGACTGTCGGACAACTCCGGATCCATCGGGCCTGTGTGACCTGCGCCTCACAAAGTATGCTGCTTGCAGGAGTTGTCGACAAGAAGATCGACTTGAAAATCGGAAGTAGGCAGTTCTGAGTTGTAATTCCGTAACCAAGGCATGGTTCGCGCTCGGCTCGGATAACCCCAGAAAACTGGGCGTAAACGCAAAGCAGCGCTGAAGACTGTTGTTGCAGATTAATGACTCGGAGTGCGGTTATGGGCGTGACAGAGGGCTTCGCTGCCGACCGCCCGGACACGCGCAGGAATGAGGAGGACGACATGGCGCTCTCCGCCGCGGACAGGGACGTGCTGGAACGGTTGGTGGCGGCGCCGACCACGACGCAGGCCTTGGCTCTGCGGGCACGCATCGTGCTCGCGAGTGAAGACCAGTCGGTGACCGAGGCGGCACGGACCCTCGAGGTCACGCGGAGCACCATCATGAAATGGCGCAAAAGGTTCGACGAACATGGGATCCAAGGCCTCGGCGACCTGGCGCGACCCGGTCGTCCGGTCTCCATCGGACGCGACGAGCAGCGAGCAATTCTCGGCGTGCAGCTTCGGGAACCGGCAGGCGGGGCATGGACGACGCGCACGATCGCTGCCGAGCTGGGGACGAGTCAGACTGCGGTCAGTCGAGTCCGGCGGCTGTCGTTCACGGATGCGCCCGACCTCGTCACACGATCGGTGCTCAACACGTCGAGCCAGGTGGTGCTTGCTGCGGTGTTCGTGAGCGCGGACACTCGCGTCCTCATCTTCCATGAGCCGGCCTCGCCTCCCGGAGGTGGCGACGCGCGGCCGCGCACCAGCCGGACCCGCCAGTGGCGGGAGGTGGTGCGAACCGTGCTGTCGGCCCAGCTCGCGTACGAGCCGGATGTGTCCTCAGCGGAGCCGGCCGAGTCAGCTGTCGGATCGGACCTTCTCGACATGCTGGAACGAGTCAACAAGGTGGCCCCACAAGATCGACGAATCATCACGCTGGTCGACGTGAAACTCCCGCCGCAGATCCAACGCTGGCTGTATCGGCACCCCCGGTTCAGCGTGTACGAGATAGCGCCACGCCGCTGGCTCGCGCAACTGGATTCGATCACCGAAGCCCTCGATCGGCGTCAGGGCGAACATTTGCTCACGGTGGAAAACCAGGTTCGATCTTGGGCCGCGAGCAGGGAAGGCTCGTTCCGGTGGGTCCGGCCACCGCGCATCGAGGACGCGGTGTCGGCTGCGTCCGTTCCGGCGGCCGCAGGAGGTGCGCTGCGCAATACGCCGCCGCGGCTGGCGACTGCCGTGGTCAAGGCGCTGCGCGAGTCGATCGCGACGGGTGCATTCGATGCCGGACAGAGGATCCTCGAAGAACCGCTCGCGGCGCGACTCGGTGTCTCCCGGGGGCCTATCCGGGACGCGCTGCAGATCCTGGCCGAGGACGGTCTTGTGGCTCTCGAACCGCACCGCGGTGCGTACATCCCCATTCCGACCCGCCAGGACATCTTCGACACCTATACCGCGCGTGGTCCGCTCGGTGCATTGCTCCTGCGGCGCGTGGCCACCAAAGGCAAAACGCGGCTGGCGCCGGTCGAAGCCGCAATGGAGGACGTCATCAGGAACGCGCGGACCGGCGACGCCCCGGCCACGGGAGATGCGGACATTCGGTGGCAGGACGCGGCAGCTCATGCCGCCGACATGCCGAGGATCGAGAAAATGTTCGTCCGCCTCTCGCTGCAACTGCGGATGTTCATCTCGATCCTGGGGCTGGACTACGCGTACTCGGTCGACGACATCGTCGCCGACGACACGGCGATCCTCGACGCGTTGCGGAATCAGGACCCCGAGCTGGTGACGAGCCTGTGGAGCCGCAAGATCGACAACGCGGTGTTCAACATGGTCGACCTGTTCCGGCGCCATGAAGGCGCGGGAACTCCCGCGGACAAGCGCAAATAGCCCACGTCTTTCCGCGCTCGCGAGACGGGTGCAAACCGTGCGGTCGACGCCCGCAGCAGCCCAGGGTTCGGATTAGCCGACGGCACGAGTCATTAATTCATTGCTCGCCTGTCTAGAGGGTTCGGCCTGCTTCTCCCGCGTGAGACCAAATGCTGTAGCGCCGTACACGAGCGAATTCAGTGAGTTGAGGCCTGCGGCGCGCGATCTTTTTCAACCCGTACTTGGCGACATGATTTGTATATTTACTTACAACTCAAAACGCATCTTTTTCGGATTCACATGCACTACTTCTTGTAGACAACTCGGTCGGCCAGCATACTTTGTGAGGTCCAGGTCACAGCGATATGTGATCAGAAATCGATGGTCGGTCACGGCGCCGACAACACCCCGAATGCCACACATAATCTGGAGGTTTCTTCTATGACCAGCACGAACGGTCTCGTCGAGCGGGAACTGGTCCGACTGGAGTCGACGCCCGCAACGGCGCCGTATTCCGCGGCCACCGTCCTCGGCGATCTGGTGTGGACGAGCGGCGCGCTTCCGGTCGAGGCGGACGGCACCACCTCGGAGGACTT